>JADFLG010000085.1 GCA_022564545.1 Chloroflexota bacterium | reverse complement strand
GGCGACAAACATCGACAATTGGTAAATCGAAAGTCAAACGACAACATGGCAGCGCCAGTAACTGAAGCTAAAAAGCGAATTCTTACCGGTATCCGGCCCACCGGCGCGCTGCATGTCGGTCACTACGTCGGCGCGCTGCACAACTGGGTTGACCTGCAGGACCAGTACGAGTGCTACTTCCTGATCGCCGACTACCAGGCGCTTGGCGACCACTTCCACGACATCGACCTGATCCGTGATTCGGTGCTGCAGGTCACGCTCGACTGGCTTTCAGTCGGCATGGACCCCGAAAAATCGTCGTTCGTGGTCCAGAGCTACGTCCCTGAATTCGCTGAACTGTCGATGCTGCTCAGTTTCATCACCCCGCTCGGGATGCTCGAACGCAACCCGACTCTCAAGGGCGAGCTGGCCGACCTCCCGGTCGAGCGCCGCACGGTCGGGTTCTACACCTACCCGATGAGCCAGGTCGCCGATATCCTGCTGCCACGCGTTCACCTGGTCCCGGTCGGCGATGACCAGGCCCCGCACATCGAAATGACCCGCGAGGTCGTTCGCAAGTTCAACCGAATGTTCGGCGAGGTCTTTCCCGAACCGGAAACGCTAATTGGCGACGTGCCCCGGCTCTCAGGAACCGACGGGCAGGGCAAGATGAGCAAATCCAGGGGCAACGCGATCATGCTGTCGGACGACGCCGACACGGTCACCAAGAAGGTCCGGAGCATGTTTACCGACCCCAACCGGATTCGCGCCGACATCCCCGGCAAAGTCGAAGGCAACCCGGTGTTCGAGTATCACGACGCCTTCAACCCGGACACCGCGCAGGTCGACGATTTCAAAGCCCGTTATCGCGAGGGCAAGATCGGCGATGTCGAGGTCAAGCTCGCACTCGCTGAGGCCATGAATAAATTCCTTGATCCGATTCGCGAAAAACGCGCCCACTACGAACAAAATATGAGCCTTGTAGAGGACGCGCTAATGACCGGAGTCGCACGGACCCGTGTGATCGCGGCTGAAACAATGGAGATGGTCCGTGACGCGATGCGAATCTCCAGCTACACGAAGAACTGGAAGTAGTTTCGTTCACCACGATTAGATAATTCAGATCAAATCACCTCAAACCGCTCCGATGACTTTTCAACCGCCCATAACTTGTAACGCCTGTTGCACCAATTGCGCCTGTGGCGTCACATCCTGGTGAAGCCGCAACTGATTTCCAACACGATCAATCGCACATGCCCCAGGAAAACTCATCATGCCCAGAGTCAACTACACACCCGATCTCAGCACATTCAAATCGCTCGCGACCGACCACAACCTGATCCCTGTTTATCGAGAGATAAGCGCTGACCTTGAAACGCCGGTTTCCGCCTTCCTCAAAACCGCGACCGGACCCTACTCGTTCCTGTTCGAGTCGGTTGAAGGTGGCGAAAACCTTGCCCGCTACAGCTTCCTGGGAACCGAACCGTCGGAAGTGCTGACCACTGGCGCCGGAACTGAATACGGCGAAATCGACCCGCTCGACCTGCTGCGCGACCGGATGGCGACCGTGAAGTACGCGCATGTCGAAGGGCTCCCGAAGTTTCACGGGGGTGCGGTCGGATACCTTTCGTACGACGCAATCCGCTATTTCGAGCCGACGGTCCCGCCGATCACCGACGAAAAATCCGGCCTCGGCGTGCCGGAAGCGGTGTTCATGCTTACGGATTCGCTGTTGATCTTCGACCATGTCCGCCACACGATATTCGTCGTGTCACACGCCGGTGTGAATGGCGACGCGGTGGCAGCATACGACCGGGCCACGGCGAAAATCGAAGAGGTCGTCGCCAGACTCGACCGACCGGTCCCGCCAAACAGTTCACGACGGCACTTCTTGCCGCCGTCAGCCTTCATGTCGCGCGACCCCAACCTCGATTACAGTGCAGTCGGCAATTCGAATCAGCCCTCACCGGAGCAAGGTGAA
Organism: Chloroflexota bacterium; assembly: GCA_022564545.1. Classification (GTDB taxonomy): domain Bacteria; phylum Chloroflexota; class Dehalococcoidia; order Lucifugimonadales; family Lucifugimonadaceae; genus Lucifugimonas. The sequence goes on along the minus strand of JADFLG010000085.1, from coordinate 12,084 downwards.
TCGACCGGGCAGCCGTACATACCAAACATGACGCGAGAGCAATACGGCAAGATGGTCGAAAAGTGCAAGCAGGCTATCGAAGATGGCGAGGTGATCCAGGTCGTCGTCTCTCAGCGGCTCGCCCGGCGAACTCCCGCCAGGCCGTTCGACCTGTACCGGTCGCTAAGGGCCATCAACCCATCCCCTTACATGTTCTTCCTCGACCTGAACGGCTTTCACATTGTCGGCGCTTCTCCAGAGCTCCTGACCCAGGTGATCGACGGCAAGATGGCCGTTCACCCGATCGCCGGGACTCGCCCACGCGGCACAAATCCCGAGCACGACGACGAGCTTGAACGCGAACTTATCAACGACGAAAAAGAGGTCGCTGAACACGTGATGCTGCTCGACCTGGGCCGCAACGACGTTGGCCGGGTTTCCGACCCCGGCAGCGTCGAAGTGACGCAGAGTTTTGAGATCGAGAGATACTCTCACGTCATGCACATCGTCTCGCACGTCACGGGCGATCTTTCCAAAAAATACGACGCTTTCGACGCCATGAAAGCGGCCTTTCCGGCCGGGACCGTTTCTGGCGCTCCGAAAGTTCGGGCAATGCAACTCATTGCCGAACTTGAACCCGACAAGCGAGGTCCCTACAGCGGGGCGGTCGGTTACTTCAGTTTCACCGGCAATATGGACACCGCTATTTCTCTCAGGACGATGGTGCTGAAGGACGGGGTTGCCTATTTGCAGGCAGGTGGCGGAATAGTTGCCGACAGCGACACACAGACCGAGTACGAGGAGACGCTTCACAAGTTGGGCGCGCTAATGCGGGCGATCGACCACGCGGAGGAATCGTCCGGTGTCTAGCGTGTCCCTCAGAACGTCCTTCACTGAATTCGAAGCAGCCTCGATGAAATTCGATGTCGTGCCAGTACGTGCTGTGGTCGACGGTATCGCTTGCCGCCCGGTCGACGCGTTCAGGACCCTTCGCGAGTTGGGCACGCAAAAAATAAACGGCCCCGGTTTCATACTCGAATCGGAATCACCGGAAGCCGGGGCGTCCCGCTACTCATACGTTTGCCCGTTAGCTGAAAGTGTCGTTCGCACCGGTGCGAGAGAAACGCTCGGAGATATTGACCCGATTCAAGCGTTGCGAAATCGCTTCCAGTCTCGAACCGTCGCTCCGGTTGTCGACCTGCCGGGGTTAATTTCCGGCGCATTCGGATACGTCGCCTACGAGGCGATTACACACTTCGAGCCATCGGTTGGCGACCTGCCAGAGGACCCGACCGGATCACCGTCGGCGGCGTTTTTGTTTCCGCGCGAGCTACTGGTATTCGACCATCTGCTCGACCAGCTTCACATCATCATTTTCGCGTCGTCGCCAAAGGACCAGTACGACGCGGTGACTGACCGAATTTCAGGCATCTGCCAGGCTCTTGAAACAGCGGGGCCCAACCCCCAGTTAACCGAAGTAACAGGGGCGCAATCATTAACCGAACAACTCCTCACTCCACCGCCCCCGATCAGTACGAAGTACACGGAGTACCCCTCAATGGTGCGGCGCGCTCGAAATGCAATCATTGAGGGCGAGCTAATACAGGTCGTGCTCGGGCAACGAGTCGAAATCACCACCGTTGGCAATCCCATCGACATTTACGAACAACTGTCGGCCATGAACCCTTCGCCGTACATGTACCTGCTCGATCTTGGCGACATGCAACTGATCGGCGCCTCTCCCGAGTTGATGATGAGATCGACGGACGGCGTCGCCTCGGTACATCCGATAGCCGGGACCCGGCCGCGTGGGGCGACAGCCGAAGAAGACCTCCAGAACGAAGCCGACCTGATCTCAAGCGAGAAGGAATCGGCCGAACACGTGATGCTGGTCGACCTCGCCCGCAACGACCTGGGGCGGGTCTGCGTACCGGGCACGGTCCAGGTCCATTCGTTCAAGCATGTCGAACGCTACTCTCACGTAATGCACCTTGTTTCACGGGTTGAGGGAAAGCTTGCGGAGGGGAACGATGGAATCGACGCGTTTAGAGCAGGCTTCCCGATCGGGACCCTCTCGGGCGCGCCGAAAATACGCGCCATCCAGCTCATTGCCGAACTCGAACCCGAAGGACGAGGGCCTTACTGCGGCGGCATCGGTTGGTTCGGTGCAAATGGGGATATCGACACCGGGACCGTCATCCGGTCGATCGTCCTCCGGGACGGCACCGCACATGTTCAGGCCGGGTCGGGAATCGTATTCGACTCCATTCCAGAGGCCGAAGATCTCGAATCGCTCCAGAAGGCCAGGGCACCGTTGCTGGCAATCGCCAGGGCTGAACCTGTCCATGATCGATCCTGGCGAAGCAGTGAAAAAGTTTCATCCGAACCCACCCACACTGCAACTATGGCAATTACAGTCGAGTAAAAAACCGATGCTTCTCCTGATCGACAACTACGACAGCTTCACCTACAACCTGTTCCAGTACCTCGCAGAACTCGGGGCCGAGGTCGAGGTGGTCCGCAACGACAAGGCGACTGTCGCCGAACTCGCCGAACTTAAGCCTGAGCGAGTCGTCGTCTCGCCCGGCCCCTCTACGCCCGACAATGCCGGTATATCGGTCGACATAATCAAGCACTTCGCCGGCATTGTTCCGGTACTTGGCGTTTGCCTGGGCCACCAGTGCATCGCACAGGCGTTTGGCGGCGTGGTCAAAAGCGCGGGCGAAATACGACATGGAAAGACCTCGCCAATTCACCACAACGGTCAGGGCGTTTTCGCAGGCCTCCCGCGGCCATTCGAAGCCGTACGCTACCACTCGCTTGCGGTCGAGCCAGAAACTGTCCCCGAAGTTTTCGACGTGACGGCCAGGACCGAGAACGGGATCATCATGGGCATCAAACACAAGGAAATGGACGTCGAGGGAGTGCAGTTTCACCCCGAGTCGATCATGACCGAGGCTGGCAAGGACCTGCTCCAGAACTTCCTCGACAAGCCATCGGCAGTTGGCTAGGCAGTTGATCGAAGTGCCCTCGTGCACTGCGCACTACTTGACCATTTACACGACCAGGAAGCCATGAACATCCAGCAGGCAATCCAGGCAGCAGTCGACGGGGTGGACCTCGACCAGGAAGACGCCGCCGACGCAATGCGCTCCATCATGTCGGGCGATGCGACCCCGGCCCAGTTCGGTGCGTTCGTGACCGCCCTGCGAATGAAGGGCGAAACGCCCTCCGAGATCGCGGGGATGGCGAGCGTGATGCGAGAAGTCTCTCTCCATATCGACACCGAAAGCGACATGGTCGACACCTGCGGCACGGGTGGCAGCGGTCTCAACTGGTTCAACATATCCACGGCTTCGGCGTTCGTCGTGGCGGGGGCTGGCGTGCCGGTTGCCAAGCACGGCAACAGGGCGATGTCGGGTTCGTCAGGCAGCGCAGACGTGCTTGAAACCCTCGGCGTGGACATAACGCTGGGGCCCGAAGGCGTGAAAAACTGCTTCGCCGAAGCAGGTATCGGCTTCATGTTCGCCCAGGCGTTTCATCCGGCGATGAAGTTTGCGGGTCCGCTGCGTCCCCAGATCGGAATACGCACGATCTTCAACTTTTTGGGACCTCTGACAAATCCCGCGGGCGCGACCCGCCAGGTCGTGGGCGTTTCCGACGCGGCGTTCGCCCAGAAAATCGCAAAGGCACTCGAAATTCTCGGCACCGAGTATGCGTTCGTCGTCCATGCCGAATCCGGAGGTGACGAAGTCGACATCGAAGGTCAAACCCTGATCTACCAGGTCAATTCAGACGGTGTGAAGCGTCGCCGGACCCGGCCCGCCGATTTCGGGCTTCCCGAAGGCAAGCGCGAACATTTAGTCATCGATTCCGTAGAGCACTCGGCCGAAATCATCCGCGCGATCTTCGCAGGCGAGGGCGGGGGACACAACGCCCCGGTCGCGCCCGAAACTTCTCGCCGCAACGTTGTGGTGCTCAACTCGGCGACCGCGCTGATGGCAGCTGGAAAAGCCACGGCATTTCAGGAGGCCTCTGCGATGGCGCAGGACTCCATCGATTCTGGAGCGGCACAGGCCAAACTCGATGCGCTGATAAAAACGAGCAACGCAAACAAGGAGCGGTCTTGATCGCAATTCCCGGAATACTCGGCGAGATCGTCGAAAAGCGGCTGGTCCGAATCGAAGAGGCGAAGAAAAATCGCAGTTTCGATGAAGTAAGGACAATCGCAGAACACTCCCGCAATCCGATGTCGCTGCAAAGGGCCATCGGCGCCAGGAGCGGTGTATCACTGATCGCCGAAATGAAAAGGTCATCGCCATCCGCCGGGGCGCTCGACCCGCATCTCGACCCTGCCAACCGAGCAGGCCTGTATTGCGACGCGGGCGCCACTGCCATATCGGTGCTCACCGAGCAGGATTACTTCTCGGGTTCAATAGACGATCTTGCCGCGGTTTCCGTAATTGCACGCGGCTCGCGTGTACCGGTGCTGCGCAAGGACTTCATCGTCGATACGTACCAGGTGTATGAAGCCCGGGCAGCCGGGGCCGACTGCATTTTGCTGATCATCGCAATTCTCGATCCCGAAAAGTACGCCGACCTGTTCACTCTCTCGACCTCGATGGGAATGGACGTGCTCGTTGAAGTATTCGACGAAGCTGAACTTGAATCGGCCATGAAAGTCGAGCCACGAATCGTTGGCATCAACAATCGGAACCTCAAAACACTCGATACGTCGTTGTCGGTGTTCGAAGGACTGGCCCCGAAAATACCTGCCGACCGCATCCGGGTGGCCGAAAGCGGCATGAAAACCGCAGCCGATGTTGAACGCATGGGCCACGCCGGGGCGAACGCGGTGCTGGTGGGCGAATCGCTGATGAAGGCCGGTAGCGACATTCGCAAACTGGCAACGGCAATGGCAACCGTGGAAGTCGGATAGTCCGGTGCCCGCCAGAACAACCCGAATAAAAATTTGCGGTATGCGCAGTGCCGACGCGGCGGTGGCCGCGTCGGATGCCGGTGCGGATTACCTGGGCTTCAATTTTGTCGACGGCGTCCGCAGGCAACTCCAACCCGACCAGGGAGCGCAGATCGTCTCGGCCTACAAACGCAATCGAGACCTCTCAAACAAGCCCGGGCTGGTCGGCCTCTTCCGAAACCAGAACGCCGACTGGGTGAACCAGACGTCTGCCAGGGCTGGCCTCGACTATGTCCAGCTCTGTGGCGACGAAGATGACGAGTACATCGCGCAAATGCAACTGCCAATGTTCAGACAGGTGCGCGTCAAGCAGGGCACGACCGCGACCGAGCTCGGCAGGATCGTTACGCCCCATCTCGACGCCGACCGTATTGTGATCCTCGATCACTACTCTGAGATCTCGCACGGCGGCTCGGGACAATCGTTCGACTGGGCGGCTGCCGAGGGCGTGGCGAACCTCGACAGAGTAATGCTTGCCGGCGGGCTGAACCCGGAGAACGTCGAAAGTGCGATCGCCCGGCTCTCACCCTGGGGCGTCGATGTCGCAAGCGGTGTCGAGACCGACGGGGTGAAAGACCCCGACCGAATCCGGGCGTTCATTTCTGCTGTGCGAAACGCCTGATCCTGCTGAATATGCGGCCAGTCTGTCCCTGCGCCCCGGCGTAGACTGCGGCAACGTCCGGCACGTCGCGACTGCGATAATTTGGTGTGCCTGGAATTGCCAGAATCCACTCGAACACCTGCAAGCGATTCAACCGTACTCAGGCAACCGGAGCACAAATCTCAATGTCAGAAAAACTGCGAATGGCCCAGTACGGAACAAAACACGGTCATGCGCAGGGTGTGCTCCAGGTGATGCTCGACCACCCGGAAGTCGAGGTCGTTGGCGTGTACGAACCCGACTCTCACCGCCGGAAGCAGCTTGAAGGCGCAGGTGATGGGGCCTGGGGGCAGGTCAAGTGGGTCGATAGCCCCTCCGAATTCCTCGACGACCCGACCGTAGTCGCCGTTTCGTCCGAAGGTTCGAACAGGGAAAGTCTCGGTTTCACTGAAGAAATTGTCGAAGCGGGCAAACATGTTTTCTACGACAAGCCAGCCGGCGACGACTACCAGCGTTTCGAGCGAGTTGTTGAGCTGGCCAGACGACAGGGCACTTTTTTACAGATGGGCTACATGTTCCGAAAGCACGATGGATTCGAGCGAATAGCCAACTGGGCGCGGTCGGGGTTTCTCGGGCACATCTTCCAGGTCCGGGCGCACATGTCGACATGGATTCCAGAGAAAAACCCCGAAGGTATCCATACCGGACGTGAGGGACTCGCGCACCACCGGGGCGGAGTGATGTACGACCTCGGAGGCCACATGCTCGACCAGGTGGTCTGGATACTCGGTCGGCCCAACCGGGTGACAGGCTTCCTCCAGCACGCCACGTCTGGGACGCCCGGGGTCATGGACAATACGCTCGGCGTTTTCGAATACGACGGCGCAATCGCTACAGTCGATATCGCGGCGATGGAACCGCGCCCGATGGCCCGCCGGTTCGAGGTCTACGGCACCAGGGGTTCGGCGATCATGGAGCCTTTCGAGCCAGCCGACACAATTCGATTGACCCTCGAAAAACGCCAGGGCGAGTACAAACAGGGTGTGAACATCGTCAAGATCGAGGACCGGCCCCGCTACGTCGGTACTTTCGCCGAATTCGTCCGCAACATACGCGGCAAGTCAGACCCGCTCCGCTCCCTCGATCACGAACTGCTGGTACAGGAAACGCTAATGCGCGTTACCGGGGACCTGGACGGGTAGGGACACGGTGGATATTGGGCCGCCTGATACCGGTCGCCGGATGGGCGGTACTGTCATTGTGAGGATGTTAATGCTGGCCCCCCGGGCGTGCGAGATCGCAATTTGGGGCCCTACCCCCTCGCAGGAACATCTACGCCTTCCGGCCAGGCGACCTTGAAAAGGATGGCTGCCTTGAAGTTCGCTCCGGTGATCGTCGCATCCCGCAGAACGCACCGGTAGAGCGTCGCACCCCTGAGATCGACGCCGGTCAGGTCGGCACCCGCACAGTTCGCGCGCAGAAGGGTTGCCTTCTTCATCGAAGCGCCGGCCAGGTTCGTTCCTCTCAACTTCGCTTCGGTAAAGACCGCCTCGTCCAGGTTCGCCCCCGACAGGTTGGCACCATCGAGCAGCGCACGCGTGAAATTCCGGCCCCGCAGGTCCCTGCCCGATAGGTCGGCCCCCTTCAAATCCAGCTGTTCCGGTGAATGGTCCCGGTGCCAGACAGCCAGGTCTTCAGCGGTGCCACCGAGCAAATCGAAGTGTTCCTGGTTCATATGCCGATTATGAGGAGCGAGTTGCGTCCCGTCGATGTGACCAGCATGAGATTCATCATCTTTCCTCCTTTTTGCAGAACTGACCCGAATTTGAAACACCTTTGAAACACGTGTCATATAACTTGGCTTTTGGTCGCTTTAATGTCGAGCGCGACCAGCTATCCGCCGACTATCCCCGGGACCACGACGCAAGTAGAATGCGCGCTGCTCGAACTGGAGACGTAATTTCAGCGAAGGCATCGAGATTCTGGTCGGCACCGGTCTGGTCAGCACAGGCGGCACATAGTCGGCCCAATGGCCCAAAGGGACAATGGCACGCTCGCACGGTGACAGAATCCCTGGCGGCGCGGCGACAACACGAGGAACAAGAACGATGGCCTATATAGCCGAATATATCTGGATCGACGGCACTCAGCCGACAGCGAAACTGCGCTCGAAGGCGCAGGTGCTGGCTGACGACAAAGAACCCGACATCTGGGCATTCGACGGTTCCTCGACCAACCAGGCAACCGGCGAACAGTCCGACGTCGTTCTCAACCCGGTCATGGTCACTCCCGATCCCGTCCGTGGCGGAGTCAACAAGCTCGTCCTCTGCGAGACGCTCCTCACCGACATGACGCCGCACCCGAGCAACACCCGGGCAAAGTGCGCCGCCACCGCAAAACAGTACGGGGACCTCGATACATGGTTCGGCCTTGAGCAGGAATACACCTTCTTCGAGGGCCTGGCCCCCCTCGGCTGGCCCAACAACGGATTCCCGGCCCCGCAGGGCGGCTACTACTGTGGTGTTGGCTCCGACGAAATCTTCGGCCGGCCCGTCGTAAACGCCCACCTGCAGGCATGCATCGACGCTGGCATACACATTTCCGGCATAAACGCTGAAGTCATGCCCGGTCAGTGGGAGTTCCAGATCGGCCCGGTCGCAGCGCCGCGTGCGGCAGACGAACTGTGGCTCGCACGCTGGTTGCTCTATCGCATCGCCGAGGACTTCAAGGGCCCAAAAGGCACGCCTATCTCAGCAACTCTCAGTCCGAAGCCGGTCGCTGGCGACTGGAACGGGGCTGGCTGCCACACCAACTTCTCGACCACAGAGATGCGAGAAGGGTACGAAGCGTGTGTCGCAGCCGCCGAGGCCCTGGGAGCCGGCGACAAGCCAGCACTGCACATCGCCAACTACGGTGCGGGAATCGAAACGCGGCTCACTGGAGAGCACGAGACCGCACGACACGACGAATATTTCTACGCAGTATCCGATCGCGGTGCGTCGGTCCGAATCCCCTGGCAGGTCGAAAAGGCAGGCAAGGGTTACATCGAAGACCGCCGCCCGAACGCCAACTGCGACCCGTACATAGTTACGCAACTGGTCATCGACACCGTTTGCTCGGCAGCTACTTCGTAAATCTTCAGATAGACCAGGGGGCAATGCCCCTGACGCTAAAAGTGAATTCAGGGGGCCGAGCAGTGCCGCGCCACTGTCATCCCGAACTTGATTCGGGATCAACGTCCAGAATAGAACGACCGCTCCAACTGTCCCAGCCCCTGTCTTGCCCTGATAACGCGTGGGTGGAGGTTCAACGCAGCATGCACAGGAATTACTGCAGCCGTCCCACCTTTTTCACCGCCTGCACTGTCCGCTATCAAGTGGATATTCAGCAGGAAACAGATATCCTGCGCTGCCATCCCCGTCAGCAAAACGTCGTCCCCAGAAAAGGCGCAGCCAAATAAGGCGCAACCAACAACGCCGCAACCAGCGAGACCCGTATCCGCTCCCTTAGAAAATATCACTACGGCTGGATAGTCGTCCTCGGCGCCGCGCTAATGCTGTTTGGTGGCGCTGGATCTCGGTTCTCGTTTGGCGTATTTCTCAGGCCGGTGACTGAGGAGTTCGAATGGAGCCGGGCGTCGATGGCCGGGGCCCTGGCGACCGCCGGACTCGCAACGGGCGCGTTACGTCCCGTAGCTGGCATGCTCGCCGACAGGTATGACCCGAAACGGGTTGTAGCAATAGGAGTACTGATTGGCGGACTGGCGTTGGCGGGCATGTCTTCCGTTCAGCAACTCTGGCACCTCTACGCCCTTTTCACGATCATGGGAATCGGGTTCACTCTCGCATCCCCTGCCGCCACAGCCAAGATCATCGGGGCATGGTTTACGCGCCGCCGGGCACTGGCAATGTCGATCGCCGGGACGGGGTCGGCCGCTGGCGAAACCGCGCTCGTCCCCGTCGCAGCACTGGCGGTGGTATTTATCGGATGGCGTGAGGGCTACCTGATTCTCGCCGGGGTCCTCGTGTTTTTTACGCTGCCCCTGATGCTGTTGTTTCTGAAGAGCCGGCCAGGTCCCGGACAGCACGCCGACGAACCTGGTGGCCCAGCGGTACCAGTCAAACGGAGCAAAAGCGAGACTTACCGGGCGTCAACCGATCCCAACGTCGGGATGTCGTTCGGCCAGGCCTGCAGGACGGGACTGTTCTGGCGATTGACCCTGGGTTTCTTCATATGAGGCTACACAATGGGCTTCGTGAATGCCCATTTCATCGCCTACACGACGGACCTGGGAGCCACCGCAATCCACGGTGCATACGCACTTGCCGCGGTCGGGGTAGCCGGGCTCGCAGGCGGGCTCGGGTTCGGGTTGATGGCCGACAAATACGGTCGGCGACCGCTGCTCGTACTGGCCTACGTAATACGCGGACTCGGCTACGGGGTGCTGTTGATGGCGGCCGGGCTCCCGATGGCGATCCTTGGCGTCGTGATTATCGGCAGCTCGTGGACATCCGTGATCTCGCTCACCGGCACTGTCGCGTCCGATACGTACGGCCTCCGACGCCTGGGCACCATTTACGGCACGATGTTCACGGTGATGCCGTTCGGCGCGTCGAGCGGCGTCTGGCTCGCCGGGCAGATCTACGATTCGACAGGCAGCTACGACATCGCGCTGTGGATCAGCCTCGGCATGGGCCTTCTGGCGGCAACTGCCATGGCAATGCCCAGCACAGGAATCGCCAGGCGGTTGTGGCCCGAGTTTTCGCGGGCGGGGTAGCGTTTGTCGCGGTGCGCCCTGCGCGCAGAGTGAAATCACGGAAGATTTTTCCGTCATCCCGACCTTGCCGGAGGGATCTGAAGCGAACAATGTAGGCTCCGGTCGCCGGGCGTGCGAGGCCCACTCGTGCGCCCCCCCTACAGCCAGCGACCGGTCTTGTTGGCGTACTTGAGATACACCTCGCCGAACTTGCGTTCGAGGTACGCCTCTTCCCTTCGGATCACCAGGGCGGTGAGCGCGGCCACGCCAAAGAAAACCGCCACCAGCATCGCCATGGCGTTCAAGGAAATAGCCATGCCGGCGCCGATCAGCAGGAATCCTGAATAAATCGGATTCCGCGTTCGCTTGAATGGGCCGCTCGTCACCAGGGTTTTCGTCGCACGGTTTGGTTCGGGATGCTCGCCGTGAGCACGCATCACTCTAAAAGCCCAGAAAATTATCCCCAGCCCGACCGTAATCAGGACGACCCCGATCACAACTCCGGTCGCGCCACCAATAATGTCGCCGCTCCAGATGAACACGTGGATCAGCGCTCCCAGGACGATCGGAATGCCGAAGATCACTGGTGGAAGCGTTGGCAGCTTCAGTTCGACTTCTTCCTGCGAATGGCTACCGGAGTCGTTCCGATCTTCGCCATCTGTGTTATTTCCACCAGCCGTCACCGGCTTCTCCCTTTATTTGATCGAACGGCCGTTTTTTCCATGGTCATCGCCGACGCGGGATCAAGGATCACGTTTGCGGCCGTCAGGCGGTCCTGCAACTCATTGATCGGTACTTCCCGGCTGCTTGCGCCACGGGCGCCGCCCGAAGACGCCATCGCAGCCGCCGTGCCTGCAGCCTGCCCCATGCCCATTGCGTTCGCTGTGACACGGCTCGATGCCAGCGCCTCTGACGTGGCAGAGTGACAGCGACCCGCAACCCACAGGTTATCGATTCCCTGCGGCAAGAGCGTCCGGTACGAAATATCGTATGGCGGCACGGTCGGTTGTTCGTGGTACCCGGCCTCTGTTTCGGGATGGCGGTCGATCCGCCAGGCACCCAGCACCACCACATCGTCCTGTCGTTTCGCCTGCCTTATGTCGTCGCCGGTCAGCGTGTAGTCGCCGACGATCCGGCGCGACTCGCGTGCCCCGGCTGTTGGCCCGCTCGTGAAAAAGTATGCGTCCTTGAACTCGGGAAGCGCTTTTTTCCACAGTTCAAACATCGTCCAGGCGTCGCGGCGACCCTGGATTTCGGCCTGCGTCCAATCGGCAGGGTTAGTGGCGTCACCGGGAACGCGGACCACGTTGAAGTAGATGTCCCGACCCGAGAACGTCGCCGGCCACGGACCGCCGTAAAGACCGATCTTGCCTTCCGCCCGCGCCTTTTCAAGGACGGCTGCGCACTTGCGGCGCAGCTCGAACGTAAGCTCGACGAACGCAATTCGAAAGTGCAGGCTCATCGGCTGGAGCGACTCGGCTTTCTCGTATGGACAGCCCGCCCAGGCCGCCACGTCGCCATCGCCGGTCGCATCGATCACGGCCTTCGGTCTTACCGCGACCAGCCCGTCCTTGTTGCTGACTACGACCGTGTCGATGCGGTCGCCCTTCACGATCACGTCCGACACCTGCGTGTGGAACAGCAGCCGCACGTCCGACTCGGTCAGGATATTGTCGGCAGCCTTCTTGAACAATTCGGGGTCGGTGCGGGGAATCACCCGGTCCGGGTGTTTTTCCACTTCAGTAAAGTCGCCGTTCACGTTGTAGGAAA
>JADFLG010000084.1 GCA_022564545.1 Chloroflexota bacterium | reverse complement strand
ACCGCCCGCGGCGGGTCTTCATCAGCACGCCGCCGACTCCGCCCAACGGGATCAGGCACATCCTGCATCGGGGGCTGCCGGGCAGGTAAGAAGACGGGGTGTCGCGGTGCCCGTTTACAAGCACCTCTCGCCACATGTCAGTAACGGCGTGGTCTTCATGATCGTGCTGCGTCATCGCGAATCACATTCCTGTGGGTTTGCCGCACTACCTGTCTCGATATTTCGTCACAAGTCTGTTCTGAAAACAGAATCTTCATTAACCTGACTACACCAATCACACGCACATTGGTTGTCGTTCGCATATTCTTGGAGGCGGACTGTCGCCGACAGATTGAAAAATCGGTCCGCACTGACCAGCAGACTATTGGGCGACCGCGGGGAGATCGCGGGGAGACTTACGGATGGCGAGCAGGCACGGGCGCATAGGAATTCTTGTTGGCGGTGGTCCGGCACCGGGGATCAACAGCGTGATTTCTGCCGCCGTTATCGAGGCGGTCAATTCCGGCCGCGAAGCCATCGGCATCAAGAACGGTTACGAGTTCCTGGTCAAAGGCGACACCTCGCAGACCGTCGACCTCGGCATCCCGGACGTTTCCACTATCCACAACCAGGGCGGCTCAATCCTCCACACGTCCCGCACCAACCCGACCCGGCGCCCTGAGGACCTCGAAACCTGTGTCGCGACGCTCGAAAAGCTCGGCATCAGCCACCTGATAACAATCGGTGGTGACGACACCTCGTATGGTGCTTCGGAAATCGCCCGCGCTGCCAGTGGCAGGCTAAAAGTCGCGCACGTTCCGAAAACGATTGACAACGACCTGCCACTGCCGGGCGACATGCCGACATTCGGATATGAGACGGCGCGCCACGTAGGCACCGGGATCGTGCTGAACCTCAGAGAGGACGCGCGGACAACAAACCGCTGGTACTTCATCGTTGCGATGGGCCGTCACGCCGGCCATCTCGCACTCGGAATCGGCAAGGCCTCGGCATCGACCATCACGATCATTCCCGAGGAGTTCAAGCAGCCCACTGTAAGCCTGTCCGAAGTATGCGATGTGCTCGAAGGGGCCATCCTGAAACGACGGGTATCCGATCGGCCCTATGGCGTTGCGATCATTGCCGAGGGCATCGCGTCCAAGTTCAACAAGCGCGATCTGCGAAACATCTCAGGCGTTGAAATTCCCCGCGATGAGTACGGCAATATCAGGCTCTCCGAACTGCCACTCGCGCGCATCCTGAGAGTCGAGGTAGAACGTCGTTTTGCAGAACGTGGCGAAGCGATGGGAATCGTCGATCTGACGCTCGGGTACGAGTTGCGGTCGGCGGCGCCGATACCTTTCGATATCGACTACACACGCACGCTCGGGCACGGCGCAGTCCGGTTTCTGCTCGCCGGCTCGGCCGACGAAAATACCGCCCAGGGCGCCATGATCTGCGTCGTTGACAGCCAGCTCAAGGCCGTGCCATTCGAAGACATGCGCGACGCCAGGACCGGCAAGACCACGATCAGGATGGTCGACACTGATTCCCTTTATTACGAAGTGGCCCGCCGTTACATGATCCGCCTCGAAGCAGCAGACCTCGAAGACGACGAGATGCTCAAGCGGCTCGCTGCCGAGGCGTCAATGCAGCCCGATGCGTTTAAACGCCGGTTTGCCATCAAGAGCTAACGGAACTGCCTGTAGTGGTCAGCACCGCAATTCAACCTGCCATCGACGCCAGGAAAGTCGTAAAGAATTTCGGCGAAACAGCAGTGTTACGCGGCCTCGACCTCTCGCTCCCGCCCGGCGAAGTGACCGTGCTCCTCGGGTCGAACGGTGCAGGCAAATCGACCCTGCTCCGAATCCTCGCGATGCTCACGCAGGCCGATAGCGGAAGCGTTTCGATTTATGGAGTTGACCTTGCAGAAGACGGCCCTGCAGCACGCGGACTGACCGGTTCGGTGCTGCACTCGCCAATGCTTTATGCAGACATGACGGGGCGAGAAAACCTTATGTTTTTCGCGAGCCTGTACAGGCTCCAGAACATAGACGAACTGATCGCCCGCACGGCAGCGCAGGTTGGAATCGAATCGACGCTGGACGACCGTGTCCGGACCCTGTCGCACGGGTTTCAAAAACGCGTTGCACTGGCCAGGGCGCTCATGCACGACCCTCGACTGCTGCTGCTGGACGAGCCGGAATCGGGACTCGACAGCCAATCGGTTTCGAGGCTCGACGACGTGATAGACGAGTACCGCAAGGCCGGTCGAACAGTCGTCATGACCACACATATCGTCGAACACGGGCTCGAGATTGCCGACAGGGCGGTCGTTTTGTCTGGCGGCGTCGTCGGGCTTGAATCTTCATCGCCCGGTCAAGACCGTGCGGTTATCCTCGCAGCGTACTCACTCTCCCCTGAGCAAGGCCCCTGGCAAGGTCCTGCCGCATGAGGGATTCGCTGGCCGTCATCTGGTCGATCGGTCGCAAAGACCTGCTGCTCGAGCTCCGCAACAAGGATGTTGTCGTCGCGGTCGCCGGGTTCGCACTATTGGTCCTGGTAATCTTCACCTTTTCGCTCAACCTGACCCCGGACATTGCAAAGTTGGTCGGGCCCGGGGTGCTCTGGGCGGCTGTCGCCTTTGCCGGTGTGACCGGCCTCAACCGTGCGTTTGCCCTGGAAGTTGAAGGCAACACCCTTGAAGCGCTAATGCTGGCCCCGATCAGCCGGGACCTGATATTTCTTGGCAAAGCGCTTGGCAATTTCCTTTTCATCACGGTTGCATTGGTCGTCGTCCTCCCGGTGTTTGCCGTGTTGTTCAACCTCGTCGTATTCCGGTGGGAAATGCTCGCAATCAGCCTGCTTACGGCGATCGGCTTCAGCTCGGTCGGCACGCTTTTTGCGGCGATGTCGGTAAGGGTGCGGGCCAGGGAAGTGATGCTGCCGTTGCTGTTCCTGCCGGTGGTCACGCCACTGATCATGGCTGCCGTCGAATCCACAAGCCATGTGGTCAACGGACGCAGCTGGTCCGACATGTCACAATGGCTTCAGCTTGCAGCCGCTTTCGATGTCGTCTTTATCGTGGTTTCCGCCTTCGTGTTCCAGCACATACTCGAAGACTAATATCTGTATCAACATCGTCACTGTCATTGCGAGGAGTCTGACGACGTGGCAATCCGCGTCCAGCGCGGAACACCAATCGTTTCAGCCGACGCTGGCCCAATTGAAACAAAAGTCGCAAGCAACCTAAATCAGCCGACTCAGCCCTTGACGGATAAGATGTCGTCCCGCATTGGCGATGATTGACACGTCGTCGGACTCCCCGCAATGACAGCCAATGGCGGGCTCTCGTTCACCTGCTACAGACCTTTGTTAGGAGTGCATAAAAACCTGGCCGATGATTAGCCCTGGCACCGTCAAAATCCGCTGGCTGCCCACTCTGAAACCAGATTCGTTCGTGATAAAATTCTCTAAGTTTTTGCACGCTGCCAATCTGCGGACCCAGCCCTGATGACCAGAGTTCTAAGCTTTTTAGACCCCCTCCCGATTTTCACCGCCGCGCTAATGGGCGTAACACTGTGGCTCATATTTATCTGGGTCCCTACAGAAATTAACCAGGGCGCCGTCCAGCGGATCCTCTACTTCCACGTCCCTGTCGCCTGGGGTTCGATGCTGGGGATATTCATCGTGTCCGGCAGCTCGATAATGTATTTATGGAAGAAGAATGAGAAGTGGGACCGGCTGGCCGTGGCTTCCGCTGAAGTCGGGGTCGTTTTTGGCGGTCTGATGCTGTTGTCGGGGATGATCTGGGCACGGCCTGTCTGGGCGGTGTGGTGGACCGGCGAGGCGAAGCTGACGACTGCCCTGATACTCTTTTTCATCTACGTTGCGTACCTGATGTTCAGGGCCTATTTCCCGCCCGGGGCGCAGCGCCAGCGACTTGCCGCGGTCATCGGCTTGATCGGTGCGGTCAATACCCCGATCATCTACTTCGCGGCCAATCTATGGTCGCAGGCGCACCCGCCGATCATCATCGGGCCTGCTACCGATGCAGAATCGACGCTGGGCAGCGATCTGGGGATAGTACTGATGGCCTCTACGCTCGCCTTCACGTTCCTTTTTATCTATCTCGTCCAGGTCCGCTACAAAATTCGCAGGGCGGAGGACGACATCGTCGAGTTGAAGCGGGCCTCCGGAGCACGTACGCCAGTAACGCCAGAAACACCAGTAATTACAGAAACCAGGGGAGCAAGTTGAAGCCATTCTGCAAAGGGCAGGTCCTGGTCATTGCCGCATTGTTGGTTGCGGTCGCAGTGATTACGATGGTTTCACAGGTGGCTTCTGCACAGTCGGGCACGGTGACCAGCGGAATTGTCGTCGGCATCGACACTGACGGTGACGGTCGCCTCACCAGGTTTGCGGTGTCGGACTCCAGCGGGACGGTCACGACGTTTGAGGTGTCGGACACTACCGAATACGGCCTTGAAAACCAGGCGGGCGACCGCTGGGTTTCCACCCAGGGCGAAGAACCCGTCGAAATTGTGCGCCGGCTCCTCGACCACCGGGAACGGTTTGCGCCAATCACTGTCTCTTCAGAGAACGGTGTTGCGATCTCGGTCGTAGAGCGAGAGGAAGGTAAACTTGAAACCAGCCTCGGCTACCTGTTCGCCGTTTTCGCAGTGACCTGGGCACTCTTCTTCGCCTACGTGTTGTACATGGGGAGCAAGCAGCGCGTTCTGCAGCACGACATCGCCCGGCTCAAGGGAGCGGCCGGCCAGGCAAAATAATCGGCCAATTCGGCACCGTTTAGTCCACATTGGAATTATGAAGAACGAAATTAACGAGCAACAACAGCAGGATCATGATTTGCCGCCGGTCGCGGTTTCTCAGGCGCGCACCTCGACGCTAATGAGCCCGCGGGCCAAGGTTAGCTTCGCGTTTGTACTGGTCGCCGGCGCGCTGATCTACTTTGCTTTCATCGCGTTCCAGGGTGCAACCGTCAGCTATCTATCGGTCGCACAGGCTATCGCCGACTCGCCGACGGCGGCCGACCGGCAGGTGGGAGTCACAGGCAAACTTGTCCCGGATTCTTATGTCCGTGACGCGGACGGCCTGACGGCCCGTTTCTCGATCAAAGACGAAGACGGGACCGAAGTGCTCGAAATCACCTACCGGGGCGAGATCGGGCAGGTTTTCTTCAACGACCACTCGGAGATCATTTTGCAGGGACAGAAGCTGGTGGACGGGTCGTTCAACGCCGACAACCTGACCGTGCGGTGCCCCTCGAAGTACCTGACCGAGGCCGAACAGGCCGAGATTGAAGCGCAGAACGACGGCAACCCGGCCCCACCACCGTACCAGCAAGACTATTTCGACCGCGAAGCCTGATCACAGGGCCAGACCTCCCAAAAATCGCTTCCGATAAGTAACTATCCCAAAACTCCTTCTCCCCGGGGAGAAGGAATTTCACTTCGCCGATTAATGTGTTTTGGGATAGTTTCTGAGTCACTCGATCTACCTGTTTTCGATCCGTAGCTGCCGGAATTGCTGACTCACTGCAGTGACCACCACCGTAAAAACGATCAGGCCGATTGCAAGTATCGTCAGCGAGTTGCGCAACCCGAACGCCGCCGCCAGCGAGCCGCTTGCCAGTCCTCCCAGCGGAAACCCGGCCCACGCGAGCTCATAGGCACCGAGAACTCGCCCGCGTACTTCGGCGGGAACATTCACCTGGATCACCACGATCCCCAGTGCAATGTGCACCGCGTTGAAATAGCCGAACAAGAAAGCGATCGGAAGTGCGAGAGGCATGGTGCTCGTGAATGCCCACGCAATCACAAAACCTCCGGTTAGCACATCGGTTATCAATAACGTCGGCCCGGCTCTCCGCACCCCGCCGGTCCACGACATCGTCACCGCCCCCGCGACAGCCCCGAGACCGATTGCGGCAAACAGATAGCCGAGACCAGCTTCGTCGGTGTTGAAAACCTCTTTTGCGAAAGCAGGCATGATGAAGATCAAGCCGCCAAGCATTAGCGCGTTCACCGCGGTGAACAACAGGTTTAGCCGAAGAATCGTGTTGCCACGCAAAACCCTGCCGACCTCCTTGAAATCTTCGATGATGCCGGCGTGAGGACCCGGCGCCATGGAAGTGCGGGGTCGAAACGTGGAGTAAATAACGATTGCCAGCCCAAAAAACGCGGCGGTCAGGCCATATGCAGCAGACGGTCCCAACGAGCCAAGAATGAACCCGCCGATCAACGGGGCGATAACCCGGGCTCCGTTAAACGCCGACTGGTCGATCGATATCGCCCGCACCAGTGTGTTTTCCGGCACAACGTCGGGGAGCAGCGACAGTCTGGCGATCCAGTCCAGCGCAAGTGCCGAGCCCTGGGCCGCACCGGCGATCAACAGGTGCCAGGGTTCCAGCACGTCGAGGGCGAAAAGAATGGCGATTGCCAGCATCGGCAGGCCCGCAATTGTTGAGCCCACCATCAGCAACCGGGTCCGGGACACTCGGTCGGCCAGTAATCCGCCGAGAACGGCCACGATAATGTTTGGAATGCCGACTGCAGCACCGAGCGCGGCGAGCCAGAGAGTCGATTCCGTTAGCTCGAATAACAGGTAACCCTGCGCCACCGTGATCAGCTGGTGCCCGGTTCCCCACATGAGCGTGGCACCGGCAAACCGCTGTAAAGACGAATCCCGCAACGACCCGATCAGGCCGGCGTCATGTACCGCGCTCACATCGCCAGACCCAGATATTGACTCGATTGACTCGGAAGTATCACCCATGAAGGGCCATTGTGAACCCACCCACACCGAAGCGGACGTAGTAGAAAGAGACGCGTGATTCGGTATATGTTCCTGCACGACATTTGTTATCGTCTTCCAGTGCCACGTCACTGATATAATTGCCGCTGCAAAATGAGTTCAGAAGTAACTTTCAACACATTCCTGATTTCAGCAGTCATTGCCTACGCAATGGGCGCGATTCCGGTCGCTTACATTGCGGGCCGACTTTACGGAGTTAACATCTTCAAGGTCGGCTCCCGGCAGGCGGGCGCAACCAACGTGTTCCGCGAAGTGTCACACAGGGCGGGCTTCGCAGTAACGGTCATCGACGCGAGCAAGGGTTTTCTCGCAATTCTTGCGGTCCGACAACTCGGGCTCGACGGGGCAGAGCTTCTAATTCCTGCAGTTGCGGCTATCGCCGGTCACTGGAACTCGCCATTCACAAAGTTCAAGGGCGGCGACGGAGTTACGTCGATGGTGGGCATAGGCATTGGAATTGCCTGGATTACGCTGCTGGGACCCATTACCCTGGGCGCTGCCATAGGCATCGGACTGAACCGCAAGCTCAGTCACCCGAGCCTGTGGGGTGGTGCTGCCGGGTTCCTTCTGTTCATAGCGCTTTCGTTCATGCCCAGTTCAAACACCGAACCTGCGGTGGTCTACGGGCTGACGGGGCTCGGCATAGGCATCATGCTTCATAGCATGTACTTCCACCGGCGGCACAGGGAGTTTTTCAGTGCTCCGGACGTGCTCGAAGAAGAATCAGACCCCGCGCTGACGCAGAACGGTCTTGGCTAGGTGTACGGCCCCTTAGGGGTTGTTCGCCAGGCGCCCGGCGTACCCCTCCGCAGCTCCGTGATTCGCCCAGGTGCGTCCCGCACGCCCGGCGCCAACGAAAAAACGGCGTTGCCGAATGCAGGCGGGCCGTTCTTGTTTAAACGATGCGGGGTCTTCTTACTCGCCTGTGATCTTGCTGATCTTTACCTTCAGCGAGTCCGGCACTTTATGTTGCGGCACCTTGCGCAGGAGCCCGACCGTTTGTGCAAGACTGGTGAACCACGGGTCACAATCGGCGCATAGGCCGAGGTGGTGGCGGATGCGGGTGGTCAATCTGGGAGATACCTCTCCATCGATGAAGTCCGAAGCGTTGTCGTGCACCTCGTCACAGTCGGCCATGCCTTCCGCGCAGGGGTCGTCGGGACTGTGCTGCACATCCCTGCCGATCAGTTTGTCTATCCACGACGCTGAGACGCTCACGTCAATCTCCATGCTCCTCGCGACACCATAGCTCGCGCAATTGCGGAATATCTCCGCTGGCCGACGCTTAATACGATGCAGTGTACGCGCAAACGGTTCAAAGGGTTCTCGTATCGTGTGATTGCCAGAGCGATTTTTAGAGCGTGAACGAGGCTGACCATACTGCCCGGCCGGTATCGCGTTCTGATGCCGGCGGGCCGAAAACGGCCCCGCATTTCGAACGGGATTATCACACCCTTCTGGTAAGGTAATTGAACTGCGCTGAAGCTTGCAGAATCGATCGCTGAACCGGTGTCGATTCGGCCACAAAATCCTGCACATGACCTGCAACCGCATATGAACGCCCAAGAATTCGCGGAGATCGCCGAGAAACACTCGGGATTCGTATACAACGTTGCGTACCGGATGATGGGCAATTACCACGATGCCGAAGAGGTTGCCCAGGACGCATTCGTTTCGGCCTTTAAAGCCCGAGACCGCTTCCGGGGCGACGCCCTGCCGACCACCTGGCTGTACCGCATTACGGTAAACGCAGCGCTGATGCGCATCCGCAAAGACAAACGCGGCAGGGAAATGACTGTATCCGAAGAGTTCCGGCCCGATGTCGCTTCGAGCAACTGGGCCGAGTCACCGGTCGCTGCCACGATGAATAGCGAGCTTGGCAGTCGTATCGACGATGCCATAGGAAAGCTGCCGGAAGACTCGCGTATTGCCGTAATTCTGCGGGATGTCCAGGGACTTTCGAACCAGGAAGCGGCCGACGCCCTCGACGTGTCGGTATCAGCGCTGAAAGCCCGGCTTCACCGGGGTCGTCTCGCACTGCGTGACTCACTCGCACCGTACATTGCCGAGCGCGCGTCTTCGGGCTGACGTTCGGCTCGCTGAGAAACTATCCCAGCACACATTAATGGGCGAAGCGAAATTCCCTCTCCCACAGGAGAGGACGTTTTGGGATGGTTACTGACGGCCTGATCGGGCAGTCGTTCACCAGGGGCCAGAAGCGGTCAGGTCTGCAGCACGTACGAATCCAGGATTTCCTGATTCGTCCGCTTGGGTGCCTGTGCCTGAAGCCCCTCGTAGCGGTCTTGCATTGACTGGCCTTCCTGCCTGAACACAACACCCAGCGGGATGCCAGGGCGGTCCAACAGGTCGACGGCTGCCTGGGCGCTCGTCGGGTCGTGATCTTCCGGTATCTCGAAAGCGAGGCCCTGGATCCCTTCCTTTGGCTTGCCCTTCAGCAAATCGTAGGTGTCGTTATAGGTTGTGCAGGGCGATTGAACGTGAACAATGCTGAACCCGCGGTGGTTCATCGCTTCCTGAATTATTTTCGCCAACTGGCGCGGCTTGCTCGAATAGTAGGAGGCGATGTAGGTAACGCCAACAGACATGTAGTGCTTGAGCGGCGACATGGGGGTTTCGATTTTGCCGTGCGGGGTCGATGGGGTCACCGCCCCGAACTCGGTCGTGGGCGATGACTGGCCTTTTGTCAGACCGTAGACACCGTTGTCCATGATGACGGCTGTAATGTCGACGTTCCGGTTCGCCGCCGGACCGATGTGCTCGGCGCCGATCGAAAGGAAATCGCCGTCGCCGGCGACAATGACGGTGTTCAGGTCGGGTCGTCCCATCTTCACACCGAAGGCAATCGGCAGGGTCCGGCCGTGGATCCCGTGAATCCCGAAAGGCTGGTCGCCCTCAACAAGGTGGACCATGTTTCCGGAGCAGCCAATACCGGCAACCACAACAGTTTTCGATTGCGGCTCTTCATGCTCCACGGAATAGGCCTCAAGAGCCACCTGAAGTGCACGGCGCACCCCGAAGTCGCCACATCCAGGGCACCAGGTAAAGTCGTATTCAGTGTTGCGCTTGGTCATGCTGTAACTCTAACGCCAATTCGCTCGCCTATGAGTTTCACCAGGTCGGAAGGTCTGAACGGCAATCCCGTGTACTGGGTTATCGACTCGGCCCTGTAGCCGTCCTGTCTGAGGAGGGCCGACCACTGTCCCAGGTAGTTCAGTTCAGGAACTATTATCTTATCAGCCAAGTTCAGGGCGTCCTTGATATCACCGGGCAGCGGATGAAGCGCCACTGAGTACAGCCAGCCGACGTTTTCGCCCCGCTCCCGGAGCCTGTCGTACGCCTCGCGGGCCGGGCCCTTCGAACTGCCCCAGGGCATGATTATCACTTCCGCGTCCGCATTCTCGATTTCATAGTGGGCACCGTCAAGCAGATCAAGTTTCCTGAACCTCCGCTCCATCAGTCTTACGTGATGCCGGGGGAGGTGGGTAGTATCGCCGATCTCGTCGTGCTCTGAACCGTTCGCGACGTATGCACCGGGACCGCCCGGGACGGGCATCCCCGGGAGCGGCGTAGTGCCGTCCCATGAATCGTAGCGTTTGCCTGTGTCGCCTTCGTTTACCACCGCGCGACTCTCGGTGCTGATCTCATCGAGGTTTGGCTTGGCGATATTCTCGCCGCGTTCGGAAAGGCCGAACTCCGAGAGGATAATCACCGGACCCTGGTATCGCTCGGCCCAGTTGACCGCCAGCGCGCCCGCGTAGAAGCACTCCTCGACCGAGCCGGGTGCCAGCACCGGCATTCGGATATCGCCGTGGGCCGGGTGCATGCACGTGAACAGGTCAGACTGCTCCGACTTGGTCGGCAGCCCGGTGGCCGGTCCACCCCGCTGCACATTGGCCACTACCAGGGGTATCTCGGCCATCCATGCAAGGCCAAGGCCTTCACTCATGAGCGAGAAACCGGGACCTGCGGTCGCGCTCATCGCCTTCTTGCCGGCGAAACCGGCCCCGAGAATCGCATTGATCGCCTCGATCTCGGAGGACACCTGGTGGACGAACCGTCCTTCGCCCCAGAGGTTTTGTTCCATCCAGATCAGAATCGATGTGGCCGGTGATATCGGGTAACCGGCGTAAAAATTGAGACCGGCGGCCATCGCACCAAGCGATAATGCGGCGTTACCTGTGATGATCACCTGCTCGCCATCGTGCGGAATCGGGGGGCTCATCTGCCCGACGGTGAATCCGCTGGTCTTTGCAACCTCTACTCCCAGTCGGACCGCCTCGATATTTGCCACGATGATCTCTTCATCGCCGGGCCGGCCACGGGTGAACCGCTGCTTGATGAACTCGTCGATTTCATCAAGGTTGAAGTCGATCAGGTTTACAACCGCGCCAATCGTAACCATGTTCGCCGCCCGGGCATTGCCGGTCGATTTGGCGAGTTCGTCGGCCTTGATCCCGAAATATTGACCGCCCTCGGGCAGGCTGTATTCCTCGGCGTTGTACACGGTCACCGCGCCTTCGTTCAGATCGTCGCAGTGGTGGTCATATGCGTACTGGTTGAGTGCCACAAGCACGTCAACGCCGTCACCGGAACTGAGCACCGGCGTCGTGGATATTCTTACCTGCGAAGATGCGGGACCACCCATGATTTGCGATGGAAACGTGGAATGTGTCTGAACAAAATAGCCGGCATGGGCGGCAGCTCGCGCCAGCGCATCCGCAGATGTGACCAGTCCCTGACCGCCTTCACCGGCGAATCGGATGACGAAGTCGTGCTTATCCAATGTTCGATTACCTTCTTCCGGACCCATCGTCCGGCAAGTTCATTGATCGTGCGCCCGGACTATTTTTGTCCGGACACGAAAAAACCGCTTCCGTCACCCGGTGATAATGCGGCTATCTTCGAACGGCCACGTGTTGCGGGCCCACTGCCCGGCAAGAAGCGAAATACGTGCTGCCGTCCCGGCCGGGCGACGGCATTTTTCATCTGGATGATGTAATCGTGTGCTAAGAACTGACATCTTGCGCTTTTACCCAACTGGTAATTATCGAATCCGACCAGTTCGGTGTCAATTTGATTGCGGGGTGAATATTGAAAGGATATTACTTTTGACCGAAAACCCGCACGCGAGCGTTTGACCGCCAGCCCCGTCAAACTTAGAATCCGGCTCTGTGGTTCGAGTTCCGATTCGCCGGGCCAGTCGCGTTAGAGTCACGTTAGACCGATCGCATGGTCTAATGGCTTTCAGAATATTCAGGAAGACCTCAGAAAATTCACGTTTAACTTGATGAGCAGGCAGCGCACAACAGATCACTCCATAGTCCGGTGGTCCGCCGGTGGCGTTGTGCTGCGCACTGAAAATGACGGACGCCTGTCAGTCGCACTTTGCCACCGGCGCTCCGATTCGCTGTGGGCGCTCCCGAAAGGGACTCCCGAGCAAGGCGAATCGGTGGCCGATACCGCGGTCCGTGAGGTGGCGGAGGAAACCGGGCTGCAGGTCGAGATAGGCCCCTCGATCGACGACACGTATTACTCTTTCTTCAGGACTGCCGGCGAGACGATCGGCGAACTGCCATTTAAAGACGAAAGTACTGTGAGAATAGATAAAACGGTCCACTGGTATCTGATGAAATACATTGGCGGCGACACATCCAATCACGATCGTGAGTACGATGATGTTGCGTGGATCGACATCCAAGAAGCATCGCACAGGTTGACCCATCGGAATGAAGCGCGAGTCCTGGAAAAAGCTGTGGCCTTTTATGAAGGTCGAACAGGAAGCGACAACTGACCTGCGCGTTGTCGGCGATCTGACCGTGCTCCGGTCTAAGATTATGGATGATGCCGAGGCCGATTATTCGTGGCGCATCGATGCCGAACTCGCAGGGCTCGATGCGACCCGACCGGTCACCCTTACCTTCACCGAATACATGCGCTACCACCGGGACGACGTAAGCTACCCGTCTCCCTGGTCGGTCCGGATGGCGATTGACACGCTCGATGGCCGGCACATTGGCAACTGCATGTACTACGACATCAAGACCGAGAAGTCGCAGTGCGAGTTCGGGATCATGATTGGTGACCGCGAGTACTGGGGCCGCGGCTACGGGACCGATGCGGTTAAATCGGCCCTCAAGCACATCTTCACGGCGACGCAGATCGAACGCGTCTACCTGCATACGCTTACCGGCAACCTCAGGGCACAAAGGTCGTTCGCCAAGGCAGGGTTCAGCATCGTCCGCGAGGTAAAGCGCGACGGCTACGAGTTCGTGCTGATGGAGATCAGGCAGAAAGACTGGGCTGCATCCCACCCGGAGCCACAACCGGCAATCGACGACGAGGCCCTCGAATCGACCATTTCTTCCACTTCGGTTTCTAAGGCTGCTTCGGCGCAGCACCAAACTGAAGCCGGCCCCCTGCCAGGCGCATGGCGGCCAGCTACAAAACAATCGGAGAGTCCATGATGAACCTGCTCCTCCTTACCGGTGGCAGCCACCCCTACGAAGAATCGACACCGGTGTTGCAGGCATTCCTCGAAGGAGCAGGGCATTCGGTCACGCTCTCTGAATCAGCCGACGAACTGGCAGGCGTGCTCTCTGGCTTCGACGCTATCGTCCTCAATACCCTCCGCCAGGATGCAACCGAAAACGACCTGAACGATGCTCAGCGCTCGGGGTTCCATAATTACGTTGCGGGCGGGGGCTCATTGCTCTCCGTCCACATATCTGCAGCATCCTGCCCCGAATGGCCGCCGATGAAGCAGATCACCGGCGGCGGCTGGGTGCTTGGCGAAAGCTGGCACCCGCCATTCGGATGGTTCCAGGTCTACATCGACAACCCCGGCCATCCCATCGCGGCCGGCGTATCCGATTTCTGGACCTACGACGAATGCTACTGCGGGCTCGACATCCAGCCCGGCATTGACGTCTTCATGCACGGAGTCGTCGAGGGCGAAAACAAGCCGCTCGGCTGGTCGCACCAGTTCGGAAACGGCAAAGTGGCAAATATCGCGCTCGGGCACGCCGCATCGTCGCAGCAGCACCCGCAGTTCCAGAAACTCATTTTGAACGCGCTCGACTACCTTTCTGACTCTGCATCTTGAACCGGTCCGGCCCCCGACTTTGTCCCCTCTCCCTCGCTCTGGCGTGCCCCGCGGAGCTTCCTGCGCGATTTGCTCACGCCAGTCATCTGGCAAGTGCGCTGCGCACGCCCGGAGCTAACGGGAGAGGGTTAGGATGTGGGTCGCGAACCCCGCGTATAGGTCGCAGCCGCCCAGCAGCGCTCCGCACCCACCACGAATAAC
>JADFLG010000083.1 GCA_022564545.1 Chloroflexota bacterium | reverse complement strand
GCGGCTATGCCCCCGGCATAGCCCGCCTCATTGTGTTCGCCCGCGTCGTTGCCCTGGTCCATGGCCTGTTACTTATGGTCCATCGGGCCGGGTGCAAGATGCCATCAAGCGATGCGGACGGGATCGGGTTCGAAACCCTCGAACGTCATCTGGTCGGCATATTTGAAGGTCAGATCGATGGCCGGCTGGTCGCGGATGGTCCAGGTGATCACCGGCATCGCCAGTTTTCCGCGCACGAAGGAGACGAAGCGGTTCGGCAGGTCTCCGGCGGCATAGGAAGTGAAGGCGATGCCGTGCGCCAGCATGGCAAAATGCGCCTCGATTTCGTGGTTGCCGGTGCCGTAAGCGGTCAAACCGCCGGGAATGCCGGGCGCCTCGGTCGAGAATTCACGGATCGGGTTCGCCAAGCATCGCGTGAAGCGGTACGGCATCCTGCGCGTACGCTACTACACGCACGACAATCAGTTACTTTCGACCGATGAAACAGACCGCATGGTACACGTGCTGACAAACTAACGAATCATTTGCCGGCCACGTCACATCGGCGCTGATCTCCGGAATTACTGCTGAGGAAACAACATCATGAAGACTTCAACAACACTCCTCTGGGAACCTGTATGGATTACACGGGTAACCCGCTTACTGAGGCAGACCTCAGCCCCAACCAGCATGATTACGACCAGCTGGTCAGCATGTACGGTGGTGGTGATGACGAAAAAGACGGTGGACCGCCTCCGGGCAAAGGCAAGCCAAACTTCGCACCTCTCTCTGGCGGCAATAGCGAGTGGGGCAAGGCCATTGGCACTGACGGTAATGGCCGTCCCAACGAGTTCGAGCGCGATCTTGGCAAAGGAAACAAAGTGATCACCCATGTTCTCTGGGCCAACTGAGCCTCGCACGACCCTGTAAACCAAAAGAGGCCTCCGAGTGATCGGGGGCCTCTTTATTTGTCTATCGGTTTATGACTTCGCGAGTGCCAGTGCGCCTGATCCAAGCCTGCCGGCCAGGCGTGACGCCTTCGCAAGTGGCGGCAATCGGTCCATCACCCGGTCTGCCAGTGTCACGTTGACCGGCCGCGGGTGAGCAGTAAACCAGGCCAGTGTCGTTAGAATCGCTTCCTCGTGCTCTGTGACAACCTGGCCATAAGCCGAAGTAAAGCGGGAGTGATCGAGAAAGAACGGCCGGTCGAGGGCATGGAGCTCGTGCTGCACCTCGCCGATGTCGGCCCGTACTATCTTGAGTTGCAGCAAAGCGCAGCCCCGCAGGTGCCGGGGCGTCGTTCCGACATCGGCGTTGGAGCGTGCCTGTCCGATTACCATCGAAGCCAACTCGGCTGGCGACACAGGCGGCGCACATGGCAGGTGCCAGATGTGACCCCCGCTGTCACTCATCTCTCCCAGCGTCATCAGTCCGTGCGCAACGTCGTCGACATAGGCCATGGAGCGGGGTGAATCAACATCGCCAACCAGTGTTATCTCGGTATCCTCAAGCGCAGGCCAGAACACCCGGCCGCCAAACGACGATCCAAACTCCGGGCCTATGGCGCCGGGCCCGTACACATCTGGAGAGCGGCCGATGACGCCATCGATTTTGCCGGTCCAGGTTGCGTCGATTATCTTGTCGGCCTGCTCGATCAGCACACGCGCAGGACCAGATTTCGCCGTATTCGGGACCGATTCGTCGATCGGATCCCGTGTTGGTCCGTACATGTGGGCGAGGTCCCAGTGGACCAGCCTGGCCCCAACTGCGGCCGCAACCTCGATCGCGTTATCGACCACAGGCGGGAACTGAGCTTCCCACTCGTCGGCCGGGCCACTGAGGCACAGGTAAATCGCCTCAGCGCCCTCGCAAGCTCGACGGGCAAACTCGAAGTCGGCGGCATCTCCACGCATGACCGTCGCCTGTATTGGGTCCGATCCGTACTCGTTGACCGGAATAGAAACGACCGTCCGCCCGGTCTCGTGCAGCACGCGCGCAAGCACTGCCCCAACCGGGCCAGTTCCAAAAACGACATGCCTTCCACGGGCGACGGCAATCATGCCGCTGGTCTCCATGTCTCGACGAAACGTAAGTGGCCGGGTAATCGGATAGTATACCCGCAGTGTATGGACCCATGACTCCGTCGGTTAGAGCAGTCTGCCAGTAACGGATCGGTCACAGGCTCAGGGCTTACGAGGCCCGCAGGTACTTTTCCCGGTTCTCGTCGCCAGGACCAATTCGAAACGATGGCGCCACTGAAGTCAGGTCCGGTGACGTGTCAATTTGAACCTGCGGGCACGAACTTGCGGATCACATCGTTGCCAGTGTCGGCGACGTAAAGCGCACCCGTGCCGTCGAATGCGAGTCCATGCGGGCCGGCGAACGTGCCCGGGGCCAGCTCGCCAATGAACTGTCCATCGGGTGTGAACGCCTGTACGCGTGAATTGTTCACCTCAGACACGAAAAAATTGCCATCGAGATCGAAATTGATACTCGTTGGAACCACGAACTGACCGGGCCCTTCGCCTCGAGAACCCCAGACATTCAGCAGTTCACCACCCCTGGTAAATTGCTGAATTCTGTGGTTGCCCCTATCGACGACCCACAGGTTATTGTCGGGACCAACCTTTATGCCAGTCGGGCTCAATAGCTTGCCCGGCTCCATCCCCCATGCGGACAGCACTTCAACGATTTCGCCATCGCTCGTGAAAACGTTGATTCGCCCGCCGCCCCAGTCGGTCACATAAACTCTTCCTTCGTCGTCTACCGCGACGACCATGGCGGACTCAAATTTTCCCGGTGCGTTTCCGAGACCACCGAACGTCGTGAGCCAATTCCCGTCGGGCGAAAATTTTTGCACCCGGTGAGACCCGCTCTCTGAGACGAAAATGTTTCCGAGTGGGCCAATCGCAATTCCGGTCGGGGACTGGAACTCTCCGTTGAGAGTCCCCGTCTTGCCCCATTCGAGCAGCAGTTCACCGTCCGGACTGAATTTGCGTATTCGGTTGCCCTGGAACTCGGTGGTGTAGACGTTGTTTTCCGAATCGATCGCTATGCCGTTTGGCCTTGCCCACACGATGCCGGGAGAAAGCTCAGCGCCCCAGCCCTTTAGTTCAACGAAGACAGGCATTTCGGGCAGGGGCAATGGAGTTGGCGCGATCGCCAGGGGCTTCGAAGATGGGATTTCGGTTGCCGGGGGGTCAGGGGCCGGCTTATCGGTCGGCTCTGTCGGGTTGGTGCCGACGGAACAGCCGATTGTCAGCGTGATCACCAGCGCCAGGTAAACAAATATGTGGCGTGGAAGCTTAGTCATGGAGCGGTGGCGCAGCAATTTAGTTTGCCCTCGATGTAGACGTTACGAAGTGGAAGTCAAAAGAGTTCACCTTGCGGACCGATCACAGGTCGGTGTGCCGCCGGCCCTGCCAGCGCTGCTAGACTGCCGGAAATTGGTGGGCCAGCCATAGATTTCATTACAACACGACGACATTCACCCGGCAATAATCGAGGACATCCCGCCAATGGACAGCAGCTACTCTCCCCACGGCCTGATCGGCGTGGCATACCGGCCACCGAAGATCGGCAGCAAGGGCGCGATAGTAGCAAACCACACGATGGCAGCGCAGGCGGGTATGCGAATACTCCACCAGGGCGGCAACGCGGTCGATGCGGCGATTGCGGTCGCGTTTGCGTTAGGACCAGCCGAACCCCAGGGTTCGTCGATTGGCGGCGATGGGTTCGTGATGGTCCACATGGCGGCGAACCGGAAAGTCGAGGTGGTGAACGGAACCGGAGCGGCCCCCCTGGCAGCGACAGCCGCCAGGTATTCAGACGGCATACCGATCACCGGGATTCTGGGCACTTCGGTCCCGGGGATCGTCGATGCGCTGCTCGCGGCACACGGCAAGTACGGCACGCTATCGCTTGCACAGTGCCTCGAACCAGCAATAGAGCTGTGCGAAGACGGTGTCCCGGTTTCGGATTTTCAATCGCGTATGGCCGAGCAAAACCCGGTGCTCCGGAGTTCCTCGACTTCCGGCCCGGTGTTCGCTCCGAACGGCCATTGGTTGAAACCCGGCGAACTGCGCAGAAACCCTGACCTGGCGCGTACTTACCGGCTCATCGCCGAACAGGGCCGGGATGCCTTCTATGTGGGCGACTTAGCCCGCGCGATCGCCCGGTACTCGGAAGAAAACGGTGGCTTGCTCACATACGAGGACCTGGAGCGGCACAGGGTCGAGTGGCAGGAAGCCGTAACGATCAACTACCGGGGCCGAACGGTGTATGAAGCGCCGCCCAACTCGAGCGGCCACGTGCTCCTTCAGGAACTCGGGATGTTCGAACAGTTCGATCCCCAAAAGTACGGGTATATGACGGCCGGGTCGGTTCACCTGATGGTCGAAGCCAAGAAGCTGGCATTTGCCGACCGCGAGGCCTACCTGGCAGATCCCAACTACGTCGACGTTCCGATCGAAGGCCTTCTGAACTCCGATTACCTCGCAGAACGGGCACGACTCATCGATCCCGAGCGGGCCGCGGAAAACCTCGTCGAGGGCGACCCCTGGGCATTCATGGACCGCTCGCCGGACGCGGCTAAGAAACATCGAAAAGGCGGCCGGCTTCACGGCGCGGGCAGCGATACCACGCACTTCTGTGTTGTTGACCGCTGGGGCAATTCAGTTGGCGAACTCCAGAGCATCCAGACCATGTTTGGATCGTGCGTTATCGCGGGCTCGACCGGAATTCTGCTGAACAACCGGATGACCTACTGGCACCTGGACCCCGACCACATCGATTACCTGAACCCCGGCCAACGAGTACGCCATACGATGAACCCGGTCATGGTCTTCTCCGCTCCGGTCGAACAGGGCGGCAGGCTGGAACTGGTCTGCGGAACGCCGGGGGCCGACACCCAGGTGCAGACCAACATGCAGCTCGTTACCGGTATTTTCGACTACGGGTTGAACGTGGCCGAAGCGATAGACGGCCCGCGCTGGACGCACAATCAGCCCGGGACGGGCTCCGCCTACCCGCATCCCGATACCAACTCACTCCAGATCGAGGACCGGGCCGGCGAAGCGGTAATCGAGGGCCTTGCGAGGCGGGGACACCCGGTTGAATCGACCGGCATGTGGGGTGGCGCCGGGAGCGCTGGCGCTATTCAGGTCAATCTCGAAAACGGGACGTTGTTCGCCGCGTCAGACCCCCGTCGTGAGGGCGACGCCCTCGTCTGGTGAGTGGCTTGCCACGTTTGTTTTAGGACGGACATCGGGCAGGCGTTTTCGAGGGGACGGCTTGACAGGCCACTCGACAAGTTGTTATTGTTAGTATGCTAACTAATAAATATCCATGACTATCACTCCTGCCCGAACACAACGCAAACCTGACCGCGCACAGCGTAAATCAGGGATCAGGGGGACAACCAGTTTCCTCTTCGTTCAAGTGGCGCGCCGCCACCGTAAGCGTGCGGGTGAATTACTTGGCGAGCTCGGTCTGCACCTCGGGCAAGAAATGATCCTGGAAGCCCTCTGGACCCGGGGAGCGCTCAGCCAGAGCGAACTCGCCGAGCATGCCGGCGTGCGCCGGGCGACTATGACCGTGGCGCTTCGACCACTCGAAAAGGCAGGGCTCATAGAACGGACTTGCGATCCCGATGACCTGAGGATCATGCGGGTCGTCGCAACGGAAAAAAGCCTGACCCTGCGTCCGAAGGTTTATGCAGCATGGGGGAAGCTCAATCAGGAAATGATCTCAGGCCTCGACCCGGATGAACGCCGCACTTTCGAGCGTGTCCTGCGCAAGGTGCGAAACAGTTTGAGAGACCATACGACCTGAACGATTTGAATCACCCCCTTTTTTTGAACCAATAGTTAGCATACTGACAAATTCATGGAGGTGAAAATGTCATCGAATGCACCAAAAACTCCGAAAGCAACGGCCCTGATACTGGGTAACCATGCGCACATTGCAGCGCAGATGATCGACGAGTTTCGTGAAGCTGGATATGACGGTAAATATTCGTCGACAGTCGAAGGGGCTATCGAACTGGCGGCGGCTGAGCACTTCGACGCCCTGATCATCGGTGGCGGCGTCACGGATGCCAATGCGGCCCGAATCGAGAAAGGCATCAGGGCGCTGCTCCCAGGAATCGCAATCCAACGCATGAACCGCTCTCGAGAGCCGCTCTACTGGCTCGAGAAAGCTTTAAGTTCGAGGAAGACTGTGGACGCGAATAAATCATCCGATAAAGACACGAACAAAACTTCCAATTAATTCTCAGGAACTCTGGAAACGCACTCATGACAAACAAACCGCTGAAAATTTTCGCCGTGGCAGGTAGCGTTCGTTCGAATTCAATCAATCGCGGACTTCTGGACGCCGCAAAAGAGATTGACCTGACCGGGGCGACGAAATAACCGTTCCGTAAGACACCCGCGGAATCCGGAACAGGACCATGACTACAACAACCTCAACTGAATCCCCCGCTCTGGCAGGCGGGAACAAATCGTCGGTTGCCATTCTTATCGTCGTGAGCTGGGCAATATTCTTCGGTGTCCTGAACGCGTCTGCCATCGGCGTCGTGCTGCCCACCATTGCCGGCGATCTTGGGATTGAAATAGGCCAGGTCAGCTGGATCATGACCGGGTTTCTGCTCGTCTACGGGGTCGCCATTCCCTTTTATGGACGTCTCGCAGATCTGTACGGTGCACGTCGACTTTTCATACTTGGCCTGGGACTGTTCGCACTGGGTTCACTCCTTTCCGCGGTGGCACCAAATTTCGAAACACTGCTGGCGTCAAGAATCCTGCAGGCGGCCGGTGGTGCGGCTGCGCCAGGCCTGGGAATGGCAATTGCCAGCCGGGCGTTTGGACCGGAATCTCGCGGCATGGTCATCGGGATCATTGGCGCAGTGATCGGCGTCGGATCGGCGATAGGCCCGCTGCTGGGTGGACTGCTCGCCAGTACGTGGGGTTGGGAATCGATATTTGTGGTCAGCGCGATCTCTGCAATTGCGATCCCGGCGGGACTCAAAGTGCTCCCGCGGAACGAAGAACGAGTCGAAGGTCGCCTGGACATCCTTGGCGGACTCTTGCTGGCGCTGATCGTGGTGGGAGTGCTGATCGCGCCCTCGCAGGCCAGCCAGAACGGCTGGGCCAGTGGCCCCGCGATTGGCGGCGTGGTTCTCGCGGTCGTGTCCCTCGGGCTGTTCGTGATTCAGCAGCGCCGGGCGACCTCACCGTTCATTCCGGCCGAGTTCAGACGGAACGCAAGGTTTATTGCACTCGTAGCAATGAGTTTTCTCTTGATGGCGGCAAACGCCGGTCTGTTGATCGGACTGCCCATTCTGCTTGCAATCTTTAATGGAACGAGCGTTCTGACGATTGGGCTCGTCATGTTGCCTGGTGCTGCTTTATCAGCCGTTTCGGGCGTGACCGCGGGAAGACTCATTGACCGGTTCGGCGCGCCCACCCTCATCAAATTCGGTGGAGTCGTAATGCTGATTGGAATTGTCGGACTCTCCGCTGAGGCCGGTGGCAACCTGTGGTTGATGAGTGCGTACGCTGGCTTTGTTGGTGCTGGATTAGGATTTGTGAACACGCCTCTCGCCACCACGGTGACCAGGATTGTGCCCACCAAATTGCTTTCTTCTGCGCTGGGAGTGAACTCGATGCTCTTCTTTGTCGGAGGCAGCGTCGGGGCGGCCGTTTTGCTCGGATTTTCGACCGCCGCAGGTACAACGGCCCTGAATCCTCTTTTCACAGGAAAGGCAGTCGGGTTCAGCGACGGATTCCTGATACTCGCTATTCCGGTGCTTCTGATTATTTTGCTTTCGTCCAGAGCGTCGGAGGCGGGTACGGCGGGTCTAAAAGAAGAATCGGCCAGACAGATTTCACACAAATGGACCGCCGATTGTTCGGTGCCGTGGTCGCCAGAAATCGGCGAGCCCGCGGCTTCTGCCGTTGCTTCCAATGGCAACTAGTTCGAACAACGAAACTCAACGAACCTGACCTTACGAAAGAAGAAAAACTGATCATGCGAAATCCTCTGAAAATACTTGCGGTACCGGGCAGCGTCCGGGCGAGCTCGTTCAACCGCGGGCTGCTGGTTGCTGCCAGAAACATTGGCCAGTCCGAAATCGAAATCGAAATTTACGAAGGTCTGGGCGAACTGCCGATCTTCAGCCAGGACCTCGAGGGCGAAAACATGCCGGCACGGGCTTCCGAGCTGGACCGCGCTTTGCGGAACGCGGACGCGGTGTTGATAGCGACCCCTGAATACACCGGCTCGATACCCGGCGGGCTGAAAAACCTGCTTGACTGGGCAGCGCGTCCCTTCGGCAATGGTGCTTTCCAGGGCAAGCCGACTGCGATTATCGGTGCCAGTCCTGGCCAGTACGGTGCCGCGCGGTCCGTAGAAATGACCACAAATATCGTGGGCGCACTCGGTGCGAATGTTCTGGAGCGGAATCTGACTGTCGGCAGAGCAATGGACCGGTTCGACTCTGACGGGACATTATCGGACGAGACGGTGAAGCGATCGCTTGAAGACGTTTTGACCGGCTTGAGTGACCTCGCCCGGCGGCCAGTGACCGCGTGACGGCCATTTTCTGCACCGCGGCGCGCGAATCGGCCCGGGAACTACGTCCAGAAAATTACGAAGTCCCAGATCGCCTCGACAGCTTCAAATAGCGTGAAGTCGTCGAGGTACCGGCCGCCGTGCAGCACCCATTCCTGCCCCATTTTCAGCACCAGGGTTACCGCAAGCCATTTCGCCAATCGCCCGCGCGTCATCTGGTAGCTCGGCCAGTAGTGCAGCCTGATCGCAACGAACACAAACCAGAACTCAAACACGTTTGGGAAAACGAGGAGCACTGTCCTGGCTCCGGTTATCTCGAATAAAACGAAGCCGATCATTCGGAACGCGAATAGTCCGAGGGCAATCGTTCGCTCCGGCCCGCTCCACCTGTTCGCTACCCACAGGAAACTGAACATGTAGACGAGGTCGACCCACTTGTCGAAAGACTGGTAGTCGCCAAGGCCGCCAAGGTCGATCACGGCCATGAAGAACAGGTCGGAGAAATCGACCACGATTGCGATCAGCGCACCGGCAAGGGCCCAGCGCAATACGGGGAGCGATCCGGCGATACGGATGAGTCCGATCACCACTTGTTCGAGTGTCATATCGTTCGGGGAGGGGTGTTCGAGTTCGAAAGTCGGTTGGCGCCTACATTTTGTCTTGCTGTAATGGCAACTATAATCGGCGACGATACTCAGCTGGCGTAATCATTCCCGCGTCCTCGTCGCGGCAAGACTAACTCTGCCGCAATAACCAGATCGGAACGGCGAAAACGTATGAAATACCGACACCTTGGAAACTCCGGTCTTGAAGTCAGCGTAATCGGTCTTGGCACCAACAACTTTGGCGGCCGAATGGAATTCAAGGAGGCGCGCGACGTCATTTTCGCCGCCCTCGATGAAGGAATCAACCTGATCGACACGGCGAACATGTACTCGCACGGAAATTCCGAGGAGATCATCGGGCGGGCGCTCGTCGATCGACGGGATGAAGCCCTTATCGCCACGAAGTTCGGGATGCTGTGGGAAGAGGGCCCGCACGGCAGGGGCGGTTCCCGCAAACACGTCATGGATGCCCTGGAAGGGTCGCTCCGAAGGCTTCAGACCGATCACATCGATCTGTACCAGATGCATCGCCAGGACCCCGACACGCCGATCGAGGAGACGCTGCGGGCGCTCGACGATGCGGTGCGCGACGGCAAAGTACGGTATATCGGCCTTTCGAACTTCGATCCCTGGCGGATTGCCGATGCCCAGTGGACCGCAAGGCACAACGGTTTCGTGCCGCTCATTTCGTCGCAGCCGGAATACTCGATGCTTGAACGGGGCGTGGAACGGGCCGTGCTGCCAGTTTGCGAGTATTTTGGACTCGGTACGCTGCCTTATTACCCGCTGGCCCACGGGTTCCTGACCGGCAAGTACCGGAGGGGCGAAGCGGTGCCCGAGGGTACGCGACTGGCCCTTACGCCAGCTGCCCGGGACCGCCGTCTGTCGGACGCCAACTTCGACGTTCTCGAACAGCTCGAGCTATTTGTCGAAAAACGCGGGCATACGATGGTCGAACTCGCATTTGCCTGGCTG
Source organism: Chloroflexota bacterium (assembly GCA_022564545.1). Lineage (GTDB taxonomy): Bacteria > Chloroflexota > Dehalococcoidia > Lucifugimonadales > Lucifugimonadaceae > Lucifugimonas. The sequence goes on along the minus strand of JADFLG010000083.1, from coordinate 4,016 downwards.
CTTGGCCGGAAGTCGGTGGGCTCGGTGATTGCCGGTGCGAGTTCGCCCGAGCAGATCCACCAGAACGCTGCAGCCGCGGAATGGGAACTCACAGCCGATGAAATGGAAGAACTGTCAGGGATATTGGACGGGTAGGCAGCTGGCGCTTATTCTCCCTCCCTGCCAGGGAGAGGAGACAGGCAGCACCGCCCTGCTCAACGATGAATTCGTAGTCGTTCTGCCTCACCCGGTCGTCGAATACAGGCCAGACTTTGAAATCTGGCTGCCGGCTGCCCGAGGCAAGTCACTGGATTATCAGGAGGCAACGAACCCCGCGAGAAGCGTCGCGAGCACTATGAATGTCAATCCGTTTGTTTTGAGCATGTATTGATGATGACCCGACATGGGGGCTGTCACATAGGGTGTTTTACCAGTCTGGACGTGCGCAGATGCGCGCGCGCTGTGGGTGCTAGCACGCATTCGGCGTTGGGCCTGCCGAATCTGTAAAGTACGGCCAGAATGCCAGAACACATACTTGCCATCGACCAGGGGACCACGTCAACCCGGGCCATAGTCTTCGATTCATCCGCAACTCCCGTCGCATCGGCGCAGGTCGAGTTGTCACAGCATTTCCCCCAGCCGGGCTGGGTCGAGCACGATCCGATTGAGATAGCCGAGGCCGCGGTGAGCGTCGCCAAACAGGCCATCGGTCGCGCACGACTTGCCCCCGGCGATATCGCGGCAATCGGCATTACGAATCAGCGAGAGACGACGATCGTCTGGGAGAGATCGACAGGCCGGCCCGTCGCCAATGCGATCGTCTGGCAGGACAGGCGGACCGCTGACATATGTGGCGACATCGGCCGGGGTGAGCATGCGCGGGACATCCGGCAGATCACAGGGCTGGTAGTCGATGCCTACTTCAGCGCCACGAAGCTCATGTGGCTGCTGGCAACTATCCCGGACGGCCAGAAACGGGCCGACGCTGGCGAGCTCTGCTTCGGCACCGTCGATACATGGCTGCTGTGGCGCCTGACCAACGGCGCGGTGCACGCGACCGATGCCACGAACGCGTCCCGGACCATGTTGCTGAACCTCCACGACCTGCAGTGGGACCCCGCGATGCTCGATCTTTTCGATGTCCCCGAAACGATGCTTCCAGACGTGCGCGCCTCTGCCGACGACTTTGGCGTTACCGATAAATCGGTGTTTGGCGCCGAAATCCCTGTCACGGCGATGGTCGGTGACCAGCACGCAGCGCTGTACGGCCAGGCGTGCTTCAAGAACGGACAAATCAAGTGCACCTACGGCACGGGGGCATTTGTGCTTGCGAACCGTGGCTCGACACCCCCGATTCAACAGTCGGGACCCGGCGATACGGGGCTGCTGGCAACCCTGGGGTTCCAGGTCGGTGGCAAGAGGCATTACGCCATCGAGGGCTCGGTGTTCGTGACCGGTGCGACTGTCCAGTGGTTGCGCGACGGGCTTGGAATCATCTCGAACCCTGCCGAAACGTCCGACATGGCGTTGATGGCCGGGTCGAACGAGGGCGTCTACTTTGTGCCTGCGTTTGTGGGGCTGGGGGCGCCGCACTGGCAGCCGTACGCAACGGCGTCGATAACGGGCATGACCCGCGGCACTTCTCAGCACCACATCGTGCGCGCCGCACTCGAGGCGACGGCTTACCAGGTCAAGGACGTTATCGGCGCGATGGAGGGTGGGCGGACCAGCTCGAACCAGCCGCTGCGTGCGGACGGCGGTCAGAGCAACAACCCGTTCGTGATGCAGTTCCAGGCCGACATACTCGACCGCCCGGTCGAGGTGGCAAACGTCGCAGAAACCACTGCGCTGGGAGCCGCGTTCCTGGCCGGCCGCGGAATCGGCCTCTGGCGTTCCGAAAGCGAAATCAGCTCTCTCTGGAAAGCGTCTGCCCGGTACGAACCCTCAATAAGCGAGTCGGAAAGAACAAGCCTGTACGCAGGTTGGCTCGACGCAATACGCAGGTCGAGTTCAACGCTTTAGGATGGCCGAATGACCGTTCTCGTTACCGGTGTTACAGGCCTCGTCGGCAGCCGCGTTGCGCAATCGCTGGTCGCTCGCGGAGCAGCTGTCAGGGCACTGGTCAGGGACATGGAGCGAGGTCGGATGGCGTTGCTCGGCCTGGCTGTCGAATTTGCGATCGGTGATTTCGATAAGCCAGATACCGTTGCGGCAGCAGCCTCGGGGTGCGAGGGCATGTTCCTGGTGTCGTCTGATGGTGATCGACAGGTTTTGCAGGAAACCGCTGCCGCAAAATCGGCTGTCGAAGCAGGCGTTGAACACATCGTGAAACTCTCGTCCAGCGATGCGGGACAGAGATCTTATGCGTGGTCGAAAGCACACGCAGAAATCGAGGACGCCATCGGGCAAATGAACGTTGGCTACTCTTTTCTGCGCCCTCACTACTTCATGCAGAATTTCTTTTCGCTCATGAAGGTCGATTCGACCAGTACGAACATAGCGATAACGCTCGAAGCACCGGCTGGCAACGGGACAATCGGCGCTATCGACGCCTACGACATTGGCGAATGTGCGGCGGAGTTGCTGGCGACCAGGAAACCTCTTGAAGCCCATGCACTGCTTACGGGGCCTGAGAACATCACGTTGAGCCGGGTTGCCGAAGCATTCACTGCTGTTGTTGATCCAGAAATAACATATGTGAATCTCGACCCCGCCGATTATCGCTCGAAGCTCGAAGCAGACGACCCTGCCGGCGCCGGCGATATCGCTGCTGTCTATGAGGAGGTCCGCATCGGCACGATGGCTGTTCAGTCAAACGAAGTGGAAACCATCACCGGCAAGTCGCCCCGTTCAATCGAACAATTCGCAGCAGCAAACGTCGATGCCATCAATGCCGCGATCATTACCGCATCAACTTCGTCCACCGAAACATAACTTTCTGATCTGATGCTACCCTTCCGCCAGTTTGTAACCAGATGAGCACCGGAGACACGATTCATGTATGTAGGAACGCAGGTAGGCGCGCGAAACGACACGGATTTTGAACAGTGGGCGCAGCTTGGCGTTGTGAACGTCTGCTCCGACCCTCCAGGGGACGCACGCACCTGGACGAAAGACGACCTGGCGCGGCACAGGGAGAAACTCGACTCCTACGGCATTACGCTGGACATGGTGCAGATACCGCTGTCATCGACGCCGCTCGACACCGCCCAGTCGCCGAACATCATGCTCGGCAAGAGCCCCGAGCGCGACCGCGAGATCGAGGTGATCCAGAACATCATCCGCATGTGCGGCGAGGTCGGAATCCCTGCGGTCAAGTACAACATGTGCATCATCGGCATCCCGCGCTCCGAGCGTGAGGAAGGCCGCGGCGGTTCGTCGAACTCGACCTTCCGGTGGGCCAGGATGGACCAGGACGCCCCTCCGACCATCGCAGGCGTGGTTGACGTGGACGAAAACTGGGAGCGCATCGACTATTTTCTGGAGCGCGCGGTCCCGGTCGCCGAAGAATCCAAAGTGCGGATGGCGTGTCATCCCCACGACCCCCACACCCCGGACGGATACATGGGCGTAACCAGGGTTCTCGGCACGATAGACGGAATGAAGAAGTTCGTGCAGATGCACGAGAGTCCCTACCACGGCCTGAACTTCTGCCAGGGCACTGTCACCGAGATGCTCGATGATCCTGGCGAAGAGATAGCCGATGTGATCCGCTGGTTCGGTTCACGAGAAAAAATCTTCAACGTTCATTTCCGCAACATCCGGGGCCACAAGCTCGACTTCATGGAGGCGTTTCCGGACGAGGGCAGCATCGACTTTTCGGAGATCATCAAGGTTTACCAGGAGGTCGGGTACAAGTACATGCTGATGCCGGACCACGTGCCGTGGATCAGCGGTGAGGACCGGCAGGGTACGGCGTTTGCGTTCTGCTACGGCTATATCACGGCGCTACTGCAGTCGATCGGCGAACCTCGCAGGCAGGCCTGGGTCACGAAGGGGCCGTAATTGGTGAAGTAACGACAAAATCCCTTCTCCCT
>JADFLG010000082.1 GCA_022564545.1 Chloroflexota bacterium | reverse complement strand
ACCAGCGCAAGCACTGCCAGCAGGGCGACTATTTCCGCAAGCATCAGGTGAACGGTGCGGATGGCGGGGTCGAGTTCGTTCAAGACGACCGCACCGCCGATCCCCCCCACCACGGCGATCAGGGCCAGGCACGCGGTTGCCAGCCAGGCCACGACGCGGTCGTCCCGGTGCTTGACCCAAACTCTGACGGTGGCCGCGATAATCACCAGTCCGACCAGCGAGCCCACCGTGCGGTGACTGTATTCAAGTATCGCGTGGTATTCGAACGGCGGGTACCAGCGACCGAAACAACGGGGCCAGTCGGGACAGCCGTCACCCGAGCCGGTCACCCTCACGACGCCACCGAGCGTGATCTGCAGCACCAGCCCGATCACGGCGACCGCGAGCAGCGCCAGCAGCACCCTGTCCATCCATATCGGTGTGGGCGGCGCAGTCCCGGCGGTCTGGCCGGGCATATCCGGGGCGCGTTTTCGAGCAGGGACAGGCGGTTCCATGGGTATCCAGTTCTGGGCGGTGAAATATCGGGTCCGGTGTGGCCCGGCGCCGGAAGCCGGTGCGGTCTGGCCGAGGCGGCCCGCACGAGGGCCGGAAACAATGATCGCGCACGCGCGGTCGGGCAGGGCGTGTATTCGGAGAGTAATTGCCCTGGCGTGCCCCGCGGAGCCTGTGGCGCGTCGCCCAAGTCCTCGATGAAATCGGGACGCCCGGTGCTATTCCCATGCCCTGTCCTCCCTCCTCTCGGGAGGGAGTTAGAGGGAGGGTAGAGAGGGGGCCAAGTGATCCGATCACGCCCGCCCCCAGACGAAACGACCGCCGTACCAGGCAACGTGACACCCGCAAAGGTTCACGGGGCCGAATAAACGTGGAGCCAAAAACTCCACGCATACCAGGTGAGGTTGCTCGGAGAGTTTTCAACTCAGTCCCCTGACAGGGGAAAACGAGCGGCCGATCCCGCTAAGGCAACAAAAAGCCGTATTCAGCAGTTCGCCTGGCCCTGCGCCAGCTCCTGGAGCCCTCGATTTAGCTGCATCTGACGACGTAGTCAACGACACGCGCCCATTGCCTGGCCCAAACTGGCAGGCGTCCGGACCGATTTAAAAAGAAAGCCCCTGCGGGTGGTCAGGGGGCTTTCTCGCGCCTTGGGAGGTCAGTGTTTTGGAGGATAAACAGGAGGGTTGCTTATGGCACTGTCCCAGGCGGCTCAGAGGCCGAACAGAAACCTCTCCTACCGCACCATTCCCATTGCGCCGATCACGGAGTTGTCGTCCTCCGCGGGCTTGGAGCCCTCCTTGAGCCTGCCGGTATCCAGCAGGTAGGCGAGCACTGCCTGAACCCGGGCATGGGCCTTTGGCTGGGGTTGCAGGCGCATCTTTGAGAAGATCGAACCGATGTGTCGTTCAACCGTTCGGGGCTGAATGAACAGTTCATCGGCAATGGCCTTGTTCGAGAGACCCCTGGCCATGCAGTCGAGCACTTCACGCTCTCGCTCGGTAAGCTCCGACAGGAAGGCGCTCTCCTGGCTGTTGTTCGTGCCCGCAAGCTTCGCAACGATCTCACTGGCAAGATAAGTCTTGCCCTCGGCGACATCTTTCACTGCCTGCACGAGGTCGGAAAGGCTCTGGAGCGACTGCTTCAGCAGGTACGCCTTGCCTTTCACGTTGCCCTTCAGGAACTCCCGGACGAACTCGTCGTCGTCGAAGGCTGACAGCAGCACGATCGCCATGTCGGGATGCTTTTCCCGGATGATCCTCGATGCATCCACGCCGTTTAGCCGCGGCATCCGCCCGTCCATGATCACCACATTTGGGCTGAGCGTATCGGCAAGTACGAGGGCTTCCTGACCATCACTGGCGAACCCGACGATCTCGATGTCAGGGTCGGTGTTCAACAACATCCCGTAGGCCTGACGCATGATCTCATGATCATCGACCATCAAGACCTTGATGTTTTTCGTTGCTACTGCTTCGGTAGTCACTGTTGCCTCCTGGGCGCCCATTTGAGTTAACTTGCTGTCGATCAGTTCGCAAAAATTATTCGGAATTAGCGGCTGGAAGGGTTGCTGTTACCTTCCATCCGGTCAGTTCCTGATCGGGCTCGCCGGTCGGTGAATTGACCGTCACCGGGGTTGCGCCGGTAATTGTGCCGCCCATGTCTTTGAATGATTCCCGAACGTACTCGGGTACTTCCCACTCGCTCGTTGGCTCGTCGTTCCAGGGCTCTGTAGTCAGGTCGATCTGCACAGGACCTCCGTCAAGATACGCAACCTGCCACACGACAAGCCCGCCGCCCGGAATCGATTGTGGAGATGCAAGGATCAACTCGACCAGGATTTGCTGGCAGAGCGCCGCGTCTGCATATGAAATCACCTCGCCCGCACCCGACGCATCCTCGCGCTGGGCGACATCTATTTGCGCGACCTTGACCGCCGGGGCGGTGAGCAACTGGACCGACTGCAACACTTCGACCATGTCGATGTTCTCCGTGGTGCCGGGTTCGGCTTTCGCGAAACTCCAGATCCCCCGTGACAGGTTTCGAGCGCGCAGGCTGGCCGTTTCGATCATGTCGAGATAACCGCGAACTTTGCTCGTGGTGACCGAGTCGAGTTCGGGTTGGCCTGCGCCGTCAATGGCTTCTTTCGCGAGTTCGGCGAAGCCCATCGCAATGCCGATCGGCCCGTTGAGTTCATGGGCCAGGCCGGAAGATATGCGCCCGATAAGTTCGAACTTGTGGGCTGCTGCCGGGGCCAGGACTGCCTGCCTGTTTTCGGGACTCAACAGCTAACTCCCCGATCCCTGGGTTAAGCTGGGACTCAAATTCGGGCTGGATCGGGTTGCCGGGTTCAGCCTGGTGCCCAATTTGAACGCCTGGGACGCCTGGCCCTGAACACCGAGGACCTCGAGCACCTGTCTCACCTGATTTGCCCGGATGGGCTTGCGGATGAGAGTGATGGGACCGTAGTCCATCGCTTCGTTGATGAGGGCAGCGTCGGCTGCCCCCGTTATCAGCACCACCGGGGTCTTTCGGTCCTGTCGCTCGATGGCCTTTAACAGTTCAATGCCGGAACCGCCGGGCATGATCAAATCGAGAAAAACGACCTGGAAATCTATTGATTCGAGTTCGGCGATTCCTTCCGCAGCGTTGGACGCGCCGGTCACCGCTATGTCCTCGCCTTCAAGTATTGCCGTCAGGAGTTCGACCATTTGTGGGTCATCGTCAACGAGCAGCACCTGCGGGATTCCATCACCCTGTCCGGGGGCCCTGGCAAAGGTGCCAAGACCATGAGCGGAGCGGACCAGTCCCCGTTGCTCAAGCAGGTCGACCGCCGATCGCAGGGTCGTTAATGAAACACCGTACTGCTTTGCCATCTCGTGCTGGCTTGGCAGTTTTTCGCCGTTCTGGACTTCGCCGGACTCGATCTGTCGCTTTAAATCGTCGGCGACCGATACGTATCGGAGCCCCGGGCTGTTCGTTTCGATTCTTGAAGCCATTCAGCGTGCAACTCAAGCCGGTAGGAATTGGGTGGAGCGTCAGCACCGGCTGTGCTGAACACCGTACCTGTTGTGGGGGTCTTTCGGAAGACCGATACACCGGAAGTTACCACGCCTTTTGCAGCGGTCAAGTGAGGGCTACCACATAACTTAGGAATCCACACCCAAAGCCAACCGAGATAACCATCCTGGTGTGGTTTCGGATTTACTCAACAACGACCAGCGGTCTGCCCGTAAAAGGGTCGGCGTCTGTACATGGATCAGTTGTCGCGGAACCGTTAGTTGTCTCGGTGCCATCCGATTTTGCGCCCGCCTTCACGCAGCTGTTTGGGCCTGCATCTGGGCCAGGCAACCTGAACCCAAGTAAGTGGAGCAAAGTCGGCGCGATGTCGAACAGGCGGGCCTGAAAAACCGGGATCGCGACCGTGGCTTTCGCACCGCCGGGCCGGGTGCCCCGTCGAATGCCCGATCGAACACCAGAAAGAATGATCGTCGTAAGAACGTCGTTCACCGAGTGGGCGGATGTGTCATCTTCAATATTTCCGTGGTCCGATGTGATGACCATGTGCCGGCCATGCTCACCGGCCGTCCCGGCCATTGCCACCAGGGCATCGGCAGCAGCCAGGTAAGCGGCTTTGGCCTCCTCGTAACGCGCCGGGAGCAGGTGCCCGATCATGTCGGGAGCGGCGATGTTGCAGCAGATCAGGCGAGACGTGCCGGCCGCGATTGCCGCCTGGACGCCTGCGGTGATTTCTTTTGCGCGCATTCCCGGGTGCAGGTAAAAATCGGTGTCGGTCTTCACCCCGTCTTCCTCGCCGTGGGAAGGTGTGACCAGCCGGACTTCGTTCGCTCCGGGTACCGGCCCCTCTCGCCGCCCGCGAAAAAAGTAACCCATGTGCGACGCCTTAACGCTTTCGGCCACCAGCGTATATTCATCGGCTCCGATTGTTTCCGGCCATTGCGCAAGAAAGTTATTCGCGTGTGGCTCTGTGTGGAAGGCCACGCTTACGCCATACTCAGCCTCAAATATCGGGTGGTACTCGGCAATGCAGCAGATGTCCAGGTCCAGGTCGTGATCGATCCACGAACCGTCCCAGTCCCGACCGCGAGACGCGCCCTCGGCGGAGAGGAGTGCGCGTGCGCCCGCGAGCGCGCCGATCTTCGACCGCTGACGGTCCGACCTGAAGTTGAGGTCCACAAAGGCGTCGCCAGTGGAAATCGCGGGCATTGAGCGATCTGCTCGCAATATGGAGATCGGTGGAATGTCCTGATCCGTTTTGCCGCTCGCATGGTTTTTTGCGATAGTCGCCCTCGCCTCATCGAAATCGGATACCGGTTGACCGATCCTGCCGGTGAGGTGATCGAAATCTGATTTCGCTGCCGCTTCCCGGTAATCGCGGTCCATCGCGGTCGAACGTCCGACCACCCACGCCAGCGACTGTGTCGCGTCATATTTGGCCAGCAGTCGCTGCAACCGACCGAGAAAATCGCCCGAGCCGTTGTCCGGGCCGTAGGCAGTGATCGACCCGTCCGGCGCCGAATCACGACCGTCGAGGACTGCCTGCATTTGCACCCGCTCCGGACCGAACCCGTGCCGATCGAACACCAGTTCCAGAAAGGCTTCAAGGTGGTTCCATGCGCTGTGAACCCGGCCTTCGCCACCCCCGACTCCCGACAGCAGGAAGCAGAAATTGACCGTCGCTCCTCGTTTTTTTGCCCTTGAGAGAACGGCGTTCAATGCCGGATTTTCGAAGAACTCACCCGTGTCGATGGAGCGGGTTATCTCTAGCGGGAGTTGCGGTGCGAGCGAGGTGTTGCCGATTTGCTGGTGGCCTGTTTCAGAGTTTCCCTGCACCGGCGGATCAAGATCTTCGAACCCGGCCCATACTCCCGATGCGCTGGTCGGAATGGTCAGGTTTGCGTTCCTCAGTTTCCACAGGTTGCGGGCCCCGGACGCCCACGGGACGTAGCGGTGCTCGTCGGCGACCAGTTCGACTAAAGAATCGACACGGTCACGGAGCACGTCGTCCAGCGACTCGCGGGCCGATTCCAGATCGTCGATCCACGTGAGCGCCTGTTCAGTCGGTGTTTCGGCTTCAATCGACTCGACGTGGACCGGGTAAAGCAGGTTTCTGGCCCATACGGAATCTTGCCCGACATGTTCGGCTGCTTCCACCAGTTGTTTGCTGTCATCAGCATCCAGCCGGTCCCAGGCGGCGTCCACCACGCCCCGCCCGCGCACACGGTTGAAACCCAGGCCATCGGTAACCGCAAGTACGGCTTTCTGTTTGCTTGTTGCCAATTCTCGTGCGGGTCCTGTGCGTATTTTTTCCCGTTTTCTACCCGTCTGTTCAGGGGCCCGGAGTGCTCCAGGAGACCGTTATTTCCTGGTCCAACGGCCCGCCCAGGCCCTGCGTCTCAAGCCAACCAGCCGGGAGTTCGAGTGTGTTTCTCCATGCCCCCGAGGGGATGTAGGCGTTTGCCTCGGTCGCACACCTGGTCTTCCACCCATCGTCAGTATCTGAACCTTCTGACAAACCCCTCGTACATGGCGACATATAGATGTTATCGACCACGTGGCCGGATTGATCGAGGTAGAGAATGTCGATTGGGGCGTATGTGTTGAACATCCAGAAGCCACTGGACCGGTCTGTATCGTAGGTGAACAGCATCCCCGTTCCCGACGGGATCGAGTCGCGGCACATCAGGCCCTGCGAGCGTTCGCTGGCTTCGTCGGCAACCTCGACCTGTACAGTGATGTCGTTCTGGCCCCGGGAAGATATTGTCAGGTTTGCGAGGGGCAACATGCCGTGCTCAAGACCCTCGCAGTCCTGTGATGCAATGAACGACGGTGGCGGGTACTCGATTGCGGCGGGGGCGGGAGGTGATGCAGACCCGCATGCAGGAATAACGATTACGACCACTAATATCGTAAAAATCAGGGCTGCAGATGCCGTATTTATTCGGAGGAAATTCACAGGTCGATGGTAGCTGACGGATCAGGAAGTTCGGGCGGAAAGACATCCGGTTCTCGTGCTGCAACACCGATCTCGTCATCACCCGCTTCGATTTCCGCAACCACTTCTCCGGCGTCCCGGCTGCCCGGCGCCAGGGTCGCTCCGTTCGCCGCGTTCGGGATACGGAGTTTCAGGTTCCAGTGGTCAGCAGACGCGATGACCACCTGGGGTTCGGAGATGGAAACCCTGATCCTGGGCTGGTACGTCCTCGTCGCCACCGATTCGCCGTTCCTGGTCGGGGTGCTCGGTGCGCTGCGGTTTTCCGGCACGCTCACGGCCCCCATAGTTGGCGTTATTGCCGACAGGATGAGCCGAAAAGTCATGCTCCTGGTGCTGCGGGCGGGCGCGGGCCTCTCCGCGGTCGCACTGCTGCTTCTCGCGGCGTTCGATTTGCTGGAGCCGTGGCACGTGTTCGTGATCGCCGCTATCGGTGGTTTCTTTCGGCCCGCCGACAACGTGATACGCCAGGCTCTGATCGCCGATACTGTCCCACGCGACATGCTGATGAACGCCTCGGGGCTGGCGAGGACCACCCAGGACACCGCTCGAATTGTCGGTGCATTGCTTGGGGCGGTGCTCCTCTCGCAACTGGGCCTGGGCTGGGCGTACCTGGGAGTGACGTTTTTCTACGCGGCCAGCGTTTTGCTTGGACTGGGGATCAGCTCCATTAAACCGGATGTCGCGTTCAAACATGTGAACCCCGTCACCGATTTGAAGGATGGCGTGAGGTACATGATGAAATCGCCGGTCATCCAGCCCATCATGTTCCTCGCATTTCTTGTGAACCTGACCGCATTTCCGCTGACCAACGGACTTCTTCCGGTTGTGGCGCGAGACGTGTACGGATCGGACGAAAACGGCCTGGCACGGATGGTAGCGGTGTTCGCCGTCGGCGCTCTGGCCGGCTCGCTCGCAATGGCGGCGTTGGTCACGTCACGGCGGCCTGAACGGTTCATGATGTTTGCGATGGTCACCTGGTACGTTCTGTTGATCCTGTTCGCCGGGACCAATTCGAATTCTGTGGGCTTGCCATTGCTCGCCCTGATCGGGGCATCGATCAGTTTCTCCATGATCTCGATGTCGGTCGTGCTAATGACGTTTACGAGCTTCGAAATGCGTGGTCGAGTGATGGGCGTGCGCATGCTCGCCGTTTACGGTCTGCCGGTAGGGCTGGTCGCGGGCGGCTGGCTGATCGAGAGGTACGGTGTGCAGGCCGCAATCACCGGTTACGCCGTTGGCGGACTGATCTGCGCCGGGCTAGCCGTGGCCAGGTGGCCGAGCCTGTTGACCGGCTTCGCGCGACCCGAACGGGGCTAGCTATCGTCGTCCGGGTTCGGTTCGTCCTTGCTGCGTCGCGCACCGTCGCCAATGAGGTCCCGCAACCCACGCGGGATGGTGAAAGTCATGTTTTCTTCACCGGCGCCCACTCTGTACACGTTTTCAGGAGCAATGGCCTCGATCACAGCCCTGACCTGCTTTTCGGGCGTGGAAGCGCCGGAGGTTATCCCGACTTTCGTTATTCCTTTGAGCCAGGAGCGATCGAGTTCCTCGGGCCCGATTATCAAATGCGCAGGCACCCCTTTGTTGATCGCAACGGCCTTCAATTGATTGCAGTTTGAACTGTTCTGGGCGCCGATCACGAGCACAAGCTCCGTCATTTCGGCCAGCTCGATTGCTGCAGCCTGTCGGTTCGTAGTTGCGTAACAGATATCGTTCCGCACGATGGCGTTCGGGTGGAGCTTCTTGATCTTTTCCACTGCCGCCGCCGTATCGCGAATCGAAAGCGTGGTCTGCGTGAGGACGGCAACCTCCACGTCCTCGCCCCAGTCCGGCAAACTCCATTCCCGCCGCTCATCGACCAGCTCCATTTCGGTCTGCCCGGTGGTACCGATCACCTCCTGGTGACCGACGTGGCCGACAAGCACGATCTTCTTGCCCTCCCGGGAATACTTCTTGGCCTCGTTGTGCACCCGGGTCACGAGTGGGCAGGTGGCGTCGAGCACCGTCAGGTCGCGCTCCCTGGCAATCTGGTAGTCGGAAGGGGGGGAGCCATGGGCCGAGAAGACGACCACGGAGCCCTCCGGGACTTCGTCGACGTTCTCTACCGTGATCGCGCCCATGGACTCAACATCGGCAACTACTTTCGGGTTGTGGACGATCTGGTGCTTCACATAGACCGGCGCCCCGTATCGCTGGATGGCCAGCTCCACGATATCGACGGCCAGGTCGACGCCAGCGCAGAAACCCCTTGGGTTGGCGAGATAAACGTCCATCTGGAGAAGGTCCAATTCGAATCGGGCCACCGTTGGAATTCGGTTGCCGTGTATCAGCAAAAAAGTTTCACTTGAGATAGCAAGTATATCGGCGGTGGCGTGATGCTAAGGCATTTGAGGCGATCAGGCACCCGGCAGCCTGGTCAGTCGGGGGCGGCTGCGGCCTCGTGCGCTTCCTTCCGGGGCTGCCCGTCAACCCGGACCGCGTCGCGAGCGACCTTTGCGAGGAGCACCGCCGACAGGGCGAACGCCAGGGCGACCGATACCAGCATCACCTTGTATCCGAGGTTTTCAGACCGGTCGTTCACCACGTCGATTCCGACTCCTGCAAACCTGGCTACGACGGCCCCGGACAGCGTGGCTATGCTGGTGTACCCGAGCTCACGCGCCGCAGAAGTACGATTGACAAGATCGTTCGCCACCGTCCATGTCAGGGTCAGGAACAGCCCGATCGTCACACCAATGATCACGCCGATAAAAAGTACCGGTCCGAGCGAGCTTACAAACAGCAGGAGCGTGGCCCCGGTTGCCCCGCAGGCGCCAGCGAAGAAAAACAGTTTGTCCCGCCCAAGACGATCGGCCAGCCATCCGGCCGGGACAACGGCCAACCCTGCCGCGACGACGATAATGATGACGAGCAGGTCGGCGCCATCGGCAGGGTTTTCAAGCCCGACTACGTCCTGCAAGAAAAACAGCGCATAGATCTGCAGAGACGACATCGCGGCTAATGCGAACGCCAGCGCGATGAGAAAAGCGACGTAGCTTCGACTGATAGTTGCTTTCTTCGGTCGGGCAAGCTCGTGACCGGGCGATCTTGTCGGGCTGGCGGCCCACCTGATATTGGGAATCGAAAGGCCTCGCCGCGGCCGGAGCGACATCACTGTCCATATCGTGCTGCCTATCAGTACTACAACCATCAGGATGATCGAGTACCACATCCATTGACGAGCGTCCACGGGATCATAGTTGGCCATAAACTGCAGCACGATTACAGTCAGGATTCCGGCCCCGAGCAGTCGCCACAAATTCAACACTCCGGCGGCCTCACCGCGCCGTTTTTCTGGAACATGGTCGATGATCAGGGCATTGGCGGCCCCCTGACCGAAGTTGCCAAAGAGCTGCATAGCCAGGATGACCACGAACAACGATGCGAACGACACTGCGAACCCGAACAAGACCGTGATCATCGCCAGCCCGATGCCACCAACCAGAATATAGGGCAGCCGACGTCCGGGGCGACTGTCGCGGTCACTCAGCCATCCCGCACTCATTTGCATTGCGGCGGCTACACTGAGGCCGATCAGTGAAATAAGCCCGAGGGCCCCGTTTTTGTTCAGGGCATAGCCGAAGACCTCGATCGGCCCCAACTCAAGTGCTTCGAGGACCTTGAACGGGAGAATCCCTGCACCCACACCGGTCCATACGCCCGAGAGGCCGAAAGCGTAGAGACTCAGGTTAGTAAAACTGCGATGTCCGATACGGTAATCAGCGGCCACGCGTGCGAACGGAGACCGCCGGGGCCTCTTGTGATCCTGTTGTTTTTGTGAATGTTTGCCCTTGTTGTCGGCCCGGTTACCCACGGCATGCCTTTGCTGCTAGGGTGCAGCGTACTCTACGTGGGCGAATAAGGTGAATGGCGGTGGGAAATTGCCTGAAACATTCCGCCAAAAAATACCCGGAGGTATTCGCGTGTCGTCAAAGCTCGAGTTTTATTGCTGGTCTCGTTGAAGTACGTGTCAGAAGGCCCGTCGGGCTCTCATCGCTTCAAGCACACAGTTTGATTTTCGAGATTTTTTCAAAGATAAGTTGACAGTTGACGAGATCAATCGTTTGAGTGAACTCTCATCGGTCGACGAAATGTTTGCCTGGAAAAGCCCGAGTTCAAGGCCTTATCGCGAGCTGCGTGGAACGGCTACGGATGCAGAGCTTGTCGAACTTATGGCCAATGAGCCCCGTCTGATCCGGCGACCAATCTTGACCGACGGCTCACAAATCGTCTTCGGTTTCAAGCAGGGCGCCTACGATGAATTTATTTAGTTGTTTGGTGATTGGGAACTCAACATCCAGAAATTTGGGTGCTAGCACGCATTGGATGTGTCGGTACAGACGGTCTGGCTGGTTGAAACCGGGAGGTAATCTCCTGCAACGTTATACGCAGGGAAGAGGAATGAGATGCTCTATCTCAAATCGTGCCCCCGGTGTGCAGGCGATATCAATGCCGACAGCGACATGTACGGAATGTTCTTGAAGTGCCTGCAGTGCGGGTTCTCAAAAGACATTTCGCCAGAGATGGCGAGAAACCTGTTTGGTGAGCAGGACGCAACGCCCGAAGCAGCCACCGGGCGGCCTGATCAGCAGGTCGCCTGACCGGGAATGCTTGCGCCTCAGGGCGAGAATCCGACTCGGACCCGAGCAGCCGAGCGGCGTCGTGTTGACGACTGCGCGTCGTCGGCCAACGGGAACTCCGCTCAAAGCCGCGCCGCTGTAGTCCCGAATCAAGCTGGCTCCGTTGGCATGATCGAAAAACGTTTCGTTTTTGCATTGTCATTGTGAACTTGCCTGTCCTGAGTCCCGGTGCCATCGGGAAACGGGATTCAGAACGACGACATCGTCGTAGGTCGACAACATCCCCGACGGTCGAGTTCCAAAAGTTCATTTATTCGTAACTGCCCCACTTACCCCCGGTCGCTTCAGATCCCTTGATGATGAGTTTCCTCACTTACCTGTCGATTGTCTGGACAGGGCAGCAAGTTGGAACTGACCGCAACCGGGTTTAACATGGCACGCAAGATAGCTGCCGGTTCACCTTTCGCGCTCGCCTCCCGAGAAAACCATGATGCGACTCAAATCGTCGATGGAACCCGAAACTTCCGTCGAAATAGCCGCCGCGGTCGGGGCAATAACGTTATCCTCGTAGGACCGTCTGGAAGGCATGGGGGCGCTTCACCGGAAACGACGCCCGGAGTGCAAGGGGATCTGATGCTCGGAACGAACGGAAACCCGGTAATTTTCGCTGGAAACTCGCATCCCCAACTGGTGCGAGACATCTGTAAATACCTCGATCAGGACATCGGGCAGATCGAGGTATTCAAGTTCAGTAACGACAACACCTTCGTCCGCATTCTCGAAAACGTCCGCCAGAAAGACGTTTTTATCCTGCAGTCGACCGTCGAGCCGGTGAATGACCACATCATGGAGATGCTGATCATGATCGACGCGGCGAAGCGCGCGTCCGCCGGTCGCATCACCGCGGTCGTTCCGTTTTACAGTTACGCCCGCACCGACAAGAAAGACCAGCCCCGGGTGCCGATTACGGGTCGCCTCGTCGCCGACCTTCTTGAAACCGCGGGCGCCGACCGCTTGTTGATGATCGACCTGCATGCCGGGCAGGTGCAGGGCTTCTTCCAGGTGCCTGTTGACGAACTTACCGCGATGCCACGACTGGTCGATTACTTCATCGACCTAAAGCTGGACGACCCCGTAGTTGTCGCCACCGATATTGGCATTACAAAAAAGGCCCGCGATTTCGCCAACTGGATTAATGCCCCCCTGGCGATCGTTGAGAAGCGTCGCCTCGGCAACGAAGACCGCGTCGAGACCCTGAACGTTATAGGTACAGTTGATGGTCATCCAGCCATTCTGTTCGATGATGAAATCGGTACCGGTGGGACGATGCTTGCCGCAGCCGAAGCCGTGGTTGAGGCGGGGGCAACCGACATATACGCAGTTGCAACTCACGGTGTGCTACCCGGCAATGCATCTACGCGGTTGGCAGAGCAGCCATACATCAAAGAAATCGTAATAACCGACACGGTCCCTTTATCGGAAGACAAAGTAAACTCGAAGATAAAGGTAATTTCAATCGCACCCCTCCTCGGAGAAGCGATCAGGCGAATCCACGAAGGCCGGTCTGTTGGCGAGCTGTTCACTCTCCAGAGCGGGTGAGTCGATCGCAGGCCGCGACCTCGCATCTGGTCCGCGCACTGGCACACCAGTAGCCGCATATGTTCAAGTTTTTCAACAAACTCATTGGCGATTCAAATGCAACAGCACTGAGAGCAATGCAGCCGCTCGCAGACGAGATCAACGAGCTAGAGCCTGAGTATGAAAAGCTCGGCGACGACGAGTTGAAAGACATCACCACCGAACTACGGTCGCGGTACCAGGACGGTGAACGGCTCGACGACCTGCTCCCCGAGGCGTTTGCAGTGGTCCGCGAGGCCGCGAAGCGCGCTATTGGAATGCGTCATTTCGACGTTCAGCTTCTCGGGGGAATCGTCCTTCACCAGGGCAAGATTGCGGAAATGCGCACCGGGGAAGGCAAAACCCTTGTCGCAACTCTGCCGACCTATCTCAATGCCATCACCGGCGAAGGCGCACACGTAATTACAGTCAACGACTACCTGGCCAAACGCGACGCCGGGTGGATGGGCGCAGTGCACCACGCCCTGGGGCTCACCGTTGGCTGCCTGCAGAACGATTCATCGTGGGTATTCAACCCGGACGCCCCCCTGGCAGAGAACGGGGCCGAACGGGTTTCCGAGGCCGACGACACGGGCGAAACGGCCCCGCCTGTGCGGCTGCCGGAAGACAACTTCCAGCCGGCCACGAAAAGGGAAGCATACGCGTGCGACATCACATACGGCACAAACAACGAGTTCGGCTTCGACTACCTGCGGGACAACATGGTCGATGAAGCCGAACGCCGGGTGCAGCGGGGACGCAGCTACGCCATTGTCGACGAGGTCGACAACATTCTCATCGATGAAGCCCGGACGCCGCTCATCATTTCGGGCCCGGCACGCGAGCAGGGCCAGGAATACCGCAAGTTCGCTCAACTGGCGAAGAAGCTGATCCCCGATGTCCACTTCGAAATTGAGGAAAAACGCAAGACGATCGTCCTGAGTGAAGAGGGCATTGTGGCCATCGAACGGGAACTCAAGGTCGAAAACCTCTACGGTTCTGAAAACGACGTACTTTCACATTTCGCCGAAAACGCCATCCGTGCCGAGCACATTTACGCCCGCGACCGTGAGTACGTCGTGCAGGACAACAACGAGGTTGTGATCGTCGATGAATTTACGGGTCGTTTGATGACCGGTCGACGGTTCTCCGACGGTCTCCACCAGGCCCTTGAGGCGAAGGAAGGTGTGCGTGTCCGGCGTGAGTCGAACACCTATGCAACGATCACCCTCCAGAACTACTTTCGCATGTACGAAAAACTGGCCGGGATGACCGGTACGGCGACCACGGAAGCGGAAGAACTGAACAAGATTTACAAGCTCGAAGTCGTCGAGATCCCAACCAACCGCCCAATGCAGCGCATCGACCGCGGCGACTACATCTACATGACTGAGGAGGCCAAGTGGAAGGCTATCGCCGAGCGAATCGGCGAGCTCCACGATGCCGGTCGACCGGTGCTGGTCGGCACGACCAGCATCGATAAATCTGAATTGCTTGCCGACCTGCTGAAGCGCAA
>JADFLG010000081.1 GCA_022564545.1 Chloroflexota bacterium | reverse complement strand
CGGGGCGTGGATTCCTCGGGCTGCCGAATCAGTCGACTGGACTGTCTCCCAACATTAACGCCCGGCTCCCGAGTGTGGATGCCAGACTGGATCAGGCTAACGATGAACTAAAGAGTAAACGTCAGCACTATTAGCGCCACGATGATTACGCCGGCCAGCGCCCCCAGTTTTCTTAGCTCGGCAGGCATCGAACGAGTGTAAATCTCGGAGCGAGCGCCCGCTATGCGTGTTGTCCGTTCGACCCGCGCCCGCACCCGAGGGCCGGTATCTGTCGTCGACGTGGTCACCGCGACCTGGGTTTCATCGTCGACTCGCTGTGTTGGCTGAGATTGTGCGAACACGTTTGGCCGACTTGTTTTGCGGTTCCTGCGGAACCTGGATTTTCGCGTGAGTTTTGGCATTGCTGAGGGAAAATGTTTTTGGGGATTATCGGGAGTTGATCGTGTGATTATTCAGATGTTGGGTCTGACTGGGCGAAAACAGATTCGGCCCATTTCAAACCCTTTTCCGTCATGACTTTTGCCGCATCGACGGTCACCTGGGCGGCGTACTCGAGCGAAACGTCGGAAGTGTTCCACATGAAATGATACAAGAACGGATCGATCGGGCTCGACCCAAACGCCTTGTCGAAGTACCGGTGTTGGGCCAGATCGGCGTGTTCAATAAGCTGTTCGGCCTGCTCCGACGATTCAAACCGCATTTGTCGCTGTACACGCACGATCCGGTCTTCCATCTTGGCCACAACGCCAACCCGCAGCACCCTGGGGTTATCGTGCAGAATTGCGGCACCGCCCCTGCCGAGTAAAACCACGTTCCCGATCTCGGCAAGGTCGGTAATTACCTCAGCCGCGGTTTCGATGAAATGCTTCTCGTCAATCTCCTCGGCGCTGGTGTGAGGGGGTTCCTCCATCTCGCTGTAGGGCCGGGCCAGCAACTGCTCGATTCCCGGACCGAAGTACGGATCGCCACCCATGCCTGCCATGGCCGAACGGTGGAGCATTCGCTGGATGGTCTGGGCAAACCTGCTCGCCAGTGAAGGTACGCGCCGTTCCTGATCGGCAAGGGCCGTTACCGTGGCCCCGACGCGCTTGGCGATATCGGCCAGCATCAGACGGTCGATGAAATCAAGGTCCATCTCTTCGGCCACCATGTGGCCCAGGTCAGCGCCGCCCGCGCCGAGCCGGCCCTCGATCGTAATGACTGACATTGTGCCCTCCGATGACCGGGTCAGGCTCGGGGGTGAGCCTTCGCATACTCGTTGCGAACATGTTCGTTCGTCAGGTGAGTATATATTTGCGTTGTCGCTATGCTCGAATGTCCGAGCAATTCCTGCACGTGCCGGAGGCTCGCCCCGCCGTGCAACAGGTGGGTGGCGAAGCTGTGTCGCAGCATGTGTGGGGTGATCTTAGACGAAATTCCTGCCCTGATGGCAAGTCGGTTCAGGCGCAGCCAGAACGCCTGGCGTGTGATCCGCCCGCCCCTGCGATTTAAGAACAGGGCGTTTTGGTCGGGTTTTTGTGTTTTTTGTAAAGAGAGGGCGTGCGTGTGACGTAGATTTGCCGCACGTTGATATTCCGGGCGTTGATGACGTTGATTCCCGGGGCGAACTTGCGATGGGCGGGAGAAGGTCACGTACTCGGACACCGATTCAACGGCAGCATCGTAGATCGGGACAATTCTCTCCCTGGAGCCTTTTCCAATTGTCCGCACTGTGCCAGCATCGAGATCGACGTCCCGAAGGTCCAGGCCTACGAGCTCGGAAACACGCAGGCCCGCGGCGTACATCAGCTCAACCATCGCGGCGTCGCGGGCATCTTCGGCTGAATTCACGTTCGAGGCTGTTTGCAGGAGTTGATCGACGTCATCGAGGCTCAGTGCTTTTGGCAATGACTGACCGGACCGCGGTTGGCGGACCTCGGCGAGCGGGTTGTCGTCGATTATCTGTTCGTCCTTCATGTACTTGAAAAACGACTTGGAAGCGGCGATTTTCCGCGATCTGGTGGAGGCCGCGTAGCCGCGGTCATCGAGATCTTGGAGAAAGGCGCGTATGTCTTGCTCGCCGACACCGCTCCAGTTCGGGGGCGGCCGATGTTGGTTCGCGAGAAACTCTGTCAGCGTTGTGAGGTCGTTGCGGTACGCAGCAATTGTGTGGCCGGAAGATCCACGCTCAACGGCCAGGTAGTTCAAGAACCTTTCAAGCTCGGCAAGCACTCGTGATGGGTCCCTTTTTTCACCTGGATACTTACTCGATACTCCCTCTTCCCAGGGAGAGGGCTTGGGGTGAGGGGGAAGTTCAATCTGACACCTTCGCCCATCGACGTATATTGAAATAGTTTCTAACCAACAACTCTATTCGAAGCGCCGCACACCACGCATTTTCGAGCCCGCACCGAAATATTCGAATTTGCGCTGCCAATTGCTCCCGGCAGCCACGCCGAGAAGGCAGCGCCGGGGAGCCACGACAAACTGCCGTGCCGAAAACAGCTGGCTATTCGAAATTTCGCAGGGTCAAAATCTTCGAAGGCTGCGGCCATTCGATCTCGACCATTCCCGGCAGGCCCAGCGATTCCCATATTGGGATCGGGTCTATCTCAAACAATTCGGCCACGAACGTCGATATCACGGTTCCGTGAGCGACGACCGCGACGGTCCGGTTATCGTTTTGAAAGGGCTTCATCAATCGCTCGACCGCGTTCCCGAAGCGCATCCGGGCATTGCCCACGGGTTCAAACCCGTATATGTGCTCATCCTGCTTTCGGATGGACTCGATTACGAGAGACCGCCATTTCTCAGCGCCGATAATCGTGGTGTTCCCACGATCGTGCTCTCGGAGATCGTGCATAACATCGACCGGCAGCCCGGTCGAAGTCCCAACGATTTCCGCAGTTTGGACTGCCTTGGATTCGCCGCTCGAATACAGAGCGTTGATTCCTCGGTCGGCCAGATATTCCGCCAGTAAACCGGCACGCTGCACCCCCCGGTCGGACAGCTTCCACTGCGAAGGCGGGATTTCGGGATCAACCACGGGTTCCGAGTGCCTGATGAGCAGCAGGTTCAACATATAACTCCTGTTTGTCGCGCCATTGAGCGAAACCGAGAATCGTCAAAGTCCTCAAACTCGGTCATCTCACATATACCGTCCCGCGGCGAACATCGATGCCGCGTCAGGTCGAACAAGTCGGCCTGGCTTGCACCTCTGTCATTCGATTTGCCTAAAGCGTAATCCACCGGTACAGGAGCACGCCCCCGAACAGGACGATCAGGTAGGCACCAGTCGCAGTCACCAATCCGTTTGAGACGCCACTCGTTTTTTCCCGGAACGAGATCATGCCTCGCGAGATCGCCCTGCCTTCCGTTCCGGCGACGATCAGGGCACCGATTGGGATGGCCGGCAGCACACGGCCCAGACCGTAGGCGCCCATCACAATTGCGCCGTACAACGGATTCGCGGCGGCGGCGACCCATCCCAGGAGGATGTAGTAAGTCGGCATCGGGCACCCGATGCCCATGCCGGCGCCCATCGTGCTTCCTAGCACTGCCGCCCTGCGGTATGGCTGGTCCGTCCCAGGCATCCCTGGACCGCGAATCATACCGGCCGGGTTGCCGATGCGGAACAGGCCCAGTTCGCTCAGGGCATATGCGATGGCGATCAGTCCGATCGCCGAGTACAGAATCACCGCGAAGCCCATCTTCGCACTCGTCGAATCCAGCGCACTCAGGACCGCGTTGCCGGCGAATCCAAGGCCCAGTCCAACAGCGGCGAGCGGCACGACGCTTGCCATCAAAAATACCGCGCTCAACCCTGACCGCTGCACGGGTCCCTGGCGGCTGCCCAGTATGGTCGGCATTACGAACACGGCTGGCATGCCGCATGGCAAGACGATCATGGTGGCGCCGATAATAAGCGCCGCTCCGATGGCCACGACGATGCCCGGATTGTTGGCAGAGGTGGCGTTTCCCGCGATACCGCCGAAAAGGTTGGTGCTGTCATCCAGTATTCCGGCCTGCCAGCTGATGACGGCAAGCAACCCGCCAATGGTGAGCGCCAATAGAAACGGGCCGGTTTTCCCGGAGTGGGTCCACAACGAAGCCGAACGGCGGCCCAGCGCTGTAAATATAGTCATGATTTTAATTCTCCAAACTGGCTGTCGTGCCTATTCGTCCGGGAAGAAGCCGATCTCTTCCAGCTTTCCCCGGACCTGCCGCTCGGTCACCTCCGATTCCTCGAACTTCAGATCGACGGTCCTGGATTCCGGGTCGACCTCGACGCTCTCCACGCCCTCCATCGGTTCCAGAGTGCGGCGTATCGTGTCTGCGCAACTGCTGCAGTGGATAGCCGGGACCTTCAGTGTTGTTTGCTTCGTCATCGTCATCTCCTTGATAAAACGGCGACCGGGATCACCCTGACCCGCGGTTCGCACAATTACTTAGATGACGCTAAACCTTCCAGTCGAGGTAAAAGTCAAGCGCGACTCTCCGAACTGTGCGTAAACAAGGGTGCGAACGGAGAGCGAGTCCCAGCCCGGTCAGTAGAGAGTTCGTGCAATCCAGAGCTAGCGAGAGCCGGTCAGGTTGAGGCTCCCCAGCCAGGCGAGAGCAAGTTCGCCTTCGTGGTGAATACCCTGTTCGATGATGCTGCAGACCGATTCGCCGTCTCGAACTTGATCGAGATTGGTCACTGCGGAATCACGGAGTCCTGCCAACTCATCCCGGAACGAATTGAGGTCAGCCAGTACGGATTCGATCTCGGCGACCTTGCGGTCCAGCAGGGCGACGACGTGGCGACAGGGGTGGCGGGCCTGGCCGTGCAGGTCCAGCACGGTGCCGATTTCGGCCAGGGAAAAACCGAGCCGCCGGCCCTTGGTGATGAATTTGAGGCGTGACACCGCCTCGTCGCCGTACACCCTGTAACCGCTGGCAGTGCGCTCCGGTTCGGGGAGCAGCTCAACTTCTTCGTAGTAGCGGATCGTCTTCGTGGTAAGGCCGGTGGCCTTCGCTACCTCGCCGATCTTCATGTTTTCAGACAAAACTGTTCTCCTCAGACCGCGGGGGACTCTGAGTCAAAGACTATGCCTGATATTGGGCGATTGGGATTTTCGCCGGGCGTCCTCATCGGCACACTCCGCAAGTGATGCCAGAGTTTGCATTCGGGCGCGGGAGTCCCGGCCCTCTCAGACGGGTCAGACACGAGCCCGATTAATTCGAATTTTTCGCGACAAACAGCCGTTTGCTCCGCCTTTGAGCGAAACCTGAAATCGCCAAAGCTCGTAAACTCGTTCGGTTGACCTGAATCCTCCCCGGCCAAATATCCGGTTGAGCATCTCAAAATCAGCCCTCACGTAGATAAAAATCGACAGGCCAAAAAAGCCGAAGGCCCCAGGCCCAAATAGCCAAATATCCGAGTACCGCTAAATGCCAATTGCATCAATAGGAATACCGTTTGACCCCAATCTCCTGGCGGGGGGCAGCTTTTCGCTGAGCTGGCACGGGTTATTCAGCTTCTTTGCGGTTGCCGCCGCCATCTGGATGGTCGGACGCGCCGCAATAAAGGGCAACCTGAACCAGGACATGGTGTACAACACTGCGATATTCGGCATCGTCGGCGGAATCATCGGCGCCCGACTTGTCCACGTATTCGACAACTGGGACATTTACGGGAGCGACCCCGGACGGATCATCGCCATCTGGAACGGTGGGATTGGCCTCTGGGGCGGGATACTGGGCGGCTGGATAGCCGGCGCGCTTTACGCGTATTTCGCCAAGGCACCGGTAGGCAAGTTCATGGACATCGCTGCCCCCGCGATGTTTGTCGGGCAAACGATCGGCCGAATTGGCGACATCATCAACGGCGAACACTGGTCGCGCGCACTCGACGCAGGTTGGGGCTGGTACTTCACACACCCTGCCAGCCCGGGCCGGGTCGGCGCTGAGCGATTTTTCGGCGATCCGGAACGTGCGGTGCACCCGACGGTCGTGTACGAAATGATCTGGAACATGATCGGCCTCGTCCTGATCACCAGGCTGAAGGGAAAACTGCAACCCGACGGGGCGATCTGGATGGTCTACCTGACGTGGTATTCAGTCGGCAGGTTCGCGATCCAATACCTGAGGTTCGACGACGTGAAGTTCTGGGGGCTTCAGGAAGCGCACATCATCGCGATCATAGTCCTTGCGTTCACCATCCCGTACATGGTCATGAAAGTCCGTTGGGCGGACAGAGACATTGGCGTGGACGAAGACGGCGATACCCGTTCGGCTGCGCAGCGAAAGAGGGACCGGCAGCGACAGCAGGCCAGGACCACCTGAAAGCCGATTCCCGGAACAGGGGGTGTTGTACAAGATGGTTTATCGGCCCGTTCCCCGGCGTCAACCGTCAGCTCTGGGCCCGAGCCCGGGACGGTCGGATGTCCCGCAGGCCGAGTTGGTGGCGTGTCCTGCCCCGCCATACCTCGGAACGCAGCTGGTACATAATGTCTACCGGCCCGGGTCCGATTGGCCGGTCGCCCAGCCCGAACCCTATCGAGTCGAGGCGGCGGCCTTCCGCATCGAAGCTGACTTTTAGATGTTTGCCGCCCGCGCCTACTGTGCGCACGTCCAGCGGCACCGCTCCGTAAGTGACCAGCACCGGTTCCCGGTTCGCCTCTCCGAACGGCCCCATCGATGAAACGAAATTCCAGGTCGCCACTGTTAGATCTTCCAGTTCAACTTCAGCATCGGCATGCAATACCGGAAGGGGCGGCGCGCCCAGCACTCCCCATGCTGCACGTCGCCTTAAATCTTCAAGAACTTCGGCCAGCTGCTCCTGCTTGATCGAAAAACCGGCCGCCCGTGCATGGCCCCCGAAACGTTCGAACTTTTCTGAATGGGTCGACAGCGCGGCGTGAAGATCGAGGACTGTATTCGAGCGACACGACGCACGTGCGTAGCCATCGACCACCTGGTACGCCACCGCGGGCTTTCCCGTGAGTTCGTTCAATCTGCCGGCAAGGGGCCCGAGCAGGCCCACTGGAAAACCGTTGCAATTAACCGCCACAATGGGATCGTCGGAACTGACGTCGAACTGGTCCGCCACATGGTCCCACGCCTCCTGGCTGAGGGTCCTTCGTTTTGTGTTGTCGGAATCGAGGCGCTCAGCCAGGGCGTGTGCCTCGGAAACATCGTCAGTGATAAGCAGCTCCATGCTCGGCTCCGCATCACCCATCCGTCCCGGCGCGTTCAGCCTTGGCGCGACGTAAAACGAGATCAGTTCTGCAGTCGGCCTGCCAGATGCGCCGGGTGCCCTGGAAATATCGAGCAATGCTCGAAGCCCGGGGAGTTCGGTTTGCCCGAGCAGGCGCAGCCCTTCACGCACGAGAGTCCTGTTCTCAGAAACCAGCGGAACGATATCGGCGATAGTCCCCAGGGCAGCGAGCGGCAGCAACTCGGCAGGGATCCCGTGCCCGGCAGCGCCCGACAGGGCTTCCGCCAGTTTGAACGCGACCCCCGCGCCTGAATAGTCGACTTGTTCGTGTTCGCTCGGGCCGGCGTGAGGGTTGACGATTGCCACAGCATCAGGACGGTCGGTCTCGATGAGATGGTGGTCGGTTACGACCGTGTCGATGCCGAGCCGCTTTGCGTAAGCGATTTCGTTAACGGCTGTCGAGCCGGTGTCGACAGTCGTGATCAGAGTGACACCGGCACTGTGAAATGAATCGACGGCCCCGGTGGACAGCCCATGGCCGTCGGTTTCTCGATTTGGAATGTACGGAACTGCCTTGCCGCCCAGCTTGCGGACTATGCGGAAGACGATTGCCGTTCCGGTCAGACCATCGACGTCAAAATCTCCGAACACACCGACGGTCTCCCCATCTTTGATCGCCCGGGAAATCCGCTCGACGGCTGCGGCCATATCAGGCAGTCCAAGCGGATCGAGAAGGTCGTCGAGGCCGGAGGAGAAGTAGCCGGCGACGTCGCTGTCAGTACGGATCCCACGGTTCCACAGCAACCGCGCGGCCAGTGGCCCCCGAATGCCCGACCCCAGAGCGCCCAGGTCGAGACGAAACCCGGGGGGTGGCGGCTCGGCAATTTGCCATTTTCGGTCGGGCGTCATGTTGCGTGCCTCGACCTGTTTTTCGTGAAATTATCCGTGATTATTGCCGGACGGCTTCTGCGGAGTTGGCTGTTGCTGAAAACTCTTGAACACGAGGCTGGCGTTGTGCCCGCCAAACCCGAACACGTTGGACATTGCGACATCAACGGTTTGCCGTGCCGCTGTGTTCGGAGTGTAGTTCAGGTCGCAGTCGGGGTCGGGATCATCGATGTTGATGGTCGGCGGAATAACACCTTCCATGATCGACAGTACTGAGAAGCCCGCCTCGATCCCCCCGGCGGCCCCCAGCAGGTGCCCCGTCATCGACTTGGTCGAGCTGATCGCAAGGTCATAGGCATGATCGCCAAACATCTTCTTCATGGCGACGGTCTCGAACTTGTCGTTCATCTGTGTCGAAGTGCCGTGGGCATTAATGTAATCGACGTCTTCTGGAGCAATTCCAGCATCGGCAATGGCCCATTTCATCGCCCGTGCCGCACCTTCGCCTTCCGGGTGTGGCTGCGTGACGTGGAATGCGTCGCTGGAAGCGCCGTAACCGATGAGCTCTGCCATGACCTTCGCACCGCGCTCCTCGGCATGTTCCAGCGATTCCAGGATCAGTAACCCCGCGCCTTCACCGAGGACAAACCCGTCCCGACCCGCATCGAACGGTCGTGACGCCGCCTGCGGGTCGTCGTTTCGTGTCGACAGGGCCATGCACGAGTTGAACCCGGCTATGCCGATCGGACAAATTGCGGCTTCGGTGCCCCCGGCAACAATGACGTCTGCACGTCCCCGGCGAATCATCTCCAGCGCTTCACCGATCGAGTCGGCTCCAGTCGCACAGGCCGAGACGGTCGAGAAATTAGGTCCCTTTGCACCGATCATCATCGAGACCTGCCCGGAAGCCATGTCGCCAAGCATCATCGGCACCAGGAACGGGCTGACACGTTTTGGCCCCTTGTTGAGAAGAATCTCGTACTGGTCCGTAATCGTGATGATCCCTCCGACCCCGCTGCCGATCAGCACGCCAACGCGGTCGGCGTCCTCCGTCGTCATGTCGATACCAGCGTCCTCCAGGGCCTCGACCGTGGCTGCGCATGCGAACTGGGCGAACCGGTCAAGTCGCCTCGACTCCTTGCGTCCGAGCAAGGCGGCGGCATCGAAGTCGTCCACTTCGGCAGCGATGCGGGTCACGAAACCCTCCGCATCGAACAATGAAATCTGGTCGATCCCTGAACGGCCTGCAAGCAAGCTATCCCAGGTCGACTGACGGTCCAGCCCAACCGGCGTGATCAGACCGATACCTGTGACGACGACGCGAACTGTCATTCGGTGACCTCGGGGCGCATTTGGGGAAACGGCATCCCGGCAATACGCACTTGCGACGTTCCAATTGCCGGCCACGTAAGGGCCCGGCCCTGGAGTCGTCGATTTCGATTAAAAGCGACCGAGCGAGTATATCAATGGACAATGCGGTTCACGCCCTGATTCCGAGACGCTGGGAAAAGGTCCTTCCCCTCTCCCCGGGGAGACGGAAACTACTCGCACGGCCACCGGGAACACTCACTGGCGTCCGTTCGGCCTTATATTGAACTGGAAGCAGATTTACTGTGGGGCAAATATGCCCGACCGGGTGGCCGTTGAAAGTCCTGATCGAAACCCATGGGTGCAAACTCAACACCGCCGACAGTCAGCGTCTGGCGAACGAGTTTGCGCGCTCGGGCTATGAAATCGCCGGTATCGATGAAACTCCCGACGTGTTCGTTCTGAACACGTGCACGGTGACCCACGTCGCCGATAAAAAGGCGCGGCAGGCGCTGAGCAGGGCCAGGCGAAACTTCCCTGAAGCGATCGTGGTCGCTGCCGGGTGCTATGCGGAGAGCGGCACTGCCGACCTGGAAGGACTGAGTGCCACGGACCTCGTCATTCCGAACACCCGCAAGTCAGAAATCGTTTCGATCGTCAGTACGAGGACCGGGATGGAATGGCAGGGTCCCGCCGGCGGGGGCGACGAGATTTTTTATTTACTGGGCCGCACGAGGGCGGCAGTCAAGATCCAGGAAGGCTGCGACCAGGTCTGCTCATACTGCATTGTGCCGAAGGTCCGTGGACGCGAACGGAGCATTCCGAAGACTGAAATCATCGGGCAAGTGCAGGCATTGTCTTCAGCCGGGTGTCCCGAGGTGATTCTTACGGGCACTCAGCTCGGCTCGTACGGGTTCGATCTCGAAGGAACGGACCTCATCGATATGATCAGGTCTGTGCTTGAGGAGACAGATATCAGGCGACTACGTGTTTCATCGTTGCAACCGCCCGAGTTCTCGGATGAGCTCCTCGAACTTTGGAACGGAGTCGGAAAAGACCGTTTGTGCCCGCATTTCCACATTCCTTTGCAGAGCGGAAGCGACCGTATTCTCAAACGCATGCGACGCCGCTACACAGCAACCGGGTATCTCGAAGCTGTCCGGGCGGCGAAGGCGGCGGTTGAGGGTTGCTCTGTCACCACCGATGTCATCTCAGGTTTTCCGGGCGAGAGCGACGAAGATCACCAGCTGACGCTTGAAGTGTTGCAAGCTGCCGAACTGGCCGATGCGCACATCTTCCCGTATTCAGCCCGCCCCGGGACCAGCGCGGCTCGCTATCCGGATCACGTCGCAATCAGGGCTCGTGCCGAACGTGCCGCACAACTCAGGGAAATTGCCGACGCCATGGCCCGGAGGCACCGGCAGGGGTTCGTGGGGGCCGTTCGTCCGGTGTTGTGGGAAGGCGCAAGGGGGACAAGCGGCCTGACCGACAATTACCTGCGTGTGCGTCTCGAGCGAGACGAGATTATTTCCGTAGCCAGTGGCTATGGCGACGGCGACGGCCTGATCGAGGATATCCGGATCGTGCGCCTCGAAGGGCTGCAGCTGATCGGGTCGCCGGTTGTCTGATCTCGCTGCGCAGTCTCTGCGGAACTATCTCAAATACACCCTCTCCTTGAAGATAGGGTTGGGGTGAGGGGACAGTCGCCGTGTAGAAAACCTCATTCGACGGCTTCTTCTCGACTGTAGAAAACATTCCCCTCAACCGTGCCCCGATTAAATCGGGGCACCCGTCTCCCAAAGGAGAGGGAATTTGCCCTCGAATCGACCCCGGCTGGCTACCGGCAAATGCACGTCCATGTCCCGGTTAAATAAAAGAGCCACCCCCGGGCGATGGGGCGGCTCTTTCCGGTAGGACTTTCTGGTTGTGGCAGATTAGAAATCGACTGGTCGCAACTCGACGTTGCCGTGTCGACGCTCAAGATACCCGGCGGACTGGTGGTAGCCGTGAGCAAACACCATCAGCCACCCTTCCTTCTCGCACCGGTCGAGAAGTTCCTTCTTCATCGCAAGCGACTGATCGGGGTACCGGTCAAACGCGGTGATGTAAGGAAGGGGAAGGTGGTTGGGGGTAGGAATCAGGTTGGCCAGGTAGATGATCCGTTCGCTGCCCGTGTTGATCAGGACGACCTGATGACCATCTGAGTATCCGTTGGTAACGATCGTGTTGACGCCAGGGACGACCTCGGTATCGCCGTCGAGCAGTTCGATCATGCCTTTGTCTTCGAGGACTCGCAGGTGCTCGACGCCGGGCCCGTACATGGGAATTGATCGTTCGTTCGGCGAGAACGCCTCTTTCCATGCGGCCCGCTGTACGAGGTACTTTGCCTTCGGGAAGGTCGGAATGATTGTGCCTTCGCGGTCGAGGCGGGTTGCGCCGCCGCTGTGTGAGAAGGCCAGGTGTGTGAGGATGACGAAGTCGATGTCGCGCGCGCTCACGCCATTGTGCCGCAGGTTTCGCAGGAGCTTCGAAGAGGAATGACCGTAGATTTCACGCGTGATTTCGGGTTCTTTGTTGCCGATACCTACATCCACGAGGATGTTTGCGTGAGGGGTCTTGATCAGGAGCGAGTTCAGGCCCAGGCGGACGCGGTTCTTGCGGTCGGGCTTTACGCTCTGTTCCCAGAGGATTTTCGGAACTGGACCAAACATCGGGCCCCCATCGAGAAGGAAAGTACCGTCGCTGACTAACCTCACGGCAACACTGTTTGTTGTCATTCTCACGCCTCCAAGGCCACGCCGGGCCTTTTTTTAAACCGGTGCACGAGCGGACACTCGGTGCGTTTTGGCGCCGTCGGCCCGGGCGACCGGGCCACGGCTATGTATTGCGGATTCTTGAAATCCCTGCAGCTGCGAGAGCGGTGAATGCAATCCAGCTGTTCGACACACGGAACCGTATGGGTCTTCTGGTTGTTCATACAAGGTACGTCCGTACTCATTTTTAGTCGATTACCTAAGTATTGTTTCGAACAAGTTCAAAACTAGGTATTAAATACGAGTTCAATTGAGAGGCAGCACTTACGCGTTGTTACGCGCCGCACGGACGCGACTGGCGCGAGTCAAATACAATTTCGTCTGGCGGCGTCGCACAGCCCGACGGTACCGTTCCGGGCCATCCAAAAGGCGGGTTTCGGACCTGTGCACCGGCATGTGCCGCCGGTGGTCAACTACCTGTCGGGGCGGGCGAGTCCGGTTTGCCGGACAGGCTGGCACGTTTTGCCAAAATTAAATGTCAATGCCTGTTTTGATCGACCTGCATTGATCGAATTGATGAAATAGGAGCTGGTTCTGTTGGAAATTACAGTCGTTCAGGGCGATGTCACAGAGATCGAGACCGACGTGCTGGTCGTGAATCTTTTCGAGGGCGCGACCGCGCCCGGTGGCTCGACAGGCGCGGTCGATTCCGCTCTTTTTGGTCTGATAACACAACTCATCTCAGACGGCGAAATCACCGGGGAAGAAAGTGAGTCCGTGCTAATCCACACACCAAACTCTGCCTACCCGGATTTCAAACCTTCGCGCGTGCTCGTCGTGGGGCTCGGTCCTGAAGAATCATTCGATTTGAACGGAGTGCGTCGCGTTTCCGCCTCGGTAATCCGCAAACTGCGGTTATCTGGAGCCAGGCAGGCCGCCACCGTTGTTCATGGGGCCAACGATGCCAACAGTGCAGGTTCCGATGGCGCGGGTTCAGGGGGTGGGAGGCTGATCGACCCCGCGGCGGGCGCGCAGGCGGTCGCAGAGGGATCGCTGTTGGGCTCGTACCGGTTCGACAAGTACAAGACGGTCGACTCCAAGCGGCGACCGGATATCGAAGGTCTTGCAGTAATTGCGCCCAACTCGTCCAAACTCGGTGCGATCGAAGCCGGAGTCGAAAAAGGCATCGTGTATTCACTTGCCGAAACGCTGGCACGAGACCTCGTTAACGAACCGGCAAACAAACTCTCCCCGGCCGACCTGGCCGCGGTAGCGGAGCAGGTCGCACGTGACAGCGGCATTGGCTGCACCGTCCTGGAAGAGGCCGAAGTGAGCGAGCTCGGAATGGGTGCGTACATCGGGGTGGCGCAGGGGAGCGACCGGCCCCTCAAGTTCATTCACATGAGCTACGAAGGCGACCCGTCGAACGAGGGAAACAACCTCTGGCTGGTCGGCAAGGGGATCACCTTCGACAGTGGGGGCATCTCGCTGAAGCGGGGTGCTGGTATGGGCAAGATGAAAGGCGACATGGGTGGTGGCGCATCGGTAATAGCGGCAATGCAGGCGATATCCCACCTCAAGCCCAAGCTGAACGTGCACGCCGTTTGTGCCGCGACCGACAACATGCCGGGAGCCTCGGCGCAAAGGCCTGGCGATGTGGTTACGGCCATGAACGGCATGACCATCGAGGTCGACAATACCGACGCTGAGGGTCGACTTACGCTCGCCGACGCCATTGGCTACGCGCTGTCTAAAGGAGCGGCGCGCGTAGTGGACGTCGCCACGCTCACAGGCGCTGCCCGAGTCGCGCTTGGCGATGGCGTGAGCCCGGTGTTTGGAAACGACGACGAACTGGTCGGCGCCGTACTTGAAGCCAGTAAATCGGTTGGCGAATCGATGTGGAGGCTACCGCTCGACCCCGTCACGAAGCGTCAGAACTCATCCCGAATTGCCGACCTGAAGAATACCGGTGGCATGGGCGGTGGAGCGACCACGGCGGCCCACTTCATATCGGACTTTGCCGGAGATACGCCCTGGGTCCATATCGACGTCGCAGCGACCTCGATGCTCGATCGTACGAGGGGTTGGACGCCGGCCGGGGCCACTGGTGTGCCGACCCGTTCATTGATCGAGCTGGCGATGACGCTCGGTGGGTAGGTTCCTCCCTCGCAGGGAGGCGGGTGCCCGCTCGTAAGCGCGAGAGTAGGTTGGGGTTTGCGAGCGGTTGGTCTTTGCATCTGAAGGTTTGACCCACCCCCTAACCCTGCCAGGGAGAGGGAAACAACCCGTTGTGGTTACCGCAAGACCCTCAAAACACAACGTCAAACGTAATTCGTCCCGAAGAAATCC
>JADFLG010000080.1 GCA_022564545.1 Chloroflexota bacterium | reverse complement strand
GCTTCTGGTCAGGTCGTTGTTCCATCATTTAACGGGCTCGCACAGATTTGGATGCCAGGCGATGAACGTCGGTGCACAAACCTGTCTGGGGGTGCTTACGTCCCTCCCCGCGCGAACATTGTCATTCTGGGCTTAATACTCAAAAATGTGGGCTTTTGGCGGTGAATTTGCAGTTTGGCTCAAACGTAAGATGTAGCTGCAATCTATAAACCGGTTTATAGATCAGGGTGTCATGTCCCAAAAAACACTGTCCGCGGTGCGGTTGCATGGCTCTGCGGAACGGCTGCTATTCGAGCGGTCGTCAGCGGTGGTTCTGCCGCACCTGCAGACGTTCGTTGATAGCAGCCCCTGTAGAAACCGAGCGGATTTTCAGCGGCATCAAACGCGCCCGCAGCATGCTCCTGCACGTTCTACCCGACCTGTTCCACTGCCTTGACGACCCGCACATCCCGACCACTACCAACGGGCTGGAGGGGTACTTCTCCCGCCTGAAATCCCACTACCGCCAGCACCGCGGCCTCAGCCCCCAAAGGCGACCAAATTACTTCGCCTGGTACTTCCACTTCGCACCCAGGTAAAGCCCACATTTTTGGCCATTAAGCCCAGGACGACAATAAACGCCAGTCAGCGGGAGGCTGCGCGGATCTCGCGAGTAACGGGAAGAACTGGTGCCTCCTGCCGGCCTGCGCTCAGCCCTCGAAAAAGTCGGCGTCTTCCTCTCGCAGGTACTGCTTTGTAGCCTCGACGTCGAACGAAATTCCCAGGCCCGGGGTGTCCCATACCTGGATGTGGCTGTCTTTCACGATCGGGTCCGGCAGCCCCACGATGATGTCGTACCACCATGCCGGGTTTCCGGTCGGCAACTCGAACGCAATGTAGTTGTCGGGGAGTGTCGCTGACACCTGGACGAGGGCTGCCAGACCGATCAGACCGTCGGCGGTGCCATGCGGCGCCATCTGTATGCCATGAAGGTCGGCGAGTTCGGCAATCCACTTGAGTTCTGCAATGCCTCCGACATCTAAGGGATCAGGCCCCACCACGTTGACGGCGTTTCGTTCGATCAGGTCCTTGAAGTTGTGGCGAAGGTAGATCTGCTCGCCGGTGTGAATTGGCGTCGACGTATATGGCGTCACCTGAAGGAAGTAGTCGGGGTGGACGTACGGCGTGTAGTCGCCGGTGATAGCGTCTTCCATCCACATCAGGTTCATCGGTTCCAGCGCCTGTGCCAGCCTCAGCGTGTCGGTGATCGTCATGCCCGGGCCACAGTCGAGCGCCAGGCCGATCTCGTCGCCGAGGACCTCCTTCATGGCGATCACACAATCCACGGTGAGTTTAAACCCCTTCTCGGTCATCACGCCGCGGTTCGGATACCTGTCTTTCGGCACGTACTCGCCGTAGTAGTAGCCGGGCATGTTTTTGACCATCGGAGAGCCATGAAAGGCGATTCCCTGCTTGATGATCGAGAAGCTCTCCGGCAGGTCTTTCATCTTCTGCATGTTGGCGGCGAAGTCTTCCGGCTGGTAGCCGTCGAACGGGAAGCGGATGTTTCCGTTGTAAACCCGTACCTTGTCGCGGATCTTGCCACCCAGAAGTTTGTAGATGGGAACGCCTGCGGCCTTGCCGGCAATGTCCCAGAGGGCGACCTCAATCGCGCTCACCGCGGCGCCCCAGGGCTTGAACGAGCCCATCCGCCTGATCCTGAGCATGACCCGCTCGACGTCGGTCGGGTCCTCGCCGAGGATCATGTCCCTGTAGAACAGGACCATCGGTTTGAGGTAGTGCTTGGGCGTCTCGGCGGCGCCAAGGCCGTCGATGCCCTCATCGGTGGTGATCCGGACCACCGGGTTCTGGCCGATGACCGCGCATTTCAGGTCGGTGATCTTCATTCTTATTTCCTGGTGTGCCCCACTGGACTTCGGATTTCAGACCGGCGCGCCGGTCATGCCTGACGGCAGTCAGCATTCGCTGTCCCGATAATATGTGACGATTCTGACACCTGTTCGGATGGATGGACAGACCCGCGGCATTAAGAATAATTCGAATAAGATTTCGCTGTGCGATAAAACCACTGGCACCCGGCGAAAAACATCTGACGCCTTACGAAAGTTCGGGTGGTACGGGGCGATACGGAGAAAACATGCGGGTGGCAACCTGGCGTGGCGGAAGTGAATTCACGGTGGATACCGTCGACGATCCATCGCCTGGTCCCGGCCAGGTTGTGCTCAAGGTCCACTCCTCAGGCATTTGCGGCACGGACATTCACAAGACGCAGGGACTTTTTCCAGGAACTCCACCGGAAGTGCTCGGCCACGAGTTCACGGGTCCGGTCGTGGAAATCGGCGAAGGCGTCGAATCGTCCATACTTGGCAAGGTTGTTGTTTGCTCGCTAAACGCTGCGTGCGGCGAGTGCGAGGGCTGCAAGACGTGGTCGGCAATGCACTGCGAGCGCGAACCCCGAATGGCAGGCGGTTTCGCTGAATACGTACTGGTCGACCAGCGGCAGGCGCACATTGTTCCCGACGGCCTGGACCCCGAAACCGCCTCGATGACCGAGCCCGCAGCGTGCGTGGTTTCGTGTCTCAACATGATTGGTGACCTGGAACAAGGCTGCGACGCGCTGGTCGTAGGCGGTGGGCTGCTCGGACTCTTAACTGTCGGAATTCTCAAGCTGCGCGGGGCAGGGCGGGTGATCCTTTCGGAACCCAACCCGAAACGGCTCGCAATGGGAAAGCAGTTCGGTGCCGACGTGCTCAACGACCCCACAAAAGACGACCTGGGCGAGCTGGTGAACGACCTGACCGGTGGATACGGAGTGAAGATCGGTGCCGAAGCAGTCGGTGTCCCACAACTGGTTGCAAATGTGTCGAAGATGATCCGCCCGCGAGGAAACCTGGTGCTGGTCGGCGTGAACCCCGTCGGTTCACCGCTTCCCGTCGATCTGTACGACCTGCACTACAGGGAAATCACCGTTGGTGGTGCGTTCGGGGCCGGAGACGCGTTCGCCGAAGCGCTCGGAACCCTGCCGCGACTAAACCTGAAAGGTGTTGTCAGCGACAGGTATCCGCTCGAAGAGATCACGCAAGCGTTCGCTGCCTCGGCCGGCGGCGAGGGCGTGAAATACATGATCGCGCCGCACGATTAGCAAGCTAGATTCAGCCGATTCCCGAGTGAAGCCGACGGACCTTGGGACAGGAACACAGCGACCGCCATCCTGAGCTTGTCGAAGGATCGGTTACAGCGGACCGTCGATCATTAATCCAATCCTTGACAATAGAACCGACGAGACTGCGACCCTTCGACAAGCTCAGGATGGCAGTCAAGCTCAGGATGGCAGTCCTGCTGATCGCCAAAGATCAACTTGCGGCTACCGCATTCGCTAGCGAACAGCCCGTTCCCCCGGTAACCTGCGTGCGCCCGGCACTTCCCGCACTAAATCTGATAGGCAGCACCCGAACGGTGCAGAGGTAACACATGACCAAACTCTCGGGTGGGGAAGCACTTGTAAAGTCTCTTGTCCGGGAAGGAGTCGAAGTCGTTTTCGGCCTGCCAGGAGTGCAGATGTACGGAATCGTCGCAGCGCTGCGCGATGAGCCGAGTATCAGGTTCATCGTCACCCGGCACGAGCAGGCCACGACCTACATGGCCGACGGCTATGCCCGGACGACCGGTAATCCCGGCGTTGCGATGGTGGTCCCCGGTCCCGGAATTTACAACGCTGGCGGAGGGCTGGCGACTGCGTTTTCGCGCTCGTCGCCGGTCGTGTTGATCGCAGGCCAGATCCCGCGTAAGACCATTGGCAAGAACCTCGGGGGTCTCCACGAAGTCAACGATCAGAAAGAGATCACCCGCCCGATCACAAAGTGGCAGAAGCAGGTGCTGCGACCCCACGAGGTGCCTGAGGCCATTCATGAAGCGTTCCGGCAGGCCAAGTCCGACCGGCCTGGCCCGGTGCACTTCGAACTACCACCGGAAACGATGGTCGAGCGTGAAGAAGTGACGCTTCTTGAACCTGCCCGGATAGTTCGAAAAGTGCCCGGGCGAGCAACGATAGAACAGGCAGCGAAGGAAATTGCCGCCGCCCGAAAGCCGGTCATCTACGCCGGTGGGGGTGTCGCCCGCTCGGATGCTGAAGCGGAGCTCGTGGCCTTTGCCGAAGCGACCCGGATCGCCGTAATGACCTCGGCCGGTGGCAAGGGAACAATGTCTGAGCGCCACCCGCTGGCGCTTGGCAGCTCTCTCGGGCCCTCGGGATTGCTGAAGGACTACATCGAGGACGCCGACTTGATCATCGGCGCCGGCACCCGGTTCTCGATGCGAAATCCGGCTGGAAGCGACGCCCGCCTCATACATATCGACGCCGACCCCAGGATGATTGGTCATGTTCACAAAAACACACTAGGGCTTGTGGGCGACGTAAAGGCCACACTGCCAGTGCTGGCCCGGGCCCTTGAGGCCGCCGGTGGTGGCAAGTGGCCTTCTCCCGCAGAGGAAGTGGCCGATATTCGGCGTCGTCTCACGGATAGTGAAGATGAGAAAAACCGGCCACAGGAAGAGTACCTGCAGGCTCTCCAGGCTGGCGCTCCGAGCGATGCGGTGATGATCTTTGGGATGACCCAGCTCGGCTATTACTCCCGCCCGCGCTGGATGACCGAGAACGCAAAAAGTTACATCGATTCGGGATACTCCGGGAACCTGGGTTTTTCTTTCCCGACCGCCCTCGGCGCAAAGGTCGGAAATCCCGACAGGCCGGTGATCTGCGTTTCTGGCGACGGCGGGTTCATGTACAACTCGTCGGAGATTTCGACAGCGGTGAAATACGGCATCAACCTGGTGACCGTGATCTACAACGATGGTCACTTCGGCAACGTTGCGCGCGATCTCGACGACGACTTCGGTGGAGACTATGAATCCAAATTCGCGAACCCCGATTTTGTGAAGCTCGCCGAGGCGTACGGGGCAGTGGGTCTGCGGGCCAGAGACCCGTTCGATGTTGAAAACGTCATTCCAGAAGCGCTCGAAATGAAGAGGCCGGTATTCATCGACGTGCCGGTGTCACGCGTTCCGCGACCCAAACAGTGGTCGGCCCGTGCACCCTGGACGACGCCGCAAAAAGGCCTGATCGACTAGGGCCTTTGGCCGGGTCCTCCCTCCCCGTCGGGGAGGGAGTTGGAGGGTGGGTAGAACGTATCGTCGCCAACTCTTTTTTCGATGGCCGGTTTGACCCACACCCTAACCCCGTTTTTTCGGCCACCGGGCGTGCATTCGCACTTGGGCGCCTTAGGAAGCTCCGCGGGGCACGCCAGGGCCAGGTAGAGGGGATTGGCGCTCAGCCGAAGCCGAGGTTGCGGGAGATTTCGCCTTCTGTGAGCCAGTAAAAGATCAGGTATCCGCCCACCAGGATCAGCACCCCGGCTGAGATCGGTTGAACATAAGGCATTATCCTGCGGATCTGATTCACCATCGCGCCCTTGAAGACGGCAATGCCGATCGTGAGAACTGTGATTACGAAGGTCATCCCGAGTGCGTAGGCAAGGAATTGGCCGGTGGCCTGTACTACTCCACCGGTAGCGAGGGAACTGCTGATGAGGCCGAGGAAGATTGGCAGCGTGCAGCTCAGCGATGCGACTGCGTATGAGATACCGAACAGGAAGTAGCCTTTAACACTGGTGTCGGATGCCGCCCCAATTTTTGAAGCTGCAGATTGTGCCCGGTTGTTGTAAAGCTTGCCGCCGGCAAACAGGTAAGCGCCGAGCGCTGCCATGATGAAGCCCAGGAAAAAACCGACCCACGGGAAGATCACGATAAAAGATCGTGCACCCGAAGATATTGCGATTCCAACGGTACCGAACAGGACAACGAACCCTGCGCCAAGTGCAGCACTGACGTAAAGGGCTTTAATAAGCGAGCGAGAGATGCCAACCGCGCCCCGCCCAGAGTCAGCTGCCGAGTCGCCTTGCTGATCGGTCAGATACATCGTGAGGAAGGCCGGCAACATTACGAAGCCACACGGATTTACTGTCGCGACCATCCCGGCTGCGAAGGCGAACCCGAGCGGCAGGAACGAACCGAGGTTTCCAACGAAGCCCGAGCTGCCTGACGAGTAGCTCAGTGCCCCGCCGATGAACCCGTTGCCCCCGGGCCCAACGATCAGTCCAGCGACCAGTGCGAACCCCGCGACCAGCGCGGCCACGGTTGCCGGAACAGGCAGGCTCCTTACGTTGAAACCGAGTTCGTCCTGTGTAAATTGAGCGCTTGCAGTGGTCATATGGAATTGGATTCACTTACCGGTTGACGCGAGTTAGTGCGAGAACTTTTTTAACGATGCGGTGGTCGATCTGCTCTCAAGTTTCCCAGAGTGCCGGGGAAACAATCAAACATATTCGGCCCGCCCCACTGCATGGTTACATAATCCGATGCCAGCCAATTCAGTTCGATTCACGATAGCGCAGGTGTGTGGAACTCTGGATATGGGAATTGCGCTGACCAGTTTGTGATAAATACGACAACTATGATGTTGTGGTTTGCGCCAGTGGGCCCAATCGCCCGGCCGCCCGAGTGGCCAACATGCGGTTGTGCAATTGTCCATCGCCTGATCGCGTTTAGCCCGGTCAGACTCCATCAAACAATAGTTATTTGGCTCTCAAACACCGCAACATACAACCCCTGCTGATCCCGCTCAGTCAGGACTCCGCCTCCATGGGTCCTCGGCGAATCACCGTTCATCTCGCGATATCCGATTCGGAGCTTGAATGGAATGCACTCAGCGTGCTCGGGCGAAATGCCAGGTTTTCGGTTGTAAAGGGAAGTATTGGCTATGCAGCCGAAGCAGATGTGCGGATTATCGACCAACCGCCAGATCCCGATCAGGCACGCGCTCTGGACG
This sequence comes from Chloroflexota bacterium, assembly GCA_022564545.1. Classification (GTDB taxonomy): domain Bacteria; phylum Chloroflexota; class Dehalococcoidia; order Lucifugimonadales; family Lucifugimonadaceae; genus Lucifugimonas. The sequence goes on along the minus strand of JADFLG010000080.1, from coordinate 7,613 downwards.
AACTGACGCCGCCCAGACTGTTGTTCCTTGGAGATGTCGAATCCGACGCGATGCTGCTCAGAGCCGCGAGGGCCGGGGCGTGGGCATTCGTCGCCGTATCGGCCGACGCCCAAACGCTTGGAGCGGCGATTTCTGCCGTTGCTGAATCGGCCGGAAGTCCGTTGCTCAAGCAACTCGCCGGCAGCAACGCTGGCTCCGAAGCAGTGTTGGGTGAATTGTCGACGCCGAATGTTGGACGCACGGACGAAAACGGCGAGCCAAACCCTCTCACCGATAGGGAGACCGAGATCCTTGAATTGATTGCGCGCGGCGAGCCGAGCAAAAGCATCGGAGATATGGTCGGTCTGGGCGAGCAAACGATCAAAAATTACGTCCTGAAAATTCTGGATAAAACGCACACTCGCAACCGGGCCCACGCCGCTGCCGTGGCGGCCCAGCGTGGGTGGTTGTCGCCCGTCGAAAGCCTCTGACCCTGCGGTTGTATACCGGGCGCGAATTTCACTCTGGGATCGAACGTTGGCTGTGTTAGAATAAACGCTGATTCGCTGCACAAACTTCGGCGCGGGCAAGTCCCGCGTCTACTTGTGTGCGACGAAATTTCACATACCAGGCCGGTCCTAAAGATGTTGGGCCGGAAGTAGAGGCGAGTATTTGACGACATCGGAGACCCCCCCGATTGCTCCCGGTGAATCGGGACAACAGGAGACTCTGGCGCCTCTCGACCTGCGTTCGCTTTTCGTTGCTGGGGTGCATTTCGGCCACCCTTCCAAGCGATGGAACCCGAAGATGGCGGAATACATCTTCGGAAAGCGATCGCGCGCACACATCATCGACCTTTCGAAGACAGTCACCATGCTGAAGACCGCAAAGGACTTCATTGAGGAGATTGTTGGCAAGGGCGGCGAGTGTTTGATGGTCGGGACTAAGGCCCAGGCTCAGGTAGCGATCAGGGAGCAGGCCAACAGGGCCGGCGCCATGTACATCAACCAGCGCTGGCTCGGCGGAATGATGACGAACTTCCAGACGATTCAGGCCCGAATCGAGCGTCTGGTGTACCTGGAAGACGCTTTTGCCAAGGGCACTATCGTCGCACAGACCAAGCGAGAGTCCCTGATGCTCGCAGCAGAGGTCGAACGGTTGAACAAATTCTTCGGCGGCATCAAGGAAATGGAAAAGCTGCCACAGGTCCTGTTCATCGTCGATATTGAAAAAGAAAATATTGCGGTTGCCGAGGCACGACGTCTCGGGATTCCGATTGTGGCCATCGTGGATACGAACTGCGATCCCACGCAGGTCGACTACGCGATTCCGGGTAACGATGATTCGGTGCGCTCGATCACGTTGATAGCACAGCACATCGCCGAGGCTATCTCTGCTGGCAAAGTGGCTGCGCAGAAAGCCCGTGACGAACGACTTGCGGCCGAGGCAGAACTCGAAGCCCAGGAAGCCGCTGCCCGTGCTGCAGCCCAGGCGAAAGCCGCTGAGCGTGCTGCCAGGGCTGCTGAAGAGAAGGCCGAAGCCGACGCCGTGAAGGCCGCAGAAGCCAGGAAAGCAGCAGAAAAGGCACCCGAGGCGAAGGAAGAAGTCCGGGCCCCTTCAGCAGCTGGTGATGCTAAAACGGAGCTCAAGGCCGTAGTGTCCGATGACGAGGCCAAACCCGCCATCCCAGAGGCGAAGGAGGCCACAGAAGAACCCGTGGCCGAAGCTACCAGGGTTGAGGCCAAAAAGGCCACTCCAGAGGTTGAGGACGCAAAAGAAGAAATCGTCGCCGAGGCGAAGGTAGAGAAGACGAAGACCCCAGAAGCTGAAGATGAAGCCAGGGCTGAGAAAAAACCGGCTGCCAGAGCAAAGTCTGCTCCGAAGGCAAAGGCCAAAACTGCGGCCAGGAAAGCGCCAGTGAAGCTGAAGGCAAAATCTGCAGCCAGGGCAATGGCAAAACCTGCCGCGAAGACAAAGGCAAAAGCCGGTCCGAAGGCAAAAACTGCGGCCAGGTCAGGCGGCGACGACAAGAAAACAGAAGCTGCGGCAAAACGGAAATCCGACGCACCTGCGACATCAGAATCTCCAGAATCTAAGGCAGACGACTCGAAGTAGCCGTCTGCCGTGAGAACAAGAGCGGATTTAATTTCAAGCGACTGTGGCGTCGGCGTTGATTGTCGATCAGGGCAGTTGCTGAACGGGGTTAGAAAAGTGCCAGTTTCAGCTGCGCAAGTAAAAGAGCTTCGAGACAAGACCGGCGCCGGCATTATGGCTTGCAAGCGGGCGCTCGAAGAGTCTGGCGGGGATATTTCAAAAGCCGAGGCCATCCTGAATGAAAAGGGTCTGGCCTCCGCAGCCAGAAAGGCCGGTCGGTCGACCTCTGAAGGTCTTGTCGTTTCTTACATTCACAAGGGTGGCCGGGTCGGTTCGATGGTCGAACTGAACTGCGAGACCGATTTCGTCGCACGGACCGAAGAGTTTGAGGCGCTGGGTCACAACCTTGCCATGCAGATCGCCGCTATGAGCCCCTTATACGTTGACAGAGGCTCCGTGCCCGAGGATGCTGACGAAGTGAGGGATGAAGAGTTACTCCTCGAACAGGAGTACATCCGCGACTCCAGTATGAAAATCGCCGACCTTGTGACGGATTCGATCGGAAAACTTGGTGAGAATATTCGTATCAGAAGATTCTCGCGTTTCGAGCTGGGTGGGTAAAGAGACGAAGAAAAACCCGGCCAGTTGGCCGGGCATTTTTGTAGAGAGAACTTGCAAATGACGAAACCGGCATATTCACGTGTAATTCTGAAATTGTCGGGGGACTCATTTAAAGGCGACCGTGAGTTTGGTATCGATGCCGATACGCTCCAGTACATCTCCGCAGAGATAAAAAACATCGTCGATATGGGTGTGGAAGTTGGCGTCGTTGTCGGCGGTGGCAATATATGGCGCGGCGCGGACCACGAAAAACGTGGTATGGACCGGTCGACAGCCGACTTTGCCGGAATGCTGGCCACGATCATGAACGCCCTTGCGCTGCAGGACGCACTCGAAAGTGCCGATATCACGGTGCGGACTCAATCGGCAATTTCTATGCCGTCCGTTGCTGAGCCGTACATCCGTCGCCGGGCGATACGTCACCTGGAGAAAGGACGTGTCGTCATATTGGCGGGCGGAGCCGGGGTTCCATTTATGACAACAGATACACCGGCTGCTCTGCGGGCGCTTGAAATTGGTGCAGACGTATTGATCATGGCCAAGAATGGAATCGATGGACTATACGATTCCGACCCGTTGAAGAACAAATCGGCAAAGAAATACGATCGCCTCACGCATCACGAGGCGTTGTCGCAACGTCTACAGGCGCTGGACAGCACAGCTCTCTCATTGTGCATGGACAACTCCATGCCAATCGTCGTGTTCGATATTTTCAAGTCCGGGAACCTGAAATCGATCCTTTCAGGCAAACATATCGGAACACTGATAACCGACGGCAAGGCCGGTTCGTAGCGTGATCCTCACAGGCTTTTCGGCGGCTCCACTGTGGTCTGCGGGTGGCGGATATGCTCCGCCGGTTGTATTTTTTCTTGTGAGATGGGCAGTTTGAGCGAAACGCCCAGTCAGATTGGTCCGGGGGGATCACGATGCTGCAGGAAACTCTCGACGAAGCAAAACAGCGGATGTCGGGTTCAATCGAAGCTTTGAAACGCGATATGGCTGGTGTCAGGACCGGGCGTGCGTCGACGGGCCTGGTAGACAATCTCAAGATCGATTACTTCGGCAGCGAGATGCCGCTGAACCAGCTGGCGCAGATAAACGTTGGCGATGCGAGGCTGTTGGTCATCCAGCCGTGGGACAAGAATGCAATCGATCCAATCGCAAAGGCGATTCAAAACTCCGATCTGAGCATCTCTCCGAACATCGATGGTGCCATTATTCGGCTCAACCTTCCTCCGTTAACCGAGGAGCGCCGCAGGGACCTGGTTAAAATGGTGAAGGCGCGTGGAGAAGAGACAAAAGTCTCGATTCGCAGCGCACGACGCGACGCGCAGGACACCATCCGAATGATCGAGAAGGAAGGCGAGGCGTCCCAGGACGATTGTCAGCGAGCCCAGAAGGATTTGCAGAAGCTGACCGACGATGCCTCTGGCCGGGTCGACTCCGAGACGACGACAAAAGAGGAAGAAGTGATGCAGGTCTAAATCTGCCCTTATTTAGCCGACTCACACTGAATTATGACCGCTAACAGCAAAGCAACACCGCGCACCGAGAACCTCGAAAAGAACGTTCCCCGCCACGTCGCGATCATCATGGATGGAAATGGCCGCTGGGCTATTTCGCGAGGGCTCGACGTATCGGAAGGTCATCATGCCGGTTACGAAAACATCAGGCGCGTGGTCAGCGACTTCGCAAACCGCGGGGTCGAGTACCTGACGCTGTATGCATTTTCGACCGAGAACTGGGACCGGCCTAAATCCGAGGTCACCGGAATCCTGGACCTCGCGATTGCTGTGATTGCCCGTGAAGCACAAGAACTTCACGAAAGTGGCGTCCGCATCAAGCATCTCGGTCGGGTCGACCGACTTTCCCCGGAGCTCCGTGACGAACTCGAACAGGCCGTCGAGATGACTGCTGGCAATACAGGGTTGACCCTCGGGATAGCGTTCGATTATGGCGGCAGAGCAGAAATTGTTCAGGCAGTGAGGCGCATCGTCGAAGAGACTGTTTCGGCTGACGAGGTCGATGAACAGAAATTCGCAGGATTCCTGTACACGTCTGACATGCCCGACGTTGACCTTTTGATTCGGACCGGCGGTGACTTCAGGATCAGCAATTTCCTGCTGTGGCAGACAGCCTATTCCGAGTTCTATTCATCCGAGACCTGGTGGCCGGACTTCTTCGGCGAGCATATCGACGAAGCGTTCGAAGCGTTCAACGAACGGAAGCGTCGGTTCGGCAAACGAGTGTAATTCACCGGCAATCCGCAGTGCTCCTGTCCGGGTGCCGTCATCGCGGGAAAACCAGTTGCGTATCCGAATAATCAGCGCAAGCATTGGCATTCCCGTCGTACTCATCGCCGTCTGGCTGGGACTCCCCGGGATTGCCGTTTTGTCCATCTCAGCAGGCATCATTGGCGGAATGGAACTTGACCGCATGATGCGGCCTGCCGTCGAAGGCAGGGCCCGTTGGGCCGGTACCCGAATAATTTTGCTGGTGATGGGACCGGCTGCAATTGCGGCTTTCGGCGCCTGGATGCTGTCGCAAGGTCGCATCAGCGGCGATCAACTGCCCATCATGCTGGCGATTGTCCTCACTCTCGCATTGTTGGTGCGCGGGACGGCGACGTTGGGCCGATCCGGGGGCCGATCAACACCCGGTCGCAGGGCAGGCGATTGGGTGTACTGGGTCTTCGCAGCGTACGCTGGTCTGGCCCTCGCACACGCGCCGGTGCTGGTCGGCCTCGCCACCGGACAGGAACTGCTCCTGCTGGCTATCATCACGACATTCGCAATCGACTCCTCAGCGCTGTTCGTTGGTCTGTCGATTGGTCGAACGCGACTGGCCCCCAGGATCAGCCCGAACAAATCGTGGGAGGGCGCGGTTGGCGGAATGATCGGCGGTGTGGTTGCGGTGATCGCGATCGATGCAGCGTTCGATTTACAGTTCTCGACCATCGCTGCAGGCGTCCTTGGGGCCGTTCTTGGCGTAGCTGCAATACTCGGCGACCTTTACGAGTCGTGGATCAAACGTCGTGGCGGGGTAAAAGACAGCGGGAAGCTTATCCCCGGACACGGCGGTATTCTTGACCGTTTGGACAGCGTGATGCCGAACCTTGCGGTCGTATACTGGGCGGCAGTATGGAGCGCACCGTAAAAAAACTGGTCATCCTGGGGTCGACGGGGTCTATCGGTCGGCAAACCCTCGACATTGTGCGGGCCTTCCCCGAGCGGTTCGAGATCGTCGGCCTCTGCAACGGCTTCAACATGTCGTTGTTAAAGAAGCAGATCGACGAGTTCAAACCGAGCTATATCAGCACCCTCGGCGATATCGAACCGGGGTACGGCGGTGCCGAAGAAGCACCGGCTGCAGAAATCGTTGCGTTGCCCGAAGTCGACTTCGTTATGGCCGGCACGGTCGGCTGCGCTGGAATGTCTTCGACACTCTCTGCACTCTCATCAGGCAAGACCGTGGGGCTGGCCAACAAGGAAGTCGTCGTCATGGCAGGTCAACTGCTGATGGACGCAGCAAGGGACGGCGGGGCGAAAATCCTGCCCGTAGACAGCGAGCCATCTGCCATATGGCAGTGCCTTGAGGGTGAAGTGAGCGAACCGTCCAGGTTGATCATCACGGCATCGGGCGGAGCGTTCAGAGACAGGGACTGGGCATCGTTGCACGATGTAACTCCAGAAGAAGCGTTGAAGCACCCGACCTGGACGATGGGCCACAAGATCACGATCGACTCGGCCACACTGATGAACAAGGCCTTCGAGGTGATCGAATCGCGGTGGTTGTTCGATATCCCATTCGAACAGATCGACGTCACGATTCACCGCCAGAGCATAGTTCACTCGATGGTTGAATTTTCCGACGGGACGCTGAAGGCCCAGCTCGGTCCTACCAGCATGGGACAACCGATTCAATACGCGATGTTCTACCCAGAGCGGCAATTGAACGACGATCTGCCCAAGCTGGACGCGGTATCCATGGGTTCTCTGACATTCGAGGCGATGGACCGTTCGCTTTACCCGTGTTTCGAGCTGGCGTTGGAGTACGGACAGAAAGGTGGCACATACCCTGCTGTGCTGGCCGGGGCCGACGAGGCCGCGGTGGCGCTGTTCCTTCAGGGCGACATCAGGTTCACGCAGATTCCTGACATCGTTTCAAGCGCCCTGGCGGCCCACGACGTGATCGCCGACGCGTCTATCGACGATACAGTTGCCGCCGCCAGGTGGGCTACCGAAACCACACTGGCGCGCTACAACCGCTCCACGATTCTGAGCTAGCATTTATCCATATGCCTGCAACAGTCTTCTTCGGTATCATCACGTTCCTGCTCGTGCTCGGCCCGCTCGTTGTCCTCCACGAACTCGGGCATCTCTGGACCGCGCGGCGGTTCGGTGTAAAAACTCTCGAATTCGGGTTCGGCTATCCGCCACGCGCAGGGGGGATATGGAGCGGGAAGACGCCGCTGCTCGTCGACGACCAGACGGTGTACGAGATCGACCGCAGCTTGCTCATCGGGCGGATCGTGTCGATACGGTCCATGCTCGACGGCGACGGCAACCAGGTCGCCGTGAGTGTCAGGGGGCGGGGCAAAGGCGACGATGTCGAGGCTGCCGAAGGCGGCATGATCACGATCGGCAAGGTCAAGGCCGACGAAGGTGGTCAGCTCATCGTCGCCGACATGCTCTGGTCGTTCAACTGGCTCCCCCTGGGCGGATTTGTGCGGATGGTCGGCGAGGAGAGCGCCACGACCGCAGGTGCGCTCGGCAGCAAGCCGCGCTGGCAGCGAATCGTTGTGATGAGCTCCGGCGCTGCCATGAACTTCGTCATTCCGTTCATCCTGCTTCCTCTCGTATTCATGTGGCCGACCGAACAGATTTTCGGCAATGTCACGATCGGATCCGTGTTCCCAG
>JADFLG010000178.1 GCA_022564545.1 Chloroflexota bacterium | reverse complement strand
GGATGCGACTCTGCGAACATACAGACATGCTCCGAACACCGGCTCGCGCAAGTCGTGGGCGGCTGGCGATGCACTTGCCCGCGCGGTCCGGTTTGGCCTGAACGCGATGGCGGGCGAAATGGGTTATCCGTCCGCCCTGACCGCCCCGGACTGGGGTTTCCAGGATGCATGGTTCGGGGGCGAGGAGATAACGCTCGAACGCGCGCTTGGTTCTTACGTGATGGAGAACATCCTTTACAAAGTTTCGTTCCCGGCGGAGTTCCATGCGCAAACCGCCGTCGAGGCGGCGTTCGAGCTTCACGACGCGGTGGCACCGAGACTGGACGATGTAAAGTCGATCACGATCACCACGCAGGAGTCAGCGCTCAGGATCATCGACAAGACCGGCCCGCTGAACAACCCGGCCGATCGCGATCACTGTATCCAGTACATGACGGCAGTCGGCCTGCTCAGGGGGTCGTTGACAGCCGGCGATTATGAAGACGAGGCCGCCGCCGACCCGCGTATCGATCAACTCAGGGGCAAGATGGTGATGGAGCATGACCAGCGATTTACCGACGACTATCTCAACCCCGGCAAACGCTCGATAGCGAACGCGGTGCAGGTCATGTTCACCGATGGCACATCAACCAAAAAAGTGACGGTTGAGTACCCACTGGGACACCGGCGGAGGCGCGACGAGGCCAAACCGCTACTGGTCGAGAAATTCCGCACGAACATTGCCACTCAGCTTGACGATACCAAAGTCGATCAACTGGTCGAGTTGTTCAGCGATAAGGCCGCGCTTGAAGCGATGGCGGTCGATGAACTGATGGACCTGCTGGTGCCGTCCGGCGGTTGATGCGAGCCAGTCCCAATCCTGGCCTCGGTTCTAGCCCAGGTGTCCTACAATCTCGCCGAACTCTTCCTCGGTGAAGGCCCGCATCGTCTCGGTCGACACGTTTCCAAGCTTGCCTACGCCGAGTGCAAATGTCGCCGCCATCTTGTCGTCGGCTAACTCCAGCATCGCGATGCCATCATACTGTCCCATCGTGACGTGGTAAGACAGCAACTTCCCACCGACCTCTTCGATGGCTTTGCGTGCGGCCTCAATTCTTCCCGGCGAATTTTTTATGTCCTTAACCCCCTGTTGGGTGTATTTGAGCAGAGATATGTACGTGGGCATGGCATTACTCCGAACTGCGTGACTGTCCGCCGATAATACGACGATGTAGTGCAGATATTACCTGTACCGGCGGGATTGCGTTGGGTCGGATTCAGCGACGTACAGGTGCTAACCTTCTTCACTGTTTGCAAACATTGATCGCAGGTGAATTCACTCGTGAACTTCGCTTCCGGTTTCCTGCCCGACCTACTTCAACAACAAACACTCCAACTCGCAAAACCCATGACCAAAACCACCGGCAGTGATCTTCTGGTTCGCGCGCTCAGAGCTGAGGGAGTCGATACCGTCTTCGGAGTCGCCGGAGACCACATCCTCCACATGCTGGACACCATGTATGACGAGCCGCTGCGCATGGTCGACTTCAGGCACGAATCAGCCGCGGTCCACGCTGCCGACTCGTATTCAAGAATTCTCAGGCGGGGAGGAGTGGCACTCTCGACCACACCCGGCCATGCCAACGCACTGCCAGGACTGGCTAATGCACTGGGCTCCGAGGCTCCGGTGGTCAACATCGCAGGTTCTGCCGAATCGCCAAACCTTGGCCGTGGGGCGATGCAGGAGTTTGACCAGGTAGGAATAGCCGCACCGGTAACCAAGGGAGCATGGAACGTTCCCAGCCCGGCCCGCATTCCCGAGTACGTTGCACTGGCGTTTCGCACTGCCTTGAGCGGCCGGCAGGGCCCGGTGCATCTGACGATTCCGCACGACTTCCAGGAGGCCGAGGTAGACGACGCTGAGGTGGCCCGGTACGCGCCGACCGAGTATGGAACGCCCCAAAAGCTCAGGGTGCCGGGTGATCCTGCGCAGGTCGAACGTGCGATCGAGATCCTGAACTCTGCGCAGCGGCCGGTGATTTTCGCCGGCTCGTCGGCTGGTGCGACGGCAGATCCCGCCGAGGTGCAGCGACTTGTCGAGACGATGCGCATTCCTTTCGTCTCAGAGGACTCGGCACGGGCCCTGATTCCGGATTCCCACGAATACTCGATGGGGTTTGGATACCTGCCCCTCAACCCCGCGGTGCAGCAAGTTCGAGATGCCGATGTCGTGCTGATGCTCGGCAAGAAACTCGATTACACGCTGGGATTCGGCGGCAGTCCGCCATTCGCTGCTGACACCAGGTTCATCGTCGTCGACCCGTCGCCGGCACAGGTCGCACGGGCCCGCACTGCGGCTGTCGGCATTGTTGGCGACCTCGGCCCCGTGATCACGCAATTGGCTGACGCTGCTGCCCGGCGGAACTGGTCGGAGCGAACGGAGTGGATCGCAGCTATGCGATCGACTGGCGAGAAGTGGCATGACGACCTCGAGGAACTCGGAAAAGCTGAAGACCCGAAGCATCCCCAGATGCACCCAATGTTCGTGTCGAGGACGTTGCAGAAGTTTGTTGATGCCGATACGCACATTACGTACGACGGCGGCGACTACTGCCACTTCCTGCGTGCTTCGATCAGGCGAGATCTGCCTTTCAGGTTCCACAACGTGTCGAGCCTCGGCATGATAGGCGTGGGGCTGCCTTACGCACTGGGCGCACAGGTTGCGCTGCCGGACAAACGCGTTGTGTTGGCGGTCGGGGACGGTTCCCTGGGATTTAATGGCATGGAGATCGACACGATGGTCCGCCACAGGCTGCCGGTGAAGATGTTTGTCGGGAACAACTCGATCTGGGGCATCGACTGGCAGATTCAGAAGGGCCTTTACGGCCGACCGGTCTGGACCGACCTGCTGCCGACCCGCTACGACGTTGTGGCGCAGGGGCTCGGGGCGTACGGCGAGCATGTCACGAAGGCAGAAGACCTTGAAGGGGCGATGAAACGGGCGTTCGATTACGACGGCCCGGCACTGCTCAACATCGACATTGGCCAGATCATCAGCCCGGTGGCCGAGGCCGCCATTAGCCGCAAGCTCGGGACTCACTGAGGGGAGCGCTATGCTGCCGGACAGGTATTTCTACAGCGAAAACGATGTTGAGCGACGGGAGTTGTTGCCCGGGGTGTTTGCACGGCTTATCTGGGGCGAGAAGATCATGATGGGGATCATCGACATCGACCCGGACACGGAGGTGCCAGAGCACCAGCACCCGCATGAGCAGTGCGGACGCATCCTGGAAGGTTCGGCCTGGTTTTATGTTGGCGACGACGAGAAGTTACTGGTTACCGGTGATCACTACGTCATTCCGGGCAATGTCATGCACAGGGTCGTCGCGACCGAAAACGGGTGCGTTGCCCTCGACATATGGTCGCCCATTCGCGAGGAATACATCAGCGACGACGTCGGGTTTTTCGCGCGGGATTGAGGGCTCGGTGCGGCGAAGTCGATTTTAGCGATTTGCGATTCGACCCACCCTCTAACTGTAGTTCCCATAGAGGTTGTTTACAGATTGCAGGGAGGCGAGTGGCAGCAGCGCGCGTCCCTCTGTCATTGCGAGGAGTTCGACGACGTGGCAATCCTCGACAACGCGGTACGGACATCTTCGTCTTCGGCAAGGGCAGTGCTGGCCGGCTCGGTATGTCATCCTGACTTGGACACTGATTGCCACGCCTGGCCTGAGCTGGTCGAATGGGTCGTCGTACTCCTCGCTATGACATTCTCGCCACAGAGGGCGGCAATATCCTCTCTCCACCTCCACCCCCACCTCATTCCCACCTCACCCATCACAAGCGCCCGCACACCCTACGACCCGGCCCATAGCCTGTATCCCCGCTCCGGCCTTTTCGCGAATGCCAGCATTAATGCGTCGGCAAGATCGGG
>JADFLG010000177.1 GCA_022564545.1 Chloroflexota bacterium | reverse complement strand
GATGGTCGACTCTAATGCACGAATTATCGACTTAAATACAGGGACCGATGAAGTATTTAGGTCGACCTAATTTCATCGTGAGCGCTGAGTTTTGACAGAACCGGTTCGAATCCCACCCTCGGTACCAGCGGCTCAAACGATCTTGCCCGGGCTTCAGCAGGCTGAAGATCCCAGATAACGAGTGGTAACGCATTCGGGGGCAGGCAACGATCGCGACCGGTCACACCGGGCGGTTGCCCTTCTACGAGTCGAGGTCAATTCACGTGAATCGTGTCTCGGTTTTCCGGCAGATATCGGCTGAGTTGGCCGAATTAGCATTTAGGGTGAATTTTTCTACCGACCCCAAACTCGGAATGATTCGACGAACAGATTAGGATCGAAAGCAAACGTTGGGTCGTCCGTGTCGGCAGTCCGGCGCATGCTGTTTATAAAAACCTCAATTTCGCCCAGCCTGTCTGTGTCGGTCAGCGAAAAACCATCAAGCTGATACTGGGTCCCGTCAATTTCAAACAGCAAAATGTCGCCGCTTCTTTCCAGGGCGATAGCGAATTTATTTCCTAAATGCTTTTCCAGGAATATTTCGCGCCTGGCGAATTCGAATCCTGCCGAGAACCGGACCGACACGATCAGTTTGTGCTCGCCGCCCGAGAAGTGATCTTTTTGGACTTCAATGAATCGGTTTGTGGCCGGTAACTGAACTCGAAAACCGTAATCCATCAGGTCGCGTGACACTCTGAACGGATTTACAAAGATTGCTGTAATTCGTTCAACATCCACGGTTTTGAGCGTAAGAGAATTTTCCTGTGCGGAAATAAATGGGATTCGGAAGTATTGATCCCTTACCAGTTCGTTAGTCCTCACCGTCAACTGCCGAGTCACCATTGTGAATCCGGATAGCATTTCGGCGCCCGGCAAATCGGTAACAATCGACAGTGTCCCGGACACATCACCGCTCAAGGCGATCGTCGCGGCTTTTTTGCCGTTGATAGTCAGTGTTGCCACGCCGGATCGCACAGAAATAAACACCTGGTTAGCAGTACCTTGCACATCCGTTACAGCTACTTCCCCCAGCTGAACCGTTCTCAAACCCCCGCCAGACCAGTAGAAAACGTCGTTTTCAGACGTAAACCAAATCAAATGCGATGGTTTGCCGCTCACCGAAATCCCCCAGGACCACACTCCACGTCCTCGATCGTGGGGGCTTATTACTTCCGCTTCTAATACGAAACCTCTCGACACGGGTGATAACGACTCTTCTTTGCTAGCGCCCGCCGGCCACGCAACTGTCACCGGTCCGAACAAAGTCAGGCTGTTGATAACTTCAGGGGGCACATCGACAAGCAACGGAGTTGGTGTGCTTGTGGGTGCCGGTGTCGCGGTCGGTGCTGGGCTAGGTGTGACTGTGGGCGTTGGCGTCGGCGGAGATGTGGGCACCGGCGTAGACGTGGGTGTTGGTGGAACGGTGTGCGTGGGCGTTGCGGTCGGTGCGAGGGTGGGCGTTGTTTCGACCGTAGGGGTTGGTGCGCTGGTAGCAACTGGGATGCTGGTTGGTGTCGGAGTTGGGACCCGGGTCGGTTCGATGGTCGGAGTTGGGAGCGTGGTGGGTACCGGCACTTGCGTGGGTGTCGCCAAATCCTGGTTTGCCAGCGCCTCGTCCAGCACTGCGAAGGCCGTCGCTGTCTGCCGTGCTGACGCCGAACGACTCTGTGCCACAACCTCCTGATTAGTTTCCGTTGTCTGTCGCTGCTCGAGACCTAACGTGCCGGGTACCTCAAGGTTCGAGTTGCCATCGCCGTCCCGACTGGAGCAGGCAGACAGCATGAGAAAAATTGCGCCCACTGTAATTGCGATCCTGCTCGGCCAGGGCCGCCAGCGAAGGACAGCAGCTATCAACGGTGAACTCATCAATCGCGGGAACCTTGTTTGTCGACAGGGCTTTTATCGGAGGGTGGGATGGTATCCATCGTACAAAAATGGTCGCCAGGTTTTATCGAATATCTTGGCCGTGTCCGCTGCGTTTTATCGGAGGTACGTTCGGCACGGGGATCTGTCAGAACTCAGGGCACAGGGTCTGTTAGATGCCCGACCCAAGCTCCAATCCACTTCCATTTGTATTCGCTCAATCAGGGATTACTGTCTCCGTAACGGTGAATATTAGGGATTTTCGGGGTCGAGCGCTGAGTTCTGACAGAGCCATCAGAACAGGCCTGGTTCGAGTCTTACTGCCGTCAGGACGTCGAATCTATGTTCAATATCGCTCGGACTTGCGAACGTGTACTGTTCTCCTCGAGTCAACGCGCCACACGTACTCGGCAATATCGTTGAAACCATCTCGCCATTCGCATTGAAAACCAGCAGAATCAGTCCACTCTCAGGACGCCCGGCGGGATGCGGATCTTCAGTTTGGAGCGGGAGACGGGGATCGAACCCGCGACCCTTTGCTTGGGAAGCAAATAGTCTGCCAAGGCAACAGACCTCGACCTAAATCATGTTTCGTGAGGTATTGACTAGTTCGGTCCTTCCTGCGAGGGAGGGAGGACAACCGCCCGGTGCTGACGAAAAACTAGCGAGCGCCGCGATCCCGTCGACGTCGACCCAGGCTCACACGGACGCGGGCCCGGCGCAGCGACGCCATCGCTTCTTCGAGATCGACAGTGCCTGGTTCCGACTCAATTCGCTCCTGCGCCCTGGCAAGTGCGGCTTCCGCCCGCTCGAGGTCGATGTCGTCGTCCTGCTCGGCTGCGTCGGCCAGAACCGTTACCCGGTTGTCTGCCACCTCAAGAAACCCGCCGGTCAACGCCAGTGACGTCGACTCACCACCCTGGTCGAACCTGAGGATGCCCGGGGAAAGTGTCGAAATCAGGCGTGCGTGCGATGGGAGCACGGTGAACTCACCCACCTCGCCCGGCGCAACGACCATATCGACTTCGCCCGAAAAGCTTTCGCCTTCGGCGGTAACAACAGCTAACTGCAGCTTGGCCATATCTTCTTTTTGCCCTCAGGGACCGTGTCGTGAGCTCGTGGAGCCTAGCTCGCGGCGGCCTCCTCCTGCATCTTCTTGCCCTTTTCGACTGCCTCGTCGATATTTCCGACCATGTAAAAGGCCTGTTCGGGCAGCCCGTCGTGCTTGCCGTCGAGAATCTCGCGGAACCCGCGGACAGTTTCTTCAATTGTGACGTATCGTCCTGGTATGCCGGTGAATACTTCACCGACGAAGAACGGCTGGGTAAGAAACCGCTGGATGCGGCGGGCACGCCCAACCGTGACCTGGTCCTCGTCAGAAAGTTCTTCGATACCCAGAATGGCTATAACGTCCTGCAGGTCCTTGTAGCGCTGCAGCACCTTGCGTACCGACTGGGCCACGTCGTAATGTTCCTGGCCGACGATAGAAGGTTCAAGAATTCGCGAGTTGGAGGCAAGCGGGTCGACAGCCGGGAACAAGAACTGTGCTGCGAGCGCCCGGTCGAGCGACACGTTGGCGTCGAGGTGGCCGAACGTCGTGACGATGCCGGGGTCGGTGTAGTCGTCAGCCGGTACGTACACAGCCTGGAACGATGTGATCGAGCCGTCTTTGGTCGACGTAATTCGTTCCTGCAGGTCACCGATTTCAGTCGCCAGCGTCGGCTGGTAACCCACAGCGGAAGGCATTCGACCGAGAAGTGCCGATACTTCCATGCCGGCCAGGATGTATCGGTAAATGTTGTCGATGAACAGCAGCACGTCCTGCTTCTCCACGTCACGGAAGTACTCCGCCATTGTCAGGCCGGTAAGGGCGATTCTGGCCCGGGTCCCGGGTGGCTCGTTCATTTGCCCGAACACGAGCGCCGTGGAGTCCATGACCCCGTACTCGATCATCTCGTGCCAGAGGTCGTTGCCCTCACGGGAACGCTCGCCCACACCTGCAAACACCGACA
>JADFLG010000176.1 GCA_022564545.1 Chloroflexota bacterium | reverse complement strand
CCGCGCCGCCGTCCGACGCAACGGCATCAGCGACTTTCCGGGCAGTTTCGAGCTTCAGGTCCGCGACCGCAACCTCTGCGCCCTCATCGGCGAACAGATGTGCCGTAGCCTCGCCGATACCTGAGCCGCCGCCCGTGATCAGCGCCACTTTGCCGTCGAGTCTGCCTGCCATTCGCGATCTCCTGTTCCTGTGAAGAGTGATACCGGTACAGCAGGCGATTCTAATTCCAGATCGCGGTGCCGTGAATGATCGTGGGTCGTAATATTGGCCTGATATGCCCTCAGCACCCCGATCACAAAAACGGCACAACCCCCGCAGGCGGCCAACCGGTTCACGCTACAAACCCGATCTGTCCTCCAAAGCTCAGAAAAATTCTTCGCCAGGAAAGCCAACTGATAAGTCGGCCACAAAAACAGCAAAAAAATCAGACGCCCCCGTTGTCTACCCGATGAACTTCGCCGGGCCATTGCGGCGTCTTTACGCTTTCATCATCGATCTCGGGTTGATATTCATAGTGATCTACACGGTTGCGCCCATTTCTGGCGACGCGATGTTCAGCAAGGAAGCGGCGCCACAGGACCTCTTCTTCTTCTTCGGATATTTCGTCATTCCGACCACGATATGGGGCAGGACGCCCGGCAAGTGGGTTGCCGGGATCGTGGTGGTCGATTCAGACGGAAGAACCCCGGGGCCGGCTGCGATTCCCAGGGAGATGATCGGAAGGTTCGTGTCGGCCATCGCGCTGGGACTCGGGTTCGCGTGGATGGTGTTCGACCCGAAACGACAGGGCTGGCACGACAAGATCGCCGGGACGTTCGTGGTCGATAACCCGTACTCTGGCGGCCCTCAGTTCTTGCGAGATTTCTTCAAGCTGGGCGAAAAGACAGACGACGACAGCGTTGAATCTGGGGACGATCAGACGCCAGATCCAGACCAAACGACTGACAAAAAAACGGAGTCTGGTTCTTCCGGCGATGACCAGCAGCAAAATCCCCTGGAACAGACTCCCAATTCGGAAAAACAAGGAAAGCACTAATGGCGATTTCTCGAAAAGTTCGAGAACAGATGAAAAGAAGTTCATGGATTCGAAGAATGTTCGAGGAAGGCGTCGAGCTGCGGCAGGTTCATGGGCCTGAAAACGTGTTCGACCTGTCGCTGGGCAACCCGCTCCTCGAGCCACCCGCCGAGTTCCGCGCCGAGCTGGCCAGACTGGTGGCCGACGAATCGCCAGGCACCCACCGGTACATGCCAAACGGCGGCTTTCCGGAAGTGCGGGCCAGTATTGCCGAGGCGCTTGCCGAAGAGTCGGGTGTGCCGGTAACCGGTGCGGAAATCCTGATGACGGTTGGCGCGGCCGGCGCGATCAACACCATCCTCCGGTCGGTCCTCGATCAGGGCGATGAGGTCGTGCTGATCGCGCCGTACTTTGCCGAGTACGTCTTTTACGTGCAGCACCAGACCGGGGTTGTGAAAGAGGCAGTTTGCGACGAAAACTGGCTTCCCGATGTCGAATCGCTGGAATCGGCAATCGGTCCGCGCACCCGTGCGGTAATCATCAACACACCGAACAACCCGACCGGTGTGGTCTACCCGGAGGCATCCGTGGCGGCCATTGGCGAAGCGCTCCAGCGGGCCGAGGAAAAGTACGGCACCGAGATATACCTGATCTCAGACGAGCCGTACCGCAAGCTGATCTATACCGGCGTGCCCTACCCGTTCATCTTCAAGCACCACATACGGTCGGTCGTCGCCACATCGCACTCGAAGGACCTCGGGCTGGCCGGCGAACGAATCGGGTACGTGGCCCTGAACCCGGCCGACCCCGGCAGGGGGGAACTAATGGATGCGCTGACGTTCTCGCTCAGGACGCTCGGTTTTGTGAATGCCCCTGCGCTAATGCAGCGTGCCGTGGCAGGCATTCAGCGGGCGACCGTCGATATCGATGTCTACCGCAAGAAACGGGACCTGCTATATGGAGCGATTACCGGTATCGGATACGAGTGCGTGAAGCCTGACGGCGCGTTTTATGTATTCCCGAAATCACCGATTCCCGACGACACGGAGTTCGTCAGGGAGCTGCAAAAAGAACTGGTGCTGGTCGTGCCGGGCGTCGGGTTCGGCACGCCGGGATACTTCCGGGCCTCTTACTGCGTCGACGACTGGGTGATCGAAGGCGCGATCGAGGGGTTCAGAAAAGTGTTCAATCAGGCCAGCAGTTAGGGGTCTGGTCATACCCCACCTGCACGCGGTTTTCACGACCTGTGTACGGGCCTCGTTGGGTCGCCTGGACCGCACTCACCACCATAACGATATTCTCGTAATATATGGCTTTACTTCAGATTAGACTGAACCATTATTTGCATGCACGCATCAAAGCCCCCGTGTGAATTAATTACCTGTTGACAGGAGTATTCCGAAATGACCACGACTGACCCAGCGAAGTCGACGCCAACCGCCCAGCCTGAGGTCCCGGAACAGGCGGGTAAAATCCTTGCCCATTTTGCCGGGTATGTTGGTTTCAAGACGATAGAAATGGGGCTGAATAACGGGCTTTTCGAAGCCCTTCGTCAACACCCGGACGGACTCACTGCCGACGAACTGGCCAGCGAGGCCAACACGGAAAAGTTCTACACAGGCGTATGGAGCAAGGCCGCGTACGGTGCAGGGATCCTGGAGCAAAGCGGTGCAGATAAGTACGTTCTCGCACCCCACATGGACAAGCTGTTGCTCGATAGCGATTTTCCCGGATACGTCGGCGGGATTGTTTCGGTGTTTGGCCAACCTGAAATATTCGACAAATTCGACGAAAACCTGTCTTCTGGCAAGCGAACGTGGTGGGACGAGGTCAGCCCTGAGTTCATTGGCGCAGTCAGTGGCACTGGACGTCCGTTTTACAACCGCCTGATCCCGGGTGGACTCTCCAAAATCCCCGGACTGGTTGAAAAACTTGAGGCGGGAGCGTCGGTTCTGGAACTGGCGAGTGGTGCAGGCCATGGCCTTGTGAAAATGGCCAAGCAGTACCCGAATATCACGATCACCGGTCTGGACGGCGACGCTTACTCGATCACTCTCGCCAGGGGCACGGTTGCCGATGCAGGTCTTACCGACCGTGTGAGCTTCATGCAGAGCACGCTCGAAGATCTCGATGAACACGATAAGTATGATTTAATTTTCGTCAACATTTCCTGGCATGAAGCACGTGATATCGACCTCGCGACCGACAATGTCCGAAACGCGCTGAACCCCGGCGGTTACTTTGTAATTTCCGACTTCCCTTTCCCGGACGACCACGAAGGACTCAGGACGGTCCCGGCCCGCGTGATGAGCGGCATCCAGTACTTTGAAGCCCAGATCGACGACCAGCTCGTATCGACCGAAACATTTGTGAAGCTGCTTCGAGACCACAAATTTGATGGTGTCGATTCGTTCATCATCTCTCCGCTCCATAACGTGATTTACGGTCGCAAATAGCCTGGAACAAAAAATGGCACGGTCATACCGGGTGTGGGGTTCGGCACGCGGGGATACTTCCGGGCCTCTTACTGCGTCGACGACTGGGTGATCGAAGGCGCGATCGAGGGGTTCAGAAAAGTGTTCGAACGGGCCAACGGCTGAGGGTACTTTCCGCGGAGACGTTGTTGGCCCTTGAACGAGAACCTTGCGTTTTTTGTCGTTGCGAGGAGTCCGACGACCCATTCGACAGGCTCAGGGCACGCGTGGCAATCAATATCCAAAGTTAATAACCTCACCGATTTAGCCAGCGCTGTCCTTCAGAAGAAGACGAGTTCCCGGTTGGCGAGGATTGCCACGTTGTCGGACTCCTCGCAATGACAATTACGGCGCCCAAGACCCCGGGGTTAACAGTTCCTGCACGGTTCGCGCTAACTCAGGGGTTCTTTCAGGCCGGTACCTGTAATCGGCACGCATACGGATGCGCCGCTGTCGATTGTG
>JADFLG010000079.1 GCA_022564545.1 Chloroflexota bacterium | reverse complement strand
TGATCCTGAGCGCTGACTCCTGCGTGGTGATCGTGATCGACTTTACGTCGTCCAGTCTCGGTGCCACCGCGTCGTGAAGCTCGAACGCCGCCTCCACGGCGGTTTGCGCATGGAACTCCGCCGGGAACGAAACTTTGTAAAGGATGTTCTCCATCACGTAAGAACCAAGCGCGCGTTCGAGCGTTATTTCCTCGCCCCCGAACCATGCATCCTGGAAACCCCAGTCCGGGGCGGTCAACGCAGACGGATAGCCCATCTCGCCCGCCATCGCGTTTAATCCAAACCGGACCGCGCGGGCAAGCGCATCGCCAGCCGCCCACGACTTGCGTGAGCCGGTGTTCGGAGCGTGCCTGTATGTTCGCAGAGTCGCATCGAGCCATGCGTTCGAAACTGCGCTCTCGACCTGCCTCTGATCGCCGCCCAGCATCGCCGTGACCACGGCAGCCGAAGCGACCTTCACCAGCAGCACATGGTCGATGCCGACCCGGTTGAACGAATTGTTGAGTGCCAGCACGCCCTGGATTTCATACGCCCTGACAGCCGCGTCCAACACATCTTTTACACCAGGCGAATGCTTGCCTTCCGAACGGGACTTACGACTCGTGTGATCGGCTATTGCCAGGATCGCACCGAAATTATCGGAGGGGTGTCCCCACTCGGCGGCAAGCCAGGTGTCGTTGAAATCGAGCCAGCGGATAGCCGCACCGGTATCGAACGCGGCCTTCACCGGGTCCAGCTGATACCTCGTTCCCGGCACTCTTGACCCATTCGGGACCACCGTGCCGGGAACGTCCGGTCCGAGCAACCTAGTGCAGGCCGGGTAATTCAGGGCCAGCAGCGCGCACCCGATCGAGTCCATCAGGCAAAGCCGCGCAGTATCCAGCGCCAGGTCGGACTCGGGCTCAAACTCAACTGCGTACTCGGCGATCTGCGCAATAACGGAATCGGTAGCCTGCATTCGACTAGCCGCGGTCCTCAATCGGCGGGTACTCCCTCGGCTCCGGACCCGTGTAGTCGGCCAGGGGTCGAATCAGCCTGTTGTCGCCGCGTTGCTCGATCACGTGGGCGATCCATCCCGACGTTCGGGCAATCACGAACACCGGCGTGAACATCGCAGTTGGGACTCCGCACATGTGGTAGGCGGTCGCGGCGTAGAAATCGAGGTTCGGGAACATCCCCTTCTCGCGCATCATCACTTCCTCGATGCGCTCTGAAATGTCGTAATACGAGGTATTGCCCGCAGCCTCGGAAAGCCGTCTGGCCCACTCCTTCACGATCGGCGAACGTGGGTCTCCGTCCTTGTAAACCCGGTGCCCGAACCCCATTATCAGGCGGCGGGCTTCCAGCATGTGGAGGAGCGACTTTTCCGCGTCCTGTGGCGAGTCGAACGACGAAACCATTTCCATCGCTGCCTCGTTGGCGCCACCGTGAAGCGGGCCCCGCAGCGCACCGATGGCACCGGCAATCGCCGAGTAGGTATCAGAGAGCGTCGATGTAATGATCCGGGCGGTGAAGGTCGAGGCGTTGAACTCGTGCTCGGCGTAAAGGATCAGGATGGCGTCCAGCGCGTCCCTCTTTAACGGGTCGGCTGGCCTGCCGGAAATCAGGTTCAGGAAGTGGCCCGCTACCGTGTCGTCGTCCGACCCTGTGTCGATCCGCTCGTTTCTCGAATGAAATCGGTACCAGTAGGCCAGCATCGAGCCGAAGCACGCCGTCAGGCGGTCGCCGACCGAAGCCGCAGTGCGGCCGCCCTCACCTTCTGGCTCTAACGTCCCCAGCAACGAACTTCCGGTCCTGAGCACGTCCATCGGGTGCGTCGAGGCTGGCATCGCTTCGAGCAGCGACTTGAGCGGGTCTGGCAGCGTCCTCAGGCCAACGAGCTTTTTCTTGTAAGCGTCGTGCTGCTGCTGTCCCGGCAGCTTGCCGTAGATGAGCAGGTACGCGACCTCCTCGAAGGTCGAATGCGCAGCGAGGTCGGCGATCGAGTACCCCCGGTAAGTCAGCCCCACACCGGCCTTTCCGACCGTGGATACCGCCGACGTGCCCGCCGTTATTCCCATAAGACCTGAAGTCGTCATTTTGGTGAGTCCTGTCCTTTGTTGCCTGATCGCCCACTTGCCAGGGGTTAATCCGACGGCCGCTCAGGGACCAGATGTCTATTCACGTGCGTCGGCTTCAAAAAGTTCGTCCAGCTTTCTCTCGTAGCTGTGGTAATCGAGGTATTCGTAAAGCTCTTCGCGGGTTTGCAGGTCGCCGATGATGTCCTTCTGTGTGCCCGAGTTTCGCAGGGTTTTGAACACGCTTTCAGCCGCTTTGCTCGCCGCCCTGAAGGCCGTCAGCGGGTACAGGGCAATCGCAACTCCAACGGACCGGAGCTCATCGACCGTGAACGCCGGAGTTTGCCCGAACTCGGTCAGGTTCGCCAGTATCGGGACCCCGGTCGCATCGCTGAACCGCTCGTAGTCGCCCAGATCGGTCACTGCCTCGGCAAAGATCATGTCCGCTCCCGCGCCGACGTAGGCAACAGAGCGCTCGATCGCAGCATCAACACCCTCGACCGCGATCGCATCGGTGCGTGCCATCAGCACGAAGTCGTCGTAAGTTCTGGCGTCGGAAGCGGCTGTCAGGCGGTCGCACATCTCTGCGGTCGAGACGACCTGCTTGCCCGGCCGGTGTCCGCAGCGCTTGGCCTGCACCTGGTCCTCGATGTGGACTCCGGAGGCTCCCGCACGGGCCATCTCGGTGATCGTGCGGGCGATCATGAAAGCACCGCCCCAGCCGGTGTCGACATCGACAAGCAGCGGCAGATCGACCGCCGAAGTAATGCGCCGGACGTCCTCAAGGACGTTGTCGAGCGTGGTGATCCCGAGGTCCGGCAGGCCGTACGATGCGGTGGCGACGCCAGAACCCGAGAGGTACAGCGCATGAAATCCGGCGGTCTTCGCCATTATCGCGTGATACGGGTTGGTGGTCCCGACAAGTTGCAGCGGTGACTCCGCCTGCAGTGCGGAGCGAAATGCTGTTCCCGGTAGCGTGGTCATGGTGACCGAATTATAGGTGCGCCCAGACGAGCAACACGGGGCAATCACTGTTGACCCGCAACCAGGTGAGATAGAGCTGCGAAAGAACTTGCCGTTCGGTCCACCTTCGTGCCGGCCATTGAACACCCTGCGCCGATTGAAAATGCCGTCCTCTCCCTGGCGTGCCCCGCGGAGCTTGCCGCGCGTCGCCCAAGTGCGCCTCGCACGCCCGGTGACAAACGCAAAAAAACTACCCCCACAGGGCGTCGAAGAACACAAGCGGTGAAACGACCAGCAGAACGACGCCTATTGCAAGACGGAGCTTTGTGGGGTCGACGTCACCCCCCAGCCGCGAGCCGGCGAACATGCCGATCATAGCCGGGACCCCCACCGCCGATACAAGCAGCCAATCCACCCGACCGCTGATCAAATGGCCCGAGAAACCGGACAGGCCGACCAGGATGGTCAGCGCCAGGTTTGTTCCCGCGGCAAGGGCAGGTTTCATCTTGAGCACATGCACGAGCGCGGGCATTCGCAGAACGCCGAGTGCAAGCCCAACTGCACCGCCGATGACGCCGATGCCAAAGCCAAGAAAGCTCTCCCGCACGACCGTTCTGGGGTTCAGTTCGCCACGCCCGGCATTTGGGTCATCCTGGCCTGCTGCGGTGCGCTTCCGAAGTTCGGCCAATGCGCGAACGATCATCGCAGTGGACGACCAGACCAACAGGAGCGCAACGATTGTCAGCAGAACTTCGCGCGACACGACGTCGGCGTACAGGCCGCCGACAAACGACCCGATGACCGCCGGAATGCCGATCACGACAACCACTCGGAAGACGATCCTGTTCTGCAGTATCGCAGGCCATGAACCGGCAACAGAACCCAGCACGCTAACCAGCAGGTTGGTGCTGGCTGCGACCAGAGGATCAATCCCAATCGCAGTCATCACCGGCAGCCGGACGACGCCAAATGCGATGCCCACGATTCCGCCGACGACCCCCACGACCAGCGACATGATGATCAGGCCGGTGAGTTCTAAACCCGACAGATCGCTGCCGATGAATGCCAGGGTCGATGCAGCGTCTATCACTTAATCGCCAACCTCAAGTTGGTCGCACGAGATCGCCTGGCCTGTGGGCGTTTGCGCCGCAAATGGGTGTGCCAGACAGCGGCAGCGACCGGCCAAACAACAGCAACAGCCAGATTCACAGTCAGCAGAGTCGGTTTCTCGATCAGGCACGGCGTCTTCTTTGAAAGCTAAATCGCAACCCCGTGGATTCTAACGTCGCCCAACGCCGACTGCACCGGGGTCGGTGCACGGGCCCATGACACGAATCACCGGAGGTCCGCGCTCTTCCCGACCCGAGCGGGCACCACACGGGGCGCAACGCAACTATCATGCCAACCCACCTGTACGCACCTCTTTTGCGCGGACGGGCGCGAACGCGAGCGCAGGTCGACCGCAACGGGATAACCGCCTATAGTTCCTGAACCGCGCCTTCGAGTGCGCTCTTGAACTCGGCCGGGGTTGCAAATCGCTCCGCGGGCTCAAGGCGAAGCGCCCTCAGCGCCACCTCGGCGACCGGTTCAGGAATCTCGGGGTTCAACTCCAGGAGCGGACGGACACCGGCCTCGTAGTCAACGAGCCGCTTCCTCTTCTTCCCCTTTTCTTTTTCCAGTTTGATGTCTGGAAACGGCAACTCGCCGCCGGTGAGCAAACGGTAAAACACTACGCCCAGGCCAAAGACATCGGAGTAGTAACCTGCTTCCCGACCGTTGGTCTGCTCGGGCGACTTGTAGGCACGTGTGCCGGCATGGGTCTTGAGTAGCACCTCCGGATCGAACTCACGGGCCACGCTGAAGTCGAAAAGCGTGGAGTGGCCATCGTGGTACATGACGTTCGATGTCTTCACGTCCAGGTGCAGCAGGCCCGATTCATGCACATAGGTGAGTGCATCGGCCAACTGCAGCGCCACACCGGTAAAGTCATGCATGTCAAACGCGTCGTAGTTGCCTCGCAGGAAGGCTGTATCCAGGGTTTGCCCGTCTATCTGCTGCATAACGATGTGCGGCAGGGGCTCCATTTCAACCCGGTAGCCCCCGGCGACGTTCGGGTGGTGCATTCGCTGCAGAATCTCCCCTTCACGCACAATCGCTTTTACTGTCGAACGCTCCGAACCGTACTTCTTGCGCAGGATCTTGCAGGCGACCAGTCGCTTCAAATGCTTGCTCTTGCAGAGATAGACGTCGACCTTCCGGCTGCCGCCAAGGTGATCGACCACCCGCAGGTCGTCGTTCAGGAACGTGCCCGGGGCAAGTATCCGCTTTTTTCCCTTTGTGAGGTTCAGGGGCACTTCGATAGTCCTCGGCTGACTGGACGCGAGTAAATGTCCATCATCGCGTGGTTGACATTCTCTCGCGCCAACGAGACCGGAGACAACCCCGGTCTCGTTATTTGCAAGCACCCCGGACCGATGCCGGTATCGTCGAGTTTTACAGGTTCGTGGTTGAATCGTCCGTGGAGGAATCAGTAGTCGAATCGTCCGTTGAGGAATCAGCAGTCGAATCGTCCGTGGAAGGATCCGTAGTTGAATCGTCGTTGCTGTCGGGATCTCCGTCGTCGTGATCATCAGCCCGGGCCACGGCGAGCCCCGGGACATCTTCTTTGCCAGCCAAGAGCTGCGGCAATCCGAATGCTCCGAACAACAGCGCAATTACCAACGCCGTAATGGCGATCTGCCGCGCAGTCCGCACGATCCGGAACTCAAATATCTGTGTCAACACTTTTACTCCATCCGACCGGAAACTAATCGCATTACGTAGTCGGTTTCATGAAGAGCCGGTCAAGCGAGCCGCCCGCCCTAACAGGGATTGCGGGAGGCCCGCATCCGTCCCAGCCTACCATCTACGCAAGATGGGAACCTTACTTCTCCCCTCGTGGTCGCGTCCATGAACGGTTTGTGAAAATTCGCTGTCGCACGAACGGTCCGAGAGCACTCGCGCGATACTGATCGCACCGGGGGTCCCCAAGCCAGCGTACATGGTGAACGCGAACCGACACTTGTCCGGGTTAACTGACCTGCAGAATCACGACTGATTCCCCGATCCCAACCAGCGGCAACATGGTCGCAAATGCCAGCGACTACCGCGAGCTTCGGTTTCTCGCCTACTGGCGACGCGCCTGTCGACTGTGTGATCACTGGATGCGTGTCTCCCGGCTTACTGGCCGACCAGGTCCAGCTCTTCCAATATTCGATCGATTTCCCTGTACTGCTGTGCGTCGGGTATTACTGCGGGGTGCCGTGCAAAGTCCGATCCCGGCGAGAAAACCCCGCGCCTGACCATGATGTATTTGTATATCCATCCGGCCAGTCCCTGTCCCTGCGCCAGTACCTGGATCAGGGGCCCGTGGCGCCGCATTTCAGCCTCGGCGGCGTCCTCATCGCCGGCCTGGTAGTAGTCCCAGACCCTTACGAACATGTCGGGCAAAGTCGAACCGGGCATGGTGCCCACCGAACCCCGCCGAAACTCCTCGACGGCAAACGCGCCACCCGCCCCGCCGAACAGAACAAGACCGGTGCCTTCGGCCAGTTTTTGCGTTTCGCCCATTCTCGGCAACGTCGGAGGCGTTTCGACCTTGATGTAACAGAGGTTCTCGTGCCGCTTTGCACACTGAACGGCCATTGCGGGCGGGACCTGCGCAGTGCCCTGGTCCTGCAGGAAAATCGGGAGCGAGACCGACTCGGCGATCTTCACGAAGTACTCAACGTTTTCCGAAGTCGGGACCGGGATGAAAGAGGTAGGCCGGATCATAAGCGCGTCGGCGCCAAGTTCCTCCGCCCGCTTCGAGAGGAATATCGCGGCATCGGTACCCTCGCCACCGGTGTTCATCACCACTTTGATCCTGCCGTTGTTCACGCGGACCACGGTGGTAAGGATCAGGTCACGCTCTTCTTCGGTGAACTTGTAAATCTCAGTTGCGATAGCGATTCCCACACCGTGCACGCCCTTATCGATCATCCACTCGACCTGGCGCTCGAGGTCTTCGACCACCAGCTGGCCCCGGGCGTTGATCGGGGCCGAAAGGATCGGGTAGACGCCCTTCATTGAACGGTCAGGCATATTGAGGATTCTCCGTCGTGGTGTTGGTGTGCCGGCGAAGTCGGCCGGCGAAGTCGGTTGGCGCGGTCGATACTCGAAACGGGATCGACGGGCCAGTTGGGGACCATCGGGCCAGATAGTCGCGCCATCGCCCATCAAGCGCAAGGCGGGAAGCGAGTCCCGATATATCGCCTCAACTTACTTCTGATGACGAGCTTGACCTGTCCTCCCTCCCTGCCAGGGAGGCGGGTGCCCTCTGGGCGCGAGGGTGGGTGAAACCCCGCATCGCCTCAACTTGCTTCTGGTGACAAACGTAACCTGGGCAGCCGGGCACCTGCTCCCCGATTATTCCCGCGTGTTACAGCAGGCCCTCGACGAGCGCCAGCAGCACCCCGGCCACCGTCGCCGTCCCGATGACCCCGGCGACGTTCGGACCCATTGCGTGCATCAGCAAAAAGTTGTCAGGATCCTCTTTCCGACCCATTTCCTGAACTACGCGGGCCGCCATTGGGACGGCCGACACGCCAGCGGCGCCGATCATCGGATTAATCTTGTCGCGAGTAACGAGGTTCATCAGCTTCGCAAGCATGATTCCCGCGGCCGTTGCTGTCATGAATGCAAACAGGCCGAGCAGGAATATCCCGATGGTCTCGGGTTGCAGGAAAATCGCGGCAGGCATCGTTGAGCCGACGGCGAGTCCCAGCAGGATGATCACGATGTTCATCATTGCGTTTTCGGATACGTCCTGCAGCCGTGGGACAACGCCCGAAACCCGGATCAGGTTCCCGAGCATCAGCATCCCGATCAATGGAGTTGCTGACGGCACCAGCACGCTGATGACGATGATGGTCAGGACCGGGAAAATGACCTGGGTGCGCTTCGAGATGGGTTTGGAGGCGTACTCCATCCTGATCAGGCGTTCTTTCTTCGTCGTGAGCAGCCTGATGATCGGCGGCTGGATAATCGGCACCAGTGCCATGTAGGAATATGCGGCGACGGCCGTCGCCCCGACGATGTCCCGAATATCGACATTCGGGAGTGAATCGCCAAGTTCCTTCATGCGAGTGGCGATGAAGATCGTGGTCGGACCGTCGGCCCCGCCAATAATTCCGATCGATGCAGCTTCGAGCAACCCGAACTCGAAGAAGTCGGTCATACCAAGCAGCAGCGCTCCCAACAGGGCAACAAAAACTCCGGCCTGTGCCCCCGCCCCGAGCAGGAGAGTCTTCGGGTTCGACAGCATCGGACTGAAGTCGGTCGCCGCACCCACCCCCAGGAATATCAACAACGGGAAGACGTCTGTCGTCATACCCACATTCTGAAATGTTTTTAAAAGACCAACAGGCTCACCGTCCCCGCCCTCGCGTATCAGCTCGCCCAACGGCAGGTTGGCGAAGAGGATTCCCATCGAAATCGGAATCAGCAGCAGCGGTTCTTTTTTCTTCACCACACCCACGTACAGCAATGCCCCGGCGATCACCCACATGATGACGATCCGCGGCTCATCGCCAATGGCGGTGAAGCCCTCCCAGAGCGCGTCTAATCCGTCCGGCATCGCGGCTAAGCCTGCGCAATCTCGGCCAGTGTCTGGCCGTGCTGCACAGAATCGCCCGCGGCGACGTGAACGGCTGAAACCGTCCCGTCGACCGGCGATGTGATCGTGTTTTCCATCTTCATCGATTCAAGGACAACGACCGGCTGTCCTTTGGTGACGGTATCGCCGACGGAAATGCTGACGCTGATGATTCGACCCGGCATTGGCGCGCGTACAACCCCGTCGCCGCCCGTCGTTGGGACCACCGGTCGAGCGAGTGGCCGGGGAGCCGGCGTTTGCGAGGCTCGTGGCGGTGCTTTTGCTACAGCGCTGGTTGCGGCAGAGTCGGGGAGTCCGACCTGGTAAGTCGTGCCGTCCACGATGACTTCTACAGGCGAAGAAGAAATATCCCCGACCTGGACATCGTATGTCTGCCCGGCGATCGTGATTTTGTAGTTCCTGGCGCTCACCGCCCGCGCCCGCCCCTGGGGTACAGGGCGGCTCCAAATGCGCGCATTCGCCCGCTCTGCAGCCACGACCCGGTCGATGGGCCGGATATCGGTGGACCAGATGGTGGTGAACTTGATACAGCTTCCGACTCGGAAAGTGCCAGGGCGAGGGCGATCGCAGCAACTTGCTGACCCGTGATTTCACTGTTGGATCCAGTCGCAGAAGGGGGTGCGGACGCAGAAGCGGAAGCCCCAACTGAAACCGGCGCAGCGACCGGCTCTGAACCCGGGGCTTCAGAGTCAGCCGCCCGGTCGCGGTCGAACATGCTGAGGACTTTGATCGAGAGGGCCAACAGGATAAGCACGGCAAATACAATGCCCATGCCGACGAGGCTCAAGAGCAGCCCGTCATTTAGAAGGTCCTGATCGAACGTTGTTGTGCTCCCTCGGCTAACGCGCCGTCATCAAAATTGCAACGGCGAGCGTCGTCATCAACGGCGAATACGATGGCCGATTCTAACAAAGCGTCCCTACTCAGCGGGGGTATATCTTTCGGCAGAAATCGGGTAGGCGACGCCGTCTATCTGGGCGATCTGGGCAATTCGGGCGATATGGGTCACATGATCGAACCGGGCTGTTTCATTTTCGACAACGCCAACAGATACGTGCTGGTCGTCGACCCGGACCGAGAATGGATCGACGACCCGCCCGGGTTCCGGGTCGAGCACACGCTTTGACCGCGCTGCAAGCAGCTCCTGCGATTCTTCCACGCTGATCGAAGCAAAGGTGATGCTCGTCCCGGGCGCAGCCTGACCCAGCAACGGAAGGTCCGCCGTTGCCACGGTCGCAATCTTGGCATAGCCGCCGGTGGTTTGCCGGTCGGCGAGCAGCACGATCGGCCTGCCGTCGCCGGGGACCTGGATAGAGCCGTTGACGACTGCGTCCGACACGATGTCGTACCTGCCCGTCCGAGACTCCACTTCCGGACCGTCGAGCCTGAGTCCCTGCCGGTTCGATTGATCGGTTACGACATACGTAGAGTTCAGGAAAGTCCGGATACCGTTTGGCGAAAACTCATCGTCTTGCGGCCCGAGTACCACTCTCACGTTCACTGCCGGCAGTTCTGAGAATTCCCGTGAACCCGATGCTGAACCCGGGACCTTGACGCCCTCGCCGGTACTGGTGAACACATTTCCGGATGTGGCGGCGTCAGGTGGCTCGCCGATCTGGAGCGAATCACCCGCCGTCAGCGCCCTGCCATCGACCCCGCCAATTTCTGAGGCAACATGCGTTGAACGTGATCCCAGGACCTCCGGGGTGTCTATTCCTCCGGCGACCGCCAAATAGGCGCGCAAGCCCTGGCCGGGGCCGGTCATCCCCAGGACAAGCCGTGCTGCCGCGTGGGCAGAGTAAGAGACGTTTCGGGCCAGCGGCACGCCGTCGAGCGTGGCGCCGGTCTCGGCACCCGTTAGCGCGAAAACAGCCGTCTGCTCGAACACGAATTCAGCGCCGCCGAGCAGGATTTCTATCGCAGCTGCGTCTGGATTATTACCGACCAACCGGTTTCCGGTGTTCAGGGCGTCAACGTCAACTGCACCGCTTACCGACACTCCAAGATGCTGAAATCCGGTCCTGCCGCCGTCCTGGATCAGGCTTTGCGGACCGGGTGCGATAACCCTGATCCGGCCAACCCGTCTTTCGTCGACCGGCCCGTTAAACATTGGCATGGGACTTTACCGGAACGAACCGAACCTCCGAGCCGGGGGAAATTAACGATGGGGATGCGTTTGTGGCTGTCACATGGGGATCGAACAGCTTCACCGCCGTCCTGCCGATCAACCGCCACCCGCCGGGACCGGCATTCGGGTAGACCCCCGTCTGCGATTCAGCGATGCCGACAGAACCCGCCGGAACTCTGGTGCGAGGGGTCTTCAATCGGGGGCAGGCTATTCGTTCGTCGAGACCGCCAAGGTACGGGAAGCCCGGTGCAAACCCGATCATGTAAACCCGGTAGCCAGTGCCCGAGTGAATCTCGATGACTTCCTCCGTCGAAAGTCCGGCGTGTTCGGCGACCGCTTCAATATCGGGGCCGTCTTCACCGCCGTAAACAACCGGGAGTTCGATGACCGTGGGCTCGGCGGCAGAGCCGGGCGAATCCTCGAGTCCGGACACCAGATCGTTCAGAAAACTCGACATTTCTGCATAGTTATTTTCGCGCGGGTTGTACTGGACAAGCAGTGAGCGATAGGTCGGGACCAGTTCTACAACCGCGGGATTGCCCGCGGCTTCGATCCGCCCTGCGAACGTGTAGACGCGTGCGTTCACTACCGGGTCGATGCCTGACCCGAATTCGATCAGTACCGCGGAGTCGCCAACGGGCACTATTCGCGGGTATTCCACGGCTCGATCGTCGACCCGGCGATGATCAGCCGGGGCCTGCTCAGTCATCGCCGACTGAGCTGACTGGCTCGACCAGCTCGTTCATCGGCGTGATCTCAACGCCCGCGGCTTCAAGTCCGCCCCTTACCGCGGCCGCAAGCTCTACCGCACCCGCGGTATCGCCGTGCAAACAGATCGAGTCGGCAGCAAAATCTATCTCGGTCCCGTCAATCGCGGTAACCCTGCCTTCGGTCGCGAGTTTTAGCGAACGTTCGACTACCGCATCCGGGTCGTGGATCACGGCACCTGGCTGTGAGCGGGGCACAAGGGTTCCCTCGGGCGTCACGGCCCTGTCGGCGTAGCATTCGCGTGCCACTCTGACCCCCTGGCCACGGGCGATCGATTCCCACCGGGAACCAGCAAGCACCACGTGAATCACATCGGGGTCGAACGCTTTGATTGCGCTGACGACTGCCTCTGCGATAGCTGCGTCAGTGACTGCTGTGTTGTAGAGCGCGCCGTGCGGTTTCACGTGCTGAAGTTTGCGAGCAGGCGCGAATGCCGCGAGCGCTCCCGCCTGGTAAGTGACCGCGTTGCGCACTTCATCGGGCGTCAGGTCCATGTTCCGGCGCCCGAACCCGGCGAGGTCCGGATAAGCCGGGTGTGCGCCGATTCCCACCCCGTTCTCGACCGCCAGAGAAACCGTTCGGGCCATCCAGTCGGGATCACCGGCATGGAACCCCGTGGCAATGTTGGCCGACGTGATGTACTTGATGATTTCTGAATCAAGGCCCAACTGGTAACCGGCAAACGATTCACCGATGTCCGCATTGAAATCTATCCGTCCCGTCGGACCGTTCGTCAACTAAGGTCTCCAAACTTTTCAACGTCGCAGGTGATGCAGCGCAGCGTAACGAACAACTTTACCGGTGCTAATGAGCAATTTAACCTGGCGATGGGAATATTAAAACGCGGCCCTGGCAACTGGCAATTCGCCAACAGTTCGAGCGTAGCACAGTAGAGGTCGAATCCTGCACCGATCTAAACTTGTCGGATGCTTGCGAAGTTTGTGGAAGCGATATCGCGCCAACTGGCATTCCTGTGGCGGAGTTTCGGTTCGCCACGAATTGCAGGCGACGAAAAGGCTATCCGGGCAGTGCGGGAGGCGTGGGCCAGCAGTGAGAGCGAAGCGCCAGGTGCCGGTGCCAGGGGCAGCGCGGGCAAGGTGGGCACGGGGGTCAGCACACGGGGACGCAACGTGATCGTTGCCTCATCGGGCGTGATCATCGCAGTGCTGGTGTTGTGGCTGGTGTTCGTCGGCTTTGGTGCCCGAGACGACGACAGCGACGGCGCACCCGGTGCCTCGACCGGGGCGGCATCCCCAACACCATTCGCCGGACCTGTTTACCTGACTGAGGTCGAAGCGCTTAGCAGCGCGGTTGCTGCGGCGCGCGAGAACGGACTTGTCAGCAGCGATTTCGCGCATATTTCCCGGAGAATCCGGTTCGGTGAATATGCCGAGGCTATCGGCGAGACGTATCGGGCCGAGAGGGGCCTGCTCGCGACTCCTTCGGACACCGAGGTTTGGGCGTTTGCGTTTTCGGGCAATGTAGAACTAAAACTCGTTGATGGCGAGATCGTGAAATACGACAACCTGACCGTGATCCTCGACGCGCTTACGGGCCATGTCTACCGTGTCGAAGCGTTCTACGGAGAATACGAATCGGAAGCCCGCGCACCTGTGTGGCTCAGCCCCCCGACGCCGACTCCGGCGCCGACGCCTGATGCTGACCAACAGTAGAGCGGACGTTCCACAACCTGCTTGATTCGATTGCAATTCTCCCTCCCTGGCAGGGAGAGAGATGAGACGCGTGAAGGGAGTTCCAATTGTGCTCCAGATAGCGCTTTGACTCGGCAGTTTTCAGGACAGAGTTTGAATCGCATTCCTGGATGTGTAAACACAATAATCCAACTCAGAATCGATCTTGAAGTGGCACTGTGAGGTCAGGCTCGACAGTCTGATCGTACCAGTCCAGCAGGCTCTACCAGACCAAAGAGCCGTTCAAGTAGTTGTAATCGAGCTTGCGTGTTCCGGGGACCGAACTAGTCAATACCGCACGAAAGTAAAATTTGCCGGTCGGGGCGTGGCGCAGGGTTCTGTCAGAACTCAGTGTCGGGGGCAGAATAGCATCGTTCCTCATAACTTGAGGAGACCTATTAATGTCCTGCCCACACTGCCTATCGAAGTCCGTATCCAAGAGAAAATATCGGACCTCACTGGGTTATCGAACATTCTTCTGCAGCGACTGCGATAGGCGTTTCAATGAACGTTCAGGTACACCATTCAACGATCTCCAGTTTCCGACGGACATCGTATCGCTGGCTGTCCTCTGGCGTTTGAGGTACAAACTCAGCTTCCGCGATGTGGCAGAGCTGCTTTTGCAACGTGGTTTCGAAGTTAGCCACGAAACGATACGAGCATGGGAGTATCGGTTCGCACCACTGATCAGCGAAAATCTTCGTGCGAAACGTCGAGGTAAAGCCGGTCGATCTTGGTACCTGGACGAGACTTACATCAAGGTTAATGGCCGCTGGCGATATCTGTATCGAGCGATAGATCGAGAAGGAAACCTGCTTGATTCGATGCTGAGTGAGCACCGAGATAAACATGCTGCCCGGCGCTTCTTGCGTCGCCTATTGGATAGTGCAGGGCAGAAGCCACTTCGAATGACGACAGACAAACATCCTGCCTATACGAAGGCAATTCGCTGGATCGTCGGTCGAAAAGTTCTTCACCGACACAACCAATATTTGAACAATCGCATTGAGCAAGATCATCGATTTATCAAGCAACGTTATTACCCGATGCTCGGTTTCGCCAAGTTTGAATCAGCGAGCCGATTCTGCAGCGCGTTCGACGAGTTGAGGAATTATCTGAGAGTCCGGACAGTGGACGGTCAACAAATATCAGCATCCAGTCGGAGAGAGATATTCACAAATAGGTGGTCGACTCTAATGACCGAATTGTCGGCTTAAATACAGGGATCATGCATGTATTTAGGTCGACCAAGTTTCATCGTCAGCGCTGAGTTCTGACAGAACCGGGGTTGTTTGATCGTACGTGGCCATAGTAATTGTTGTTGCGCCCATAGGTGCTTTGGTTTCCTGGGGCGCAAATCAAACGCTGAAATCCATATTCGCGTCAAAGGACATCATGTGAGCGGATGCTTGTGTTCGTTCGCCGGAATTGCGAAGTTGCGATTCCGAAGCGAGCGCAA
>JADFLG010000175.1 GCA_022564545.1 Chloroflexota bacterium | reverse complement strand
ATTTCGCCGGTTCGCAGGGACTGAGGTCCGTGGGGAAGATTCGATACTGACTGCCGACCGCTAAGGCCGGGCCGGTCGCAATTCGAGGTAAAAATTGCTAAAACATTTCCAGGTGCCGGATGACATCGCCGTGAGGGTGGACGTGGGCAGGCTGCGCGCCGCCACGGAACAGGTATTCATGCATTGTGGCGTCCCGGAGTCCGAGGCCAGGCTGGGTGCCGACGTTCTGATATTCGCCGACGAGAGCGGGATCGACACCCACGGCGTGTCGAACATGTTGCGGGCCTACGTCGCTTCGTACAACTCGAAGGCAACCAATCCCGATCCGAAAATGAAGATTGTGAGGGAAACCCCTTCAACGGCAACTGTCGACGGTGACGGCGGTCTGGGCCTGATGATCGCACCGAAGGCGATGGAAATCGCGATTCGCAAGGCCAGAGAGGTCGGTACCGGCGTCGTTGTTGTCCGAAACTCCGGCCATCTCGGTGCTGCGGGCTACCACGCCATGATGGCGGCTGAGCAAGACATGATCGGGTGGTGCATGACCGCCGGGGGCAAAGCGATGGTCCCGACATTTGGCGCAGAAGCCCAGCTCGGGACGAACCCGATCGCTTTTGCTGCACCGGGTAAAGATGAACCACCGTTTATGTTCGATGCGGCGATGACCGCGATCGCTGGCAATAAGATTGGTCTTGCGAACCGTCTTGGAAATGGAATGTCGCCCGGGTGGGTTGCCAATGAAGACGGAACACCCGACATGGAGGGGGGCGCCACTCCCGACTTCGCGGCCGGCTCGATGCGAATGCAGTTGCCGGTGGGCTCGACTCGCGAGCTCGGGTCTCACAAGGGTTACGGCCTGGGCGTGATGGTCGACATTCTGTGCGGTCAGCTCTCGTTTGCCCCCGGTTTCGGCAGCCTTTCCCGGAAAAGGCGCGCTCACTTCGTTGCGGCCTACTCGGTAGAAGCGTTCGGTGATGTCGACGAGTTCAAAGAAAATATGGACGGCATGTTGAAGGGCCTTGCTGCCACGAAGCCGATGCCGGGCCATGACCGCGTGTTCTACGCGGGCCTGCCAGAGCATGAGACGAGAATTGAGCGGCGTGAAAACGGCGTGCCGCTGCATCCCGAGGTCGTCGAATGGTTCCGCGACATTTGCGCCGAGTTCGAAATTACATTCGATCTGGCGTAGCTTCAGAACTGGCTCGGGTTTCGGACGGAATACGCTTTCGACTACTGCGCTGCCTGGCATGATCAGCCTCAGCGTCTTACGGCGCCTTCCCGAAGACCTCGTCATCACCGTCGAAATTCGCGGGCCTGTCGGGAGTCCGGTCGTCCTCGTAATACACATCACGCACGATCCCCAGAAACAATGAAAACTCTCCCGGCAGTGCGCTTTCGATATCGAGCAGAGCATTGGTCCGCTCTTGATCGGTCATGGCTGAAAACCCGCCGACTGCGTGCGCCGTCAAGTCCAGCGAGAGCGCCTCGACTACCCGCAGGAACGCCGAGCGAGTCGATTTTTCACGCCTTGCCCGCTCCTCCACATCGCCCAGCATGCCGAGTGCGCCCGCGGCAAACTCTGCGTCCACCGTCGGAATCAAGCGGTCGAGCGCACGAACGAGCGTAACGCGGTCGGCATCGGTCAGGGAGCCATCTTGTTTTGGCATGTTTCGGGTCGGCCTGGCCGAGAATAATAATTTATCGGCAGGTTGCAGGTGAAATCGGCACTCGTTACATTGTGCCCGGGGCAAGATACTACTGTGGGACAGGACGATACATCGATTGGAGAGAAGCCGAATGACCAGAGTTTCGATCGAAAGCGTGCAGAATCTTCAGGTGCGGGTCATTGCGGAAGACCACTCCTGGATTGCCGATGAGCCTGTGGGTGTTGGAGACGGCAGCGGTCCTGGTCCGTACGATCTTCTCCTCGGGGCGCTTGGGTCGTGCATGATTATCACGTTGCTGTTGTATGCGCGCCGAAAAGAATGGCCGCTCGATCGAGTTGAGGTAGAAATTGAGCACGACCGTGTCCATGCCGACGACGCAATGAATGTCGAGCAGGCAGAGGGCATGGTCGACCGTTTTCGAATCGAACTTGTGGTGCACGGCGACCTTGATGTGGTTCAGCGCGACCGGCTCGCCTATATCTCCACGAGGTGCCCGGTCAGAAAGACACTGACGGGGACTAACGTATTCGATGAGTCGGTGACGTTAGCCCGGTAGCCGACCGGCCCGTCAGCCACAGTGAGCTATTTGCGATTGGGTTCACCCGCCGTACTCTGTAAACAGACGTAGCTCGCGACCGTTGGCGCTGTAAACGGATATCGCCACCGTTGAGTCACACATTGTGACCGCTGCTGAACGAGGAATATTGATGCTCAAGGGCGTTCTGGTCGGATTCGGAATAATGCTCGCATCGCTCGTTATTCCGTTCGTCCATTACGTTGCGGCTCCACTGAGCCCATTCATAGCGGGTTTCATCGGCGGTGGCATTGCCAGGATCGACCAGGACGGAATCATCAAGTTCGGCGCGTTGATGGCCGGATTCATGTTGATACCCGTTGCGATTGTTTTGGCCATCAAATTCGTGTTCGGAGTTGACGAAATACTTCGGATACCGACCACCTGGTGGATGATCGCCGTACTCGTACTTATTCCCTACACATGGTTCGGGGCCACGGTCGGGGCGCTGGGCGGTTACCTGGCTCGCCGAAACCAGACAGACGAGGCTGTTTAGTCTGGCCGGACCGGCCACCTCAGGCCCGAATTGTTGAAATCACCCGCAGTGAAGTCGCCCGGTCACAGCGAAGTCGCCGGGTTACAGCGAAGTCGCAAGGTCGCGTGTCGCGTCGTGTGCTGCTCGCATTCGCTGACGCGTCACCTTTGCATTGGGGACGATAACGATTGGCCCGGCCGCGTCTCGGGCCAGCCTGTCGGCAGTACTGCCAAAGACTGACCTGCTGAACCCCGAGCGCATTTTCGAGCCGACCACTATCCATGACCCAGGGTTGGCGACCTGAAGCGAGTGGACGTGTTCAACCAGGTTGCCTTCAGCGCGTTCGATTTCTGCGACAACGCCGTCGTCAGAGAAAAACTCGAGTATTTCGTTTTCGGTAGCCACGGCTGAATCCGCATCGGTCCGCGTACCAGGCAATACTAACTTGACAGCGGAACGGCCGGCGCCCGCGAGCGCGCTGGCCATAGACATTGCGGAATCGGTCGTTCTGCGACCGCCGGGTACTATCAACGATTTCGGGGCGCGCGGTGGAGCGCCGTTCAGACTGACATTGCGCGGATTGAAGATAAGCAGGGGCACAGCGGTCGTTTTCCAAAGTTGATCCAGCAACCCGAGAGAGAACAGTCGCCGCGACCTGGAACGCGGAACTGCGGCAATCGCGACAATTCCGAACGAACTGGTCGCCGATCGTGATGTGATCATTTCTGCTGCATGGCCCGTTGCGATGCCCCAACGAGACTTCACACCATGTGGTCCGAGCCTGCTGACAACCTCTTCGAGGTAGGCCGCCGCCAGGGCGGCGCCCCGATCATGTGGTGCGTCGGGGTAGTGCACCTGCCCCGGTCTTGCCCCCCTGGCAGGGTGTGTTGAGGGAAGGCTGTGGAACAGCGTTATTTCGCCCGAGAACCAGTCGGCGATCATCGAGGCGAACGGCAGGATTTGCTCTGACCTGTGAGCACCATCGAGCGGGACCAGGATTCGGTCTAAATTCAGCGCGTTGCCACGACCGACCGCCTGGCGCCGGACTTCATCCAGAGTCCGTGTGTTCGATTCTGATTGCTGCTTCAATGTCCGCCTGCTAAAGCGAGTTTATCGCTTTCATGAAAAATGCAAGTCGATTGGGTTGTTCGCCAATTTCGACGTTTTCACTCTCGGCGTTTGGTTTTTGAGCTATCGACCCGAGACCATCTGCCGAAGGAACACCCCTCGCGGCCTTGAGGATGGCATCACATCCGCCGCCCGCCGATTGTCAGCACCCGAACGTCGATTGTTGCTTTGGCGGAAGCCGGAATC
>JADFLG010000078.1 GCA_022564545.1 Chloroflexota bacterium | reverse complement strand
ATTCCACGTATTTCCAGGTCTCTTAGCGCTATCTGGAACCCCGCGCCAAGCTCGGTGGCCGCAAGAATTGTGTTGAGCCGCTGCTCCGCCTGCTCGGTGAGCTGCTTTGCACGCGGGACCATCAGGTAGGCGTAAGCGCGATTGGCCCCACGACCAATCCGGCCACGCAACTGGTAAAGCTGAGACAGGCCAAACATATCGGCCCGGTCGACTATCAGCGTGTTGGCGTTCGGCAGGTCCAGTCCCGATTCGATAATCGTGGTGCACAACAATACGTTGAACTCCCCGCGTTCGAACTCCGCCATAACTCGTTCGAGATCGTCTTCGTGCATCTGTCCGTGACCGATCTGCAAATCCGCTTCGGGCACGAGCTTCTGAATCTTGTTGCCGACCAGCTCGATGTCATTGACCCGGTTGTGCAGGTAAAAGACCTGGCCGCCCCGGTCTATCTCCCTCAGGATCGCCTCTCGGACGAGGTCATCGCTGTCTTCCGAAACGTAAGTCTTGATCGGCAACCGCTCTTCAGGCGGCGTGTCGATCGTGCTCATATCACGCACTCCGGCGAGCGACATGTGCAGCGTACGCGGAATTGGTGTGGCGCTCAGCGTCATCACGTCGACCCGGGTGCGCATCCGCTTGAGCCGTTCCTTATGCGAGACGCCGAACTTGTGCTCTTCGTCGATGATGACCAGCCCGAGGTCCTTGAACCGGACGTCTTTTTGCAGCAGCCGGTGTGTGCCTATAACTATGTCGACGCTGCCGTTGGCAACTTTCTCGATAATCTCCTTTTGCTGCCTGTCGCTCCGGAACCGTGAAAGCATCTCGACTGCCACCGGGAACGGTTCAAGACGCTCGGTAAACGTTACGAGGTGCTGCTGGGCAAGCACAGTCGTTGGGACCAGGATCGCCACTTGCCGACCCGATTGAACGGTCTTAAACGCCGCTCGCAGGGCGATTTCTGTCTTCCCGTAGCCAACGTCACCGCAGATCAGCCGGTCCATCGGCCGGGACGATTCCATGTCGGCCTTCACATCCGCCAGTGTGGCGAGTTGGTCGGGCGTCTCCTCGTAAGGGAAGCTGGCTTCGAGTGAATCCTGCCAGGGTGTATCGGGAGCGGCAGCGAAGCCGGTCGCCACCTGGCGCGAAGCGTACAGGGCTATCAGTTCACCGGCGAGCTGCTCGGTCGCCCGCTTTGCCCGTGCCCGCGCCTTGTTCCACTCCTGGGTTCCCAGACGAGTGAGTTTTGGCGCCGCGTCGGCGGTGCCGTGGTAGAGCTGTATCCGGTCGAGATGATCGGTCGGGACATATAACTTGTCGTCTTCGGCGTATTCGAGGACCAGGTATTCCTGACCCTCGGAGCCCATGACCTTCGTTCCGGCAAACCGGGCCACGCCGTGCTCGACGTGAACCACGTACGAACCCGGTTTGAGCTGTTCGAGCGCCGGGCCTTTGCGAATCAGTCTCTTTCGAACGCGGCGGCGTTCTTTCTGGATGCCAAAGACCTCGGCATCGCTCATGATCGATACCGTCGTGCCGTCGGCAGCGTCGATCGAAAAGCCGGTGAGCAGGTGACCCGCAACGACATGGACCTCGCCCGGCCGGGGCACAGTGTCGATGGTCTTCGCCAGGACCGTCTCCACTCCCTGCTCCCGCGCAAGTTCATGGAACCGTTTGGCATGGTTCGTTATTACGACCGTGCGTTTCTTCTCTGTAACACCGTTTTTGACGACTTCGATCGCCTTCTCGACCCCGCCGCCAAACAGGGCCGACGGCTTGATCGGCAGGGCCATAGAACCGCCGGGGAGTTCGGTATCGACACCCCACGGCGAGAGGGTCACGCTCTTTGGCCGTGCATTCATCGCGTCCGAAATAAACGCCCACTCGATGTGAGGCTGCGCGAATCCAACCGGCACGTCGCCGCGCTTTTCCTTCGTCTTGCGCAACTGTGCCAGTCGACGATCCAGCGAACGAGATGTCTCCTCGATCGCGCTGGGCCGCAAAACGATCATCAGGCTCTCTGAGGGCAGGTAATCGAAAATATTGCCCAGGTTGAAGAAACCCGCGTAGAACGAAGCTTCGTCGAGGGTCTCACCCGCCAGCATATGGCTGAGATCCGATGGGATGCGACGCTGCGCCTCCTCGGACGTGCCGATCAGGTCCATGCCCCCGAGCAGTTCCTGCACGCGGTCTTCACTGGCCAGGCGCGGCAGGGTTTCGAGCGCGGGCGGGATAGTGACGGTACGGACCTTCCCGGTCGACCGCTGCGTACCGGGGTCGAAATGACGAATGCTTTCGATCTCGTCGTCAAACAGCTCGATGCGGACCGGCCTGTCGCGAGATACCGGGAATATGTCGAGGATTCCGCCGCGCCTTGAAATGGTCCCGGGGATCTCGACCGTGGGTTCATTGACATAACCCATGTCGATCCATTTGCGGACCTGTGCGTCGAGGTTGATCCTGTCCCGCACGCTGAGCGTGTGTGTCGATGAGTCGAATGCCGCCCGTTCAATGGTTGCCTGGGCCGCCGCATTGACTGACGCCACGACCAGCGGTTGTTTCACGCCCTTCACCTCGCCCCGCAGAGCGGCGAGTGAGCGGAGACGCTGGTGACTTGCGCCGAGATCGGGCACATATCGTTCAAACGGGATGTCTTCCGACTCTGAAAAATGGAAGACCGGGGCGTCGTCACCGAGCCATGTGAACAGCCGGTCGTGGAGCTTTCGCGCCGACTCGGGGTTCGGGGTTAAAACGAACACGGGCGCGTTACACTCGCGCCAGAGTGCCGCCACCACGCATTCGGTGGCCGGATCTGGTGCTATCGCTGCAGCCCGTGCTCTGGGAGCTCGGAGGCTATTTAGAAGCGCCGCAAACTGCTCGGTTTCACTGAGCAGCGGGAGCAACCCCGACAGACTCATTCACACTTCCGAATACCCGATATTCGGGTTTCGCATTTACATGGCCACAAAACATGACCAACACACCGGGACGACCATTCGATATCTGGCAAAAAACGGTGGCCCTCGTGCTCTTCCATGCTAGCACCGCGGTATGCCCCCGATACAAAATAACCACATCCGTTTCAGGACGAAAACTCGGCAGCTACCATCAGTTTTGAGAGACAATTATGTGATGGCATCGCAAAAGACAATCGGATCACATCAGAACCTGCCCGTGCGCCCGAAGCGTGTAGTAATCAAACTCGGCACAAACCTGCTTACGGGCGGGAACGACGCGCTCGACCTCGACACCATCGGGGCCATCTCCCGGCAGGTCGCCGCTGTAAAGGCAACTGGAATTGAGGTCCTGATCGTTAGCTCCGGGGCCGTAGCCGCTGGTCGCGGTCCGCTGTCGAGGACGCCTGGCAAGGACAAGCTGCCGCCGGGTACGGTGGCGTACCGGCAAGCGCTGGCCGCCCTCGGACAGCCGCAACTGATGATGACGTTCAAGCGGCTTTTCGCCGAATCGGACGTGGAAATTGCCCAGGCACTGATCTCGCGCGGCGACCTGCAGAGCCGTGCCCGATACCTGAACGTCCGCAACACGCTCGAAGCGCTCCTCTCGATCGGCGCAGTGCCAATACTGAACGAAAACGACGTGGTTGCGGTGGAGGAACTCGCGGGCGAGGTTTACGGCGACAACGACCGCCTTTCGGCAATGGTGGCAAACGCGGTCGACGCCGACCTGCTGATACTGCTCGGCGACATGGACGGCCTGTATACGACCGATCCCCACATCGACCCGACTGCCGAACTCATCTCGACCGTCACAGAGATAAACGACGACATAGAAAGGGCCGCACGAGGCCCGCATGACAACCGTGGCAGTGGCGGGATGGCGAGCAAGCTCGACGCAGCGCGATTGTCGATGGACTCGGGGATTCCCATGGTCATCGCTTCGGGCCACGTCGCAGGAGTCGTAGAATCGATCTGCGATGGCGAAAAGGTCGGCACGCGTTTCGAGCCGGGCGTGTCACGCCGTGAAAGTCGAAAACGCTGGATATTGACGGGCCGTTCCGAACACAGGGGCAGTGTCGCCGTCGATGACGGCGCGGCGAATGCCATCAGGAACCGGGGCAACAGTCTTTTGCCGGTGGGAATCGTGGCAGTCGTCGGCCCGTTCGACCGGGGCGATATCATTGAGGTTACGGAAATCGACGGGACGACGATCGGTTGGGGGCTGACCTCGTACCCATCGAGTGAAGTCGAACTGATCAAAGGTAAGAATTCGAAGGTACTTCCCAAACTCCTCGGCCATTATTACGGAGACGAGGTAATTCACCGCAACAATATGGCACTGCCTTAGTCGGGCACTGGCGTAACGCCTCTGGATACGCGCCCGATTACTACGCCACGCACACACGATTGGCGAACCTCCAAAAAAACGTGCCGAAACCTGCCAGATCAAAAAAATGACGACCACAACACAAACACTCCACGACCAGGCCCTGGCGACAAGCGCCGCGGCTCGCCGATTGGCCGTGATATCTACCGAAGCAAAAAACGCGGCTCTCACCGCGATTGCCGAACAGATCGAGGCAAATCGCGAGAAGATACTGCGCGCCAACGAGCAGGACCTGCAAACGGCGAAGCAAAACGGTCTTGATTTCCATGTGCTCGAGCGGATGACGCTCGACAACGCCCGCGTTAAGGAGATGGCCGACGCTGCCCGCAATATTGCTGCTTTAGAAGACCCGATTGGCGAGATCCTTGAAGAACGTGACCTGCCAAACGGCCTTCACCTTCAACGAGTCAGGGTGCCCCTGGGCGTGATTGGCGTCATCTATGAGAGCCGCCCGAACGTTACGATCGATATTGCAGCGTTGTGTCTGAAGTCCGGCAATGGCGTCATTCTCCGTGGCGGCAAGGAATGCATCCTCACGAACACCGTGCTCGCTGACATCGTGAAGGACGCCATTGAAAGCGCTGGGATACCGCGCGAGGCCGTGCTGTTCATCGAATCGACCGACCGGGCGATCGTCAAAGAGATGCTCGAAATGGACGATGTGATCGACCTGATGATTCCCCGCGGCAGCGCCGACCTGGTCAACTTCGTCGGCCAGAACGCAAGGATGCACGCCATCACTGGTGGCGTCGGCGTCTGTCACACGTATGTCGACGCCGATGCGAACCTCGATGACGCCCTCGCGATCGTAGTGAACGCCAAGGTCCAGCGACCCACCGTTTGCAACGCGCTCGACACCGTGCTGGTACACCAGGCGGTCGCCAGGGAATTTCTGCCCAGACTGGCAGGCGAATTCGGGATTCACGACGTGGAACTGCGGGCCGATGGTCGGGCCATGAGCGTTCTCGACGCTCTTTCCGATGGCGCGAAGGTTACGCCGGCGCGCGCTGACGATTTCGGTACCGAGTTCCTCGCCCTGATCGCCTCAGTGAAGATCGTCGACTCCATTGACGAAGCGCTCGACCATATCGCCGAATACGGCACGGGCCACTCGGAGGCGATCGTGTCGGAGGACACGGAGGCGGTAGAGCGCTTCCTGAACGAGGTCGATGCCAGTGCTGTATTCGCAAACACCTCGACCCGCTTCAACGATGGTGCCGAATTCGGGCTTGGCGCAGAAGTGGCAGTTTCGACCAGCAAGCTCCACGCACGCGGTCCCATGGGCCTCAAGGAAATTACCAGCTACAAATGGAAGGTCCGCGGACAGGGCCAGATCAGGCAGTAAACAGCATGGCGCAGTACTACTTCGAGCGAGAGGTCCGCACGGCCACCGGCGAGTGCTACACGATTCTTGAAGAGGGGAAGTCGATCGGTCGATTAGATCTCCACTTCGTACCGGGCATGGTCCACGGCACGCTCGTCGTGTCCGAATCACTGACCCAGGAAGCGATCCAGGAACTGATGTCGATGATCGACGAAGACCTGACCGACGCTATCGGAGTCGAACGCGAC
This sequence comes from Chloroflexota bacterium, assembly GCA_022564545.1. GTDB lineage: Bacteria > Chloroflexota > Dehalococcoidia > Lucifugimonadales > Lucifugimonadaceae > Lucifugimonas. Next base: position 9,126 of record JADFLG010000078.1, on the reverse strand, counting down.
GACCTGGTGGTACACGTTCACCAGGGCCGCGACCTTGGCGTGTTCTCACACAATGACTACAACATGCACGAAGGTCACGGCGATAGCTCTGCCACGCCACCGGCAGGGGCGTAGCTTCCGGTCGTGCCCGGTTCCCTTCAACCCGGCCTTGCCTGTCCATCTTTCATCCCTGGTCTGGTCACTTTTGAGGGTGACTCTTGCTGACGGTTTGCATCATCGTTAACCTCGCACCCTGACGCGAGCCGATATACCGGTCCGCCCCGGCCCGGTTCATCCCGGCCAGGTTGCCGAAGATGCCACCAAATTGCGAGGGGAATAATAAATGCCAGAACTTCCAGTCGTGACGCCCGCGGGCGGCGGTCGCGAGGTCTGGGCCTATGCCTCCATCATCGAGCAGTCCACCATCGACCAGGCGCTGGCAATGGCCCGCCACCCACTGGTGAAGGAGCCGGTGCGGCTAATGGCCGACTGTCACGCAGGCGTTGGCGGGGCCGGTACGGTCGGGTCGGTGATCGTCATGGAAGGCGGTCTGATTCCGGCAGCCATTGGACCCGATATCGGGTGCGGCATGCATGCCGTCCGGTTCGATGCACAGGCCAGCGCCCTCAACAAGACAGCACGGCAGGATATTTTCCGGTCGATCATGGCAGACATCCCGATGGGGACGGGCAGGAATCACGGTCGGCCGTCGGAAAGTGCGAAGTCCGACCTCGACGGACTGACGGCTGAATTTGGCCCGGTCGACCGGTTAGTCGGCGGGCAGGCGCTGGCACAGCTCGGCACTCTCGGGTCGGGCAACCATTTCATCGAGGTGTCGGAAGACGAGGACGGCTGCCTGTGGGCCGTCGTCCACAGTGGCAGCCGCGGTATCGGTTTCAAGCTGGCAGACCGGGCGATGAAGGCGGCAAAGGCACACTGCGAAGATGCACAAATCGAGTTGGAGCACCGTGATCTGTCGTACCTGCCGCAGGGGACCGACGGTTATCGGAGCTACGTCCACGACATGCTGTGGGCACAGCGGTGGGCGAAGCTGAACCGCATGCGGATGATGACCGCGGTCGAGGGGGCCATTCACCGGCACATCACCCCGAGCCGGGTCGTCGATTTCGACTGCCATCACAACTATGCCGAGGCACTTGAACCCGCGGAATCCGCCCCGGAGTCGGGAACGGATTCCGACGCGCCGGAACGCTGGTTGATTCGCAAGGGGGCGATTGCGGCCTACGAAGGCATGCTCGGAGTAGTTCCGGGGAGCATGGGAACCGACTCGTACATCGTTCGCGGTCTTGGCAACGAAGACGCCCTCAACACCGCTCCGCACGGAGCAGGTCGGATGCTGGGCCGGGGTGAGGCGCGCAGGACACTTTCCGTTGACGAGTTTAAGTCCGAAATGGAAGCTGCGGGCCGCGTGTGGGACATGCACAGGGCAGACAGGCTTCTGGACGAGGCTCCGTCGGCCTACAAGCCCATCGAGCAGGTGATCGCCGACTCGGACCAGTTGATCGAGGTCGAACACCGGCTCTCAGCCATCATCAACTGCAAGGGTTAGGCGGATTGTTTGTTGTCGCACGAAGTAGAAAAATCACCAACCTCGATCGCGGCAGGCCGCTCGACACCGACCAGAGACTATCCTCGAACAGTCCGTTGGTTGCCCCTAAGCCTTCACCGCCCACTGCTCGTAGAGGTCTTTTAGCAGCGTCCTGACCCGTTCCAGCTGCCTGTTGAGCCGGCGGCCCTCCCTGTTGTCACGGCTTTCGAACGCCTGGCCGATCTGCTGCTCAAGTTCCAGCTTCTGCTCCTCGGCTTCCTCGATTCGCCGTTCCAGCGAGGCGACGTCGGCCCGCTGCTCGGCCCGTTCGACTCTTGCTTTCTTGCGATCGGCGCCTCTTGTCGAGACACGCCCCGTCTCGCCTGGCACCGACCTGTACCTGGCCTGCCAGAATTCCGAGAAATTGCCCTCGAACGAGACCAGGTCACGGTCCTCCAGCTCGATGACACGGTCCACCACCTTGTCGAGAAAATACCTGTCGTGCGAGACGACAAGGATCGTGCCCACGTAGTCTGCAAGCGCATCCTCAACGGCCTCGCGAGCGGGAATGTCGAGGTGATTCGTCGGCTCGTCGAGTATCAGAAAATTCGGTTTAAGCTTCATTAGTGCGGCCAATTGCAGACGATTTCGTTCCCCGCCAGAAAGATCGGAAACACGCTTGCGCAGATCGTCGCGGGTGAAAAGGAAATTCCTCAAAAGGGCGAATGCCACCGTCTCGTTACTCTCAGGAGGCGACGCCATCATTTCCGCAAGAATTGTCCGATCGCCGTCGAGTACCTCCTGTTGCTGCGCCGCATACCCGGTCCTGATGCTGGGACCAATGCGGATGACCTCGTTCTCCCACGCACCCTCCGCGACAATGTCCCGCAGCAACGTGGTCTTGCCGCTGCCGTTGGGCCCGACGATCGCCACCCGCTCGCCGCTGGTGATGTCCAGGTCAACGTTCTCCAGGAGCGACAGGTCGCCGAACGCCTTGCTGTAACCTCGCAGTTGCAGGACGATATTTGCCCGCGTCCGCTCAGTTGCGAATTCGGCGTCGATCGCCGACACACCCATCGTCGGTTTTTCGACTGCCTGCGCCTCCTCACGAGAAAGTTGAGAGCGCCTTGCGCGAAGTCGTTTGCCGGCATCCATACTCGGACGCGCCCGCGCCGTCAGCTCGAGTCTTTTCACGAGCGCCTCAAGTTGCGCCAGCCGTTTCTGGTTCGCACTGTAGTCAGCCTGCTGGGCGACGAGCTCGCGGAGGTGGGTGGCCCGGTACGTCGAGTAGCCGCCCTCGTACCGCTTCACCCTACCGTCTTCAAGCGTCAGGATTCCCTGCACTACCCGGTCCAGCGTATGGCGGTTGTGCGAGACGATCAGCACGGCGCCCTTGAAATTGATCAGGAACTCTTCGAGCCACGCCAGCCCCTTGAAATCGAGATGGTTCCCGGGTTCGTCGAGCACGAGAAAGTCCGGATCATCAAGCAGCGCCAGGGCCAGCGACAGTACGTTCTTTTCGCCGCCGGACAGCGTCCTCAGCGTTTGATCCTGGATGCCTTCGAGGCCAAGCGAGTCGAGGACTTTTTGTGCCTTTTCCGGCCTGTGATCGCCATCGACCCGGTCGTAGTTGTCACGGGCTTCCTGGTACGCCTTCATCGCGGCTTCGACGTCGTCAGGTTCAGCCGCTGCGAGGGTTTGCTCGCTTCGTCGGAGCGCTTCGCCCAGGGCCACGTACCCGGCAAGGAGCCAGTCCATGACGAACTCGTCATCTTCGCCTTCGACGTACTGTGGGACGTACCCGATTCGGGTACCGGCTGCCACCGTCACGTTGCCGTCGCCCGGTCCCTCCTGGCCGAGTAGAACTCGCAACAACGTCGTCTTGCCCGACCCGTTCGCTCCGATCAGCCCCAGCTTTTCGCCCGCGTTGATCTCGAACGAAACTCCCTTGAGCACATCCTGTCCGGCGTACTGCGCCGTAATGTTGTTTACGCTGGCGACCCGCATTTGCGAAACATCATAGTGCGGTCCCGGTCCTGGCCGACTGGGCATTTTGAACCAATGCGCAAAGTTGCTGTGTTGCGTTTTGCGCCGGATATCGCCATCGACAATCGACTTTCCGACCGTCGGAGCGCCCGCCCGGTTTCAGTAACTCTCGAACAGCTTGCCCCAGGGCGTTTTCATTGCTTCTCTCACCCGTTTGCGGCCAATCAGGGGCAGCCAGAACTGGTTGTGATACACGTTCGACGCCCAGTAGGCCCACGGCGCAATCGGCGACCTCAGCAACAACTTTTCCAGGGGCTTCAACGGGCCGTGATAGATCAGTTTCTGACCCCGTGAAGCGAGCGTCTGTTTACCGGCGGCAAAGTTCCAGTTCACGTCCGCAATATCGTCGCCAACAACGTCGATCTCCACCGGCTTGCCAACTCCCAGGCCCATTTCGTGAGCGATGCGGATCATCGGAATCGACATTGGGTCGAGCCCCATCATCTTCGCCGCCACGGCGTCGATCGCCACCTGGTCGGCCGAAGCAAGAATCACGTTCTTCGAATGAATGCGCATCGCCCGCGGACCCGGCCCGTCTCCGGCGAACGTGCCGTCCATCACGGCGAACAGACCCGAGTGAATCTCTTTCTGGATTTGCAACAGGTCGACCAGGGTTTCGTGAATGACCGCGTGGGTCCAGTGACGGTACCGATGAAGCAATCCGCCAAATGCGTTTTTGAGAGCTCCGGTCATGGTCGTAAATACGTGCGTCTTGACAGTTGGCAGCTGAACGATGTTCGTGCCGGGGAACACCTCCGGGATGTACAGGCCGTCTTTGTATACATCGTCGAGCACCAGCATCTTCGCAGTCGGCCTGTACGGCACCCACTTGACCGGTGGCACATCGAGCACCACGTGGCCCAGCCCAAGCCTGTCTTCGACAACCCTGTGCTTGTTCTTCTCGCTTCCCTCATCAGCGTTCACAACAACGGTCCCGTTGTGAGCCGCGGTGAGCCTGTCGAAGCCGTCGGCCATAAGCTTCCGGGCGACTCCGTCGATCTGCCACGGTGGGGACGAACAGGCGGGATAGTAGTGCTGCCACGACAAATTCACCTTCAGAAAGGTGTCAATGCCGGGCAGAAGCGCTGTCTGGTAGTCAGCAAGGTCGAGCAGCCGTGCGTAGTCGTCGATTACAGTTTCGGGGGTGGTGTAGAGAACCGCGACCTTGCCCATTCTGGGTTCGGCGTGTGGAATATCGGGCTGAGTCATAACCCGCCCGTCGTCCCTGATCATCGAGACCATCTGTTGTATTCGCCCCTTTGGTGGGTCATCTGAAAATCTTCGGCCACTGCAGCACCGGCCGCGCGGCTGTGGCCTGTTATCGCGAACTTCGAAGAATAGCTGCGCCCGGAACATCCAGACCACCCGGGCGCAGTACCCTTTCAGTGTAACTATGGTCCCGCCGAACCCATCAACCCGCTCCGATGCCTGATATCCCGCAAACCGCAACTGACCGAGTCTCAAGCTCCCCCACAATCGACACCTGCACACATGTATTGCCGCCGGTGTTCGGGATTGAGCGAGAGCGCATCTCACGGACCGACGCCACGTTCCGAAGCCTCTTCGCCAATCCGAAGGCGAAGATCGTCCAGACGGAAGACCTTCTTGCGTCGATGGACCAGGCGGGCATCGATGTGTCGGTCTGTGCAGGATTCGGCTGGACCGACCCCGGCATCGCCCGGGAATCGAACGACTATAACCTCGAAGCGGCCCGTTCACACCCCGATCGGCTCGTGGCGTTCTGTAGCGTTAACCCGCTCTGGGGCGACGACGCGGTCGCGGAAGTGCGACGTTGCCACGAGGCAGGTGCGAAAGGCATCGGGGAGCTGCACCCCGACACGCAGGGAATCCTCGATGCCGACATGGCTTCGCTGGCCCCCGTTTTCGATGCCGCAAAAGAACTCGAAATGCCAATCTTGATGCACGCTTCGGAACCTGTCGGCCACGGCTACCCCGGCAAGGGAACGGTAACGCCAGAACTGCTGATGGCGCTGGTAAACGCCTTTCCGAACAACACGTTCATCTTCAGCCATTTCGGCGGTGGCCTGCCGTTTTACGGCCTGATGCCCGAAGTGAAGTTAGCGCTCAAGAACGTGTACTTCGATTCGGCAGCATTCCCGTTCCTCTACAGGCCCGAGGTGTTCGACGTTGCAGCAAGGGCAGTTGGAGCCGAAAAAATCCTGTTTGCAAGTGATTTTCCTGTGGTGACCCAACGGCGTGCGCTGAAGGAATTCGAACTGGCAGGGCTCAGTCCCGAGCAGTCACGTCTCGTCCGTGGAGCCAATGCCGCTCAACTGCTGGACCTGTGATATCGACTTCAGGATTCGCAAAACTGTGGACTGCGCCTTATGAGCCCTACTAAATCCCCACGCCATGGGTTTGCCTTGAAATCGATTGTGGGGGTATATTTAGTAGGTTGAATCGAATGAGTAACTCACTCCGCACCCACAACTCCGCCGCTGCAATCATTCGGGCCTGCGCCTGTACGTGTAGCTGTACGCCCGCAGGGGTTGTCGGTTTTGCGTGTCGCTGCACTTGTTGACCTGGTCACTTAGCGACGAATAGAGAACCGGACCCCTGCCAGCAGCAGGGGTTTTTTTGTTGCCCCCGGGCATTCCCCACCTTCAATCACGAATCTAACATTACGAAATATCAGAAATGATCAATATCTTCAAAATAGCGCTCTCCGGCATCAGGAAAGCCATCGAATCCGCCCACGGACTCGCAATCGAGACCGACTCCCTGTCTGTAGCTCGACGCGGCAAGTAATTTACTGTTCCCAACTGAATCGATTCGGCCCGTCTTCACCTGATCCCGGTTCGTAGCGCAAGATCGCGCACTTCACGACGGGGTGTAAAATCCGTCTCAGATGCGCACCACGGCAATGCCGATCAGGCCAGTGCGATAAGGGGACCACCGGGATGACAGCACTAACCGCCGAACAAAAAGAGCACTTCGAAGAATACGGGTTCGTCCACGTCGAGAGCGTTTTCGATCCTGAGGGCGAAATCGACCCCGTTATCGACGAGTATGCCGGTGTGCTCAACTCCCTCGCCGAAAAGCTCCACGACGAAGGCAAGATCTCATCGACATACCCGGACCTGCCGTTCGGCGACCGCGTTACGAAGATCTACAGTGAATCTGGCGAGGTCCACAACCAGTACTTCGATTTTTCTCTCCCGCAGGCCGGCGTCAAGCCCGACACACCATTCTGGGCCGGCCCTGCGGTATTCGGGGTGTTCACCGCTCCGGGTGTGCTGGACGTAGTTGAATCGGTCGTCGGACCCGAGGTTTACTCAAATCCGGTTCAGCACGTCCGCATAAAGGTTCCGGAATCGGTCGCCCCGCGGGACGAACAAGGGAACGTGATGTTCGGAGCGACCCCGTGGCACCAGGACGCCGGCGTAGTAAACCCCGAGGCCGACGATACCAACATGCTGACCGTCTGGTTTCCGCTTATGGACACCGATGCCGAAAACGGCTGCCTGACTGTCGTACCCGGCTCTCACCGGGGTGAACTGCTCACCCACTGCCCCGGTTACAAGGACCGGCCGGGTCTTCAGATCCCCGAAAACCTTTTCAATATTGGCGATTCGATGCCTGTACCGGTGAAAAAGGGCGGCGCCCTGCTCCTGACGAAGAAGACGGTCCACGCCTCCCTGCCAAATGTTAGCGACCGTATCCGCTGGAGCTTCGACCTGCGCTACCAGCCGACCGGGCAGGCAACCGGTCGGAGCGTCTTCCCGGGCTTCGTCGCCCGAAGTGCGTCGAAACCAGAATCCGAATTGCACGACGCCAACACCTGGTACGAGATGTGGAAAGATACGCGGGACAGCCTCGCGATTGGCGAGCAGCCCACGTTCAACCGCTGGGACTCCAACGACCCCTCCTGCGCGTGATCGCTACCACCACAGAACTCGACACTCTGCGCGAGGCCGGAAAAATCGCCTCGAACGCCCGCAACTGGGCGGCCGAGACCATCAAGCCCGGCTCGCTTTTGCGCGAACTCCAGGAGGGCATGGAAACGCTGATCCGTGAGGCCGGTGCCATGCCGTCGTTCCCTGCCCAGACCAGCCGCAACCACATTGCCGCCCATTCCTGTTCGTCACCGTCCGACAGGACCCGGTTCGAGGAGAACGACCTCGTCAAGATCGATGTCGGGGCGCACATCGACGGCCTTGTTGTCGATACCGGCATATCAGCCGACCTCTCATCCGACGGGCGCTGGTCGGCCATGATCGGGGCAGCCTCGGATGCGCTCGGTGCGGCAATCGGCATGTGCTCGCCCGGGGTGTACGTCGATGACATAGGCGAGCGGGTCGAAGAGGTCATTACGGCGGCGGGTTTCCGCCCGATCCTCAACCTCACGGGGCACGGGCTCGGAAGGTGGACTCTGCACGACAAGCCGCGGATCCCAAATGCCCGAATGGGCTCGAAAGCCAGGTTGGAAGCCGGAACGGTGTTCGCCATCGAGCCGTTTGCCACCTCTGGACAGGGCTATGTCGATGATGAGGGAGATCCGGAAGTTTTTATGCTGGCCCGTAACCCGAAACGGTCGAACAAAATCGACCCGGAAGCCCTGACGGCCATCAGGTCGTGGAACGGGCTGCCAATTGCGCGGCGATACTTCAAGCGCATCCCGAAAAAGCCGTTTGAGCGGACACTGAAAGAGCTCGTCAGGCAGGGTGTGGCGAGAGAATACCCGCCCCTGGCAGAGGTAAGTGGTGCGCACGTCGGGTGGAAAGAACACACGATCTACCTCGGCCCCGACGGCCCGGAAATCCTCACGGCGTAGCGACCGGTCGGGTGGCCACGCCCCCCGGTGGTGATTGCGGAGCGGGGGTGGGTAGCGTGGCCGCGGTTGCCAGGAGTCCGACTACGCGGCAATCGCAACCCGAAGCGGTAAGCCCTCGCAGAACCAGCGGGCTCTGTCCCTGTCGGGCAGAGGGAACGTGCTGTCAGCACCCCGGCTCGGCCTCAACGGAGCGGCCGGCTCCAATCGATCTCGAAGGGAACGTCGCCTCGCGACATCAGGCCCACCGCAAGCATGATAATTGCGGTGGGCCTGAACCCCGAGCGTCTGACGGGAAAATCGATTTCCGGCTGTGTGCCCGGGTCGGGGTTGTAGAAGCCAGTTACCTGTGATAGCGATCTCGTTCATCCGACCTGGGAAGGATCCGTCAATCCGGCGTAGTAGTACGCCAGAGTCTGGACACTTGCATCACCCTGACCATTGATCTGCAGGTTGCTAACGCCGTCGGGCGAGTGGTTGCCACCGTTCATGTAGGCAAGAACCTGCTGTCGAGCGTTTGCCGGACCTTCAGGAGTCTCGACCTGGTTGACGCCGTCGGGCGTGAAGCGGGCGATGACCGGTGAAGTCTGACCGTTGTTCTGCAGGTTGCTAACGCCGTCGGGCGAGTGGTTGCCACCGTTCATGTAGGCAAGAACCTGCTGTCGAGCGATTGCCGGACCTTCAGGAGTCTCGACCTGGTTGACGCCGTCGGGCGTGAAGCGGGCGATGACCGGTGAAGTCTGACCGTTGATCTGCAGGT
>JADFLG010000077.1 GCA_022564545.1 Chloroflexota bacterium | reverse complement strand
AGAGATCGGGGTTCCCACTCCGTTCAACGACAGGATTGTCGAGATTGTTCACGACCTCGGTATCGACTTCACCGGCGATCCGAAGCACGTTCAGCCCCTGGTAGACATGCTGCCGTAACCAGGTCGAATCGAACTGAAGTTGCCAATCCCAATATCAGGCGAACATATCGCGGGACAAAATCGGAAAAATGACGTTCAACATTGCGCTGGTCGGTTGTGGCGGCATGGGGCGCAGGCATGCGCACGGGTATATCGAGCTTCGCAGGTACTTCGACACGGTGTCGCTGGCGGCGGTCTGTGACGTTCACCACGACGTCGCATCGACGGTCGCCGGTATCGTCGCCGGTGCGACGGGCTCTCGCCCCGACATCTACACCGATTTCGACGAAATGCTCGAAAGGGCCGATCTCGACGGCGTGGCGATCGTCACGAGCACCCCGATGCACCACCGGTTCGCAATTCGAGCCATGGAGGCGGGGCTCCACGTCATCACCGAAAAACCGATGGGACTCACCCTGAAGGCCTGCCGGCAGATGCGAGACGCATCTCGGGCCACCGGCATGGTCATGGCCGTCGCAGAAAACTATCGGCGTGACCCGATGAACCGGCTCGCTCGTGAGCTCGTAGATTCAGGCGGAATCGGCACTCCTTATTTCGCCCTCGACATGCACATGGGCAGCTCCGATGGCGCGGTGATGCACAGCACTGTGTGGCGGGCGAAGAAGGAGCAGGCCGGCGGCACGGTACTCGACGCCGGGGTTCACAACGCCGACATGCTGCTGTACCTGATGGGTCCGGCCGATTCCGTCTACGCTGAGACTTCCATTTTTGAACGCGAGCGCATTTTGCGGCCGATGAGCGAGGTTGCGCCGGGTCTTGCGAAGATGTACGACCACCGCAGGGAGGACGGCTACTCGACGGGTGATGCGGTCGAGCAGACGGCGGTCGACACAGCGTTTGGCGTTATCAGGTTCAAGTCGGGTGCCATCGGCCAGCTTTCGATGACCGACACTTCGCATGGCCATTCGCTGGGGGTGTCGACTATCTCGGGCAGCGACGGGACGCTCTACCGGCCCCGAAGCAGGTCAGGCGAGTCGCCGCGGATCGTCCGGGGTGACGGCAGCGAGGTCACCGGCAATGCGTTGCTGGACCTCGTGCCCGACTTCGAGCTGGACGACATCACGTCGAGTCTGTGGGACGGCGCGCGGCGGATCAGTTCGTACGAGATGGATTTCTCGACTATCGACTCGAAGATACTGGCGTATGAATATCTCGATATGGTCCGTGCCGCAGAAACCGGCGGACAGCCTGAAGTGGGGCCGAAAGAGGGCATGGACGCGCTCGCGCTGGCTTACGCGCTGATCGAGTCGGGACTGGCGGGTGCGCCGGTCACCGTGGACGATGTCGCAGAGGGGCGAGTTTCCGGGTTCCAGGACGAAATAGACGCCGAAATGGGGATTTAAGCGTCGACGGCGCGATTCATTTTAGGGTCGCTGGAACCTCGTCATCCCGACTGAATCGGAGGGATCTAAGGCGATCTCCGTTGGCGGGACCGCGCAAACGCACCGACCTTAGCTTCCTCGGCTCCGCGACCCACCTTCTAACTTACCCATTCCACCGGGCGAGTCGTCAATAAGCGTGCACCGTTTACATCTGGGAGGAACCTGGGCGACGATGTGAGGCTCGACGCAGCACACCAGAACTGGCCCTTGCGAGTTGCGCGAACTCGGTGGGGACAGCGGGGAGAGGGAGGGAGGACTCAAATACCACCCCCCGGTTGGGCTTTAACGATCTCGCCAACGCAATCTCCGCCGGGATAAATGTGCCCTCGGCTCCTAGTCCGGCGAAGCGGATTCGCTGTAATCGGACTTCAACCTGGAAAGTGCTTCAGCCGATAGCGTTCCATCGATCGCGGCGACGTTCGCTTCGAGGTGGGCGATGCTCGATGTTCCGGAAATTACGGTGGTGACTGCTTCAGGCTCTGCCGCGAACTGGTAGCCACGGCGGATTAGCTCGGCAGGATCGCCACCTGACAACCAGTCGAGCGCAGCTTCACCGGCATCCTCTCCCCACTCGTCCATCCGTTCTCGCAGCTTGTCCTGCCGGGTGAGCGTGAGCCTGACCGGCGCCATATTCAGCACACCGGTCGATGAACTGGTAGCCAGCGGTAAGGCGCGTTTTGCTGCCCACTGGTTCATGATGCCGTACTTCAGCATTACCGAGTCCCAGACATCGGGGTGACGCTCCATCGCCACCGACATGCCATCGTGCCTGGAGTCCATGGTCAGCATTTCGGTTACCCCGAGGAATCGTACTTTGCCCTGTTCCTGGAGCCGCTTCATCACGGGAATAAATATTTCGGCGACCTGGTCGTAATGCTGTGGCAACACGCCGTGAACCTGGAAGATATCGACATAGTCGGTCTCGAGTCGCTGAAGACTTTGCTCCAGCGAGCGAACTGGAATCTCCGGGTCTTTGACCGGGCCACTGTCATCGCGATAGGTCCACTTGGTAGCGATGAGGTACGAGTTTCGCGGATGACCGCGCAGCGCACGACCCAGCATGGCCTCGGCCTCGCCGTACGCTTCAGCCGTGTCGAACAGGTTTACGCCCAGCTCAAGTGCGCGCGCAATAAGGGCTGCGCGCCCGGCATCATCCAGTCCTGTTCTCTGGCCGAACTGGGACGGCCCGCCGGTACCGTAGCTGAGAAGTGAAACGTCTTCGCCGGTGTCGCCGAGTTTTCTGTACTGCAATGTGTACCCCAGCGCTACGGGTCAGTACTCGAGAATGGCTCGCCCGAGGATCTTGCCACTCTGCAGGTCGTCACAGGCCTCGTTGATGTCCTCGAGCCTGTACCGCTTCGTCACCAGCTTGTCGAGCTGGAACTTGCCTTCTTTGTAAAGGCGCAGGTACATGCTGAAATCTTTGTCCGGGTATGTTGCGCCCAGGGAACCCCTGTACTGGCGCTGGTGGAACATGAAATGGCCCGGCCAGATCGTCATTTCCGGGCCGGGCATCCCGATCAGAACGGCCATGCCGCCAATGTTGTCTGCACCCGAGCCGCCGCTGCGTGTCACCGGAAGGATCTGCTCGTTGGTGATGCGCAGGCCGATGGCGTCGAAGGCGTAATCGACTCCGCCGTTTGTCATTTCGATGATCGCTTCGACCGGGTCTGTCTTGCTGGCATTCACCGTGTGAGTCGCCCCGAATTCCCTGGCAAACTCCAGCTTTGCATCGTCGAGGTCGACCGCGATGATCGGGTAGGCCTCGAGCACCGACGCCATCTGGATGGCCGACATGCCGACTCCGCCAACACCGAACACGGCAACCGAATCTCCGGGTCGGACTTTTGCGGTGTGAGTGACGGCGCCTGCCCCGGTGAGGACCGCGCAGCCCACGATCGAGGCGAGGTCTTTCGGAGCGTCATCGTCGACCCTGACCACGTAACCGCCCCACACGATGGCGTCTTCGCCCCAGGTGTAGGTGGCGCCGGCCAGCGGTTCTTCCTGCCAGGTCGCCCCGCCGGGCGGCGCGGTAAAGCGGCCCCTGATCGGCTCTCGGGGGACCCACGTCACGATCGCAGCGTCGCCCTCTTTTACATGATCGACGTTTGAGCCGACCTGAGTTACGACGCCAAATCCTTCGTGACCGAGCAGGGTCGGGGTTTGGGTTTCGATGTTGTGCATCTGGTGGAGCTGTGAGTGGCACACCCCGCTCGAGTACAGCTTCACGACGACCTGGTCGGGCTGTGGGTCCGGAATGTCGATCTCGTCGACTATCAGCGGCTTGCCATGACCGACATGGATGGCGGCTCTACTCTTCATCGTTATCGGGTCCTCAGTTATTACTTCTACCGGGGTGCGTTTGGGCCCGGCATGCAAATTTGTTCGTACGCGCGGGTTCAGAAAACAGGCCAGAAGTTAGCGAACACCAGAAAGGTCTAAACAGGGTCGCAAGTTTAGCATCGTGTGTGGCCGGCGTTAGTTGCCGGGCGTGGGCGTTTAGTGCCGGCCGTACTTCGAAGTGCTCGGGCACTGTCGCGGAGCTCCGCGGGGCATACCAGGGTCAAGGTGTGGAGGATGCCGACCGTCACGCAGTACGGCTAGGGCGCGAGCAGGCTCAACACGTCAATGTCACAAGCGGTCAAAGCTGCGAACAGGCTAAAATCTGGAGCACCGCCCGCCAGCAAGTTGGCGATTACCTCGTCGCCAAGTTCTTCGGTCAGGCAGGCGATCTGCTCTTCGGTGAACGGAAGTTCGACATCCGTGACATCGGGTATTTCCACAGTTAATTCGGTCTGTGCCGTCGGATCAACATTAACGCCCCCTGAAGCGTTCGGGTCCAGCAGCGAGTCCGCACCCTCCAACAGGTCTTCCAGAGCGATGCCACATGCATCGAGCGCCGCGAACATCGCCGCCAGGTCGCCCAGTTCAGGGTCAGCCGCGCCAGGATCAAGCAACGCCAGACCGCTTTCACCCAGTTCGCCCAGCAGACACCCGACCTGATCGGCCGTGATTCCGGTTTCCTCGAAAACTGAATCATTCAGCGCACCGCACTCGATCAACAGCGGGAACAGGTTTGACAGACCTGAGAAGTCGACATCGCTGGAGGAGAGGGCACCCATGAGATCGCCCAGGCCCGTCGGGCCGACGCCGTTCACGACGCACTCAAGCGCATCGATGCCACCGTAGTCGCCAAATCCGTAAGCAGCATCGCTAACCGAAATGGCGGCTCGCTCTTCGCTGTTCAGGCAGAAAATACCCTTCAGCAGGCTGATCGTGGCGTCCACCTGAGGCTCGTCTGTAAACAGGGCTGCGGCCGACAGGCCACCGATTTGCTCACCAATGCAAATCACGGTGGGGTCACTGAGACCACCGGCTTCGCGCTCGAGTTGGCCCACAAATACGCTTTGCACTGTCTCGTCGCTAATACAGCCATCGATGGCATCTGCTTCGGTCGGCGTGATCGGATTCGATTCCAGCGCAGATTCGAGCATCGCGAGGACTCGGTCCCGACCCCCCAAAGCGGAGGTTACACACGATGCTTCCGATGCAGGAAGCGCTTCTAAGAAGCCGGCCGGATCTTTCGTGGGATCGATCGTTATCGACTCGACCGGAACTGGAGTCGGAGTTGGCTCGGGTGTTGGCGTTGGTGTTGGCGGTACAGGCGTCGCTGTCGGCGGTACAGCAGTGGGAGTTGGGGTCACGCTGGAACACGCCACAACGACTACCAGCACGGCTGCAAGCAGTGAAAAGACTACTGATTTCTGGCGAAACATTCCGGCAGGCCTCCGCCCTGGTTGAACCCTGATATTACGAATGGAGTGCCAACTCACCAATAATGCTGGTTATGTTCAGTTTATGGCCCCTCCGTTACCGCTGCATTTCGAAAATTGTGTCCATCAGGGCCGTCCTGACCTGGTGCCTGCTGCCAGAACCTGTTGTTCGGCGCGGTCGAGTCGGGCGCGATCGTTCGTTCGGCATCGGGCTTGCGGGGTGTGGCGGCGAAGTTGCAGGGGAAGTATCTGTCATCCCGACCTTGCGAGGCTGTCTCCCAAGCCCGGAATGACAGAGTTGCGGTCGTTTTGTCGCCGGGCGTGCGGGGCACACCTGGGGCCAATTGACTCAGTCGGGAATCTCGAGGAGCTCTCGCCTGAACAGGCTCAGGGCGGCCATTGCAGCACGCCTGCGGTCTGGAGCGCCCCTGCCTGCTGAGCGTACATGGCGGGTACGTTCCCCGTCTGGCCCCGACACGACGATGTATGTCTCTCCCCTGCCAAGATTCTCGGTCCTCTGCTCGCCTTCTTCCACTCCATGCACTGCGATTCCGTACGTGGCTCCCGCGGTTTTTTTGATCGCACGCGCCAGCGCTGCAGCACGTTCAGCCCCGTCGGCAAACGGTGGAGTCTCGCCACCTGACCGCGCAATTTTCTCAAGCGCGCCGTTTGTGTTTACGATCGCGCTCTCGAGGAAAGCCGGGCCGGCAGCTTCCTGGACGGCGGCTGCGACCGACCCTCCGCTGAGGTCCTCGAAGGTTGCGACGGTCGCTTCGCTGCCGGCAATAAGTTGGCCGATTACGGACTCCATTGTTTCGTCATCGACCGCGAATACGTTGTCGCCCAGAAGCTCCCGTACCTCCGTGTCCACGACGTCGATCAGCGTGTTTGCGTCTTCAATACTTTCGGCCAGTGCGGCAATCCTGACGTCGACCTGGCCGGGGTGGGCGAGCACGCCGACGGTCGGATTTTCAGATTCGGCGATCAGGTGGCCTATACGGTCGTCAACTGCGCTCTCCCCCATGTCGGCGATCTTCAGGACCCGGTAGTGGATCATTTGCTTGAGACCGAATTTCTTGCGCAGGTAGGGGATCACCTCGTTCTCCACCAGCCACTTCATCTCGAATGGCACGCCTGGCAGGCTGATCGTCACGCCACGGTCGGTCTCGACAATGAAGGCCGGCGCGGTCCCGTTCGGATTTCTCACGACGATTGCACCACTGGGTATTTGCGCCTGGCGCTCATTGTTCTTCGTCAGGATGAAGCCGCGCTTCTGGAACCTTTCCCGCAGCTCGACGATCGACTCGGGGTCGGTAACGACCTTGCGACCGGTGACCTTCGCGATTGCCTCGCGGGTCAGGTCGTCCCGGGTCGGGCCGATACCGCCGCCGGTGATCACAACGTCGGACCGGTCGAGTGCGCGGTCAAGCACCTCGACCATGCGGTCCATGTTGTCGCCAACGGTTGTTTTATAGAACAGGTTCACCCCGGCCTCGGCCAGCCGCTGCGCAATCCACGATGCGTTGGTATCGACGATCTGGCCGAGCAGCAGTTCCGAGCCGATGGAGACGATTTCTGCGTTCATAAAGAGTTATTGGTCCTGTCTGATTTTTTTTGGCCACGTGTGGCCCCGTTTGAGGTCGGAAGCGGGAAGTGACCGCGATGCCATGACGTTGCTTGATCGCGTTATTGAGTACATGGGGCGCGCGTTACAGGGAACCCTGCCCCCAATTGCACCCTCGGCCAAACGTAGTGCCGAAATTGCGCCGGGTCAACAACGCGGGGCGACAACCTGGGGATCGGCAAACAGATCGGCAAAAAGTGTGTTTCGTGGCGCTTGACTTAATTAGAACATGTGTTCGATACTAGAACAATCGTTCTGATGGGCGAACGTAAGTTCTGAAGAGGTCAAGATGAACCAGACAGCAGGCGCGATTATCACGCCGGAACGGCCCTCAAAGCCACGTTCACCAACACCGGAGTATGGACTGCCGGTTGGCGGGTTGCCGGACGGTGGAATGGCGAATGGTGAGCTGCCAGACAGTGGACTGAACGCTGCCTGGACGAGGATAGTCCAGAGTGTTACCGGTCGTGAAACCACGATTATCACGGTCGACCTTGCCGAGGGTGAGAGCACCCAGGAATTTTCGACGCGATTGAGGATGCTCCTCCTGTTTATGAACCGTGAGACGGGTTCTGTTTCCGCCACGGTCTTTCCATCTTTTCAGAACGACACTTACCCGGCGATGCTCGCCCTTGTGAACGGTTTTCACCGTTCTGGAGCAGGCGGAGACTGGCATCCAGATGGTCCCCGTGCGATACGCGTGGGTAAGGCCAGGCACCTGTTCGTGAGCGCCGACATGCCGGTTGCAGACCGGAGTCCTTCGCCCGACACGATGCTCGAGGTTGTTGCGGCGCACAGGATCGACGCTTCCTGGTACGACCAGCGTGTGCTCCCGCGTGTCGCTGCCTCTGGCCCTGGACTGACGACCGTGATGTTCGGAGTTCCCGGAGTTCCCGGAGGTCACGGTAATTACGATTCGATCTTTGCCGGTTCGGTCTTCAAACGAGAACGCGCCAGGAACCTGTCGGGCAGAGCCAGTGGGATTCACTTTTCACGACAGTCGGACTGGACCGCTACAGCGGCCGTCTGAGTTCGTATTTTTCCAGCTATTAGCTATTTGGCTACCCGGAGGCTCCCCAATGGTGATGACGCTTGCTCCTACGACACTGGTCCCTGAGACACTCGCTCCTGTCAGGTCCGACACGCTGCCGGAAAATACCCGCTATAAAGACGACGGCTGCGACGTTTCTCCGACTTGCCTGGAATGTCCACTGCCGCTGTGTAAGTACGACGACCCCGGCTGGTTGCAGCGAGAGAGCCGCAGGACTCGCGACGATGAAATATTCCGCTTGCGACAGGAAAGGGTGTCAGTCGCAGAAATTTCACAGCGGTTCGGGATAAGCACTCGAACTGTTCATCGAATTGTTCAGCGCGGCGGAGCGACCCCGGTTTCTATAGCCGAAGAGGACGATGGTCCGCTGATTTCACTTCGAGAACTTGCGGCGTCTTCCCTGTTCAGGGCGCCGACTCCACTGCCTGTGCTCCGGGTCGGTGCGCCCACTCGGATTACTATCAATTAATCGGGACGAATTACTCGTGGCGAACTGACAGAACCAGGACGAACCCGACGCGTCGTTCGTGTCGGGGCGCAGCACTTTGCGGGTGATTGGGCGTGCCCGGCCCAAAACGGCGTCGTTAGCGTGACAACCCGGACGAAGAGGTTTCGATCTGCGTCGTCCCGCTAACCAGTTCGCCAGTCGCCTGGTACAGCGCCCGCTCGACAATGTTCATCGCCCGGTCGGCGACCCTCTCGAGGTTGTGCGCCACCCACATCAGGTATGTGGCGCGCTCGGCGCTTTCCGGGTTGCTCTTCACAAGTTTCATCAGATCGGCCTGGACCTTCGCATAAAGGTCGTCGACAACGTCATCGTCTTTCTCAAGGTCCACACTGAGCTGACGCACTGAATCGGCGTCCCGGCTGATGAACGCCTCCAGCGCCCGTTTCAGCATGCTCACCGCCATGTCGCCCATGTGCGGGATGTCGATCAACTCTTTGAGCGGCGGCTCGTCGCCCATCGTAATGCTGATCTTCGCAATGCCCTCGGCATAATCGCCAATTCGCTCGAGTTCACCGGCGATGTGCAGCGAAGCGACTATTCGCCGGAGGTCTCCGGCCATCGGGGCCTCGCGTCGGAGGAGTTCGATGCACGAACGCTCGATCTCAAGCTCGGTCTCGTCGATGTGGTCGTCTTCGTCGATCACCGTTTGGGACCGTTCAAGATCGCGGTTTTTGAGAGCGTTCAGCGAGTTGAAGATTGCCTGCTCGACGAGCCCGCTCATCAGGATCAGCTCGGCTTCCAGCCTGCCCAGGTCCCTGTCAAAGTCCTGTCGGCCCGTCCGAAGTATGTTGCCCGGGTCGCTCATGCTGGCAACAGTGTACCCCTGCCATCGCTAACCGATGCGGCCAGTCACGTAAGCTTCGGTCCGCTCGTCTTTCGGGTTGCCGAATACCTGGTCGTTTGTACCGTATTCGATCAGACGTCCGATTCGCTCCTCACCGGCCATCATTACCGCTGCATAATCGGAAATGCGGGTGGCCTGCTGCATGTTGTGGGTGACGATGATGATCGTGACCTCGCTCGAAAGCTCATGGATCAGCTGCTCGATGGCCTGTGTCGAAATCGGGTCGAGAGATGAGGCCGGCTCGTCCATCAGCACGACTTCCGGGTTGACCGCAAGGGCCCGGGCAATGCAGAGACGCTGCTGCTGCCCACCTGAAATACTGAGTCCGCTATCGCTCAGCCGGTCTTTGAGCTCGTCCCAGACAGCGGCGCGCCTCAGCGACGTTTCGACCACTTCGTCCAGGTCGTCGGTCATCCCGTTGATCCGCGGACCGAACGCAACGTTTTCGTAAATGCTCTTGGGGAACGGGTTGGGACGTTGAAACACCATTCCGATGCGAAACCGGATTTCGGTGGGGTCGACGCCCGGCGCATAGATGTTCTGGCCGTTGAAGTCGACTGTTCCCTTGACCGTTGCACTCGGGATCAGGTCGTTCATTCGGTTGAAGCAGCGTATCAGCGTGCTCTTGCCGCAACCCGAAGGCCCGATCACCGATACGACGCTGTTCTTCGGCACCTGAAACGTGACGTCGCTGATCGCCGTGTTTTCGCCATACGCTACCGACAGGTCTCGAGTCTCGAGTACCGGCTCGATGTCATCGAACCTGAGGATATTTTCGGTTGATCCTGCCAGCGACAGTTGGTCGGTGTCGTTAAAGGCCATTGCTTGCTCCACTAAGAAACTATCTCAAAACCCCCTCTCCCCGGTGAGAAGGAATTGTCCACGAATGGCCGCCTGGCTAATAACTCGATCCGTAATGTGTATTGGGATAGTTACCAGGGGGCCTGTTCGCGGTCCGTTTGAAATTCGAGTTCACCAGAGGCCAAAGGCCAAAGGATAGTTGCGAAACGTTAACAGAACGAAATTTGCCCGAAAACAAAATGGTTGATCTCGCAAATGCACGCCGGGAATCATGCGTCGATAGCCACGGCCGCCGTCGCCCAGCCAAACTCAGTCCCGCGCATCCCCCGGCCGGTCTCAGGCGAGTAAAACTCGCGAAAATCCTTTGACGCAGCTTCTTTTGAACGATCGGCAATTGTTCTGGCCTCGGCAAGGTAGCCATGTGCTTTAAGGCCCCGGGCCAACAGCCAGTTCAGGTTCATGCATATCGGACCGCGCCAGATCATTTTTTCGCTCTCGGCGTCGTATGAAGGCTCCGACGCCGAGACGGTCGGCACCGGGAACGGTCGCCAGAAGTGCCCGGTGGCGGTCAGGTATCTCTCAACGATCCCGGCGACCCGGTCGTCTGGGGCATCCTGGAGTATCAGTGGAAATATTGCGCCAACCGACAGGGTTGTATCGGGCGACTGGCCAGCACCGATCAGGTATGTGTAGTGGCCGCGCCCGGAGTCCCAGCAGCGTTCATTCAGCGCGGCCGTTGTTTTTGCCGCCTGCTGAACCGCCCCTGCTCGGGCAGCCGCATCGCCCGCGGCTTCATGCAGACGTGCCAGCGTTGCCCATGCGTCCCCGTAGACCGCGTTCATAAAGGGATCGACAACAATGAACCGGTCTCGCCTCAAAAGAGTGCGGTAGTCGAAATTCTTACCACGAACGATGTTGTACCAGTCGAGCTTGCGGTTGGCCCACAGGACGCCAGCGCGACTGGGGTTCGACAGTCCGATCGCCCGGTCGAACGAAGGGTTGTTGTCGAGGCCCGCCTCGTAAGGCGAAACGATTCCGATCAGGCCCGTCTGGCCGGGGTCTCGCTCCGCATTCAGCCAGTCGTAGTAGGCCCGGACCCTGTGCAGGTGCTTTTTCAGCAGTTGCGGGTCGCCGGTGCGGAGCCATAGTTCCTCCAGGGCCTGCGCCAGGACGGGGGGCTGGATCATTCCCGAGTGCCGCCGTCGCCACTCGCCAAACCGGCTCTGACCGTAGATGGCGCTCATAAACGCGCCCCGCCTGCCCCAGTAGGTCAGGTGACCGATGAAGCCATCGTCCTTTTGCGGTGTGAGAAGCGTATTTAGCTCCGCCTCGGCCATGACCGGGTCCAGCCGGGCCAGGACGATGATGTGGAAGCAGGAATCCCAGAACCACTGCCAGTGGTACCGGCCGGGCGACGGTATCGAGTATTCGTAGTCGAACCGGTAGAAAGGGTCGTATCCCGAGCGCCGGTTGGCGATTAGCCGCGCCAGCGCCTTTTCTTCAAGGGAGCCGCCGTTCTTGGAGTTGGCGGGCTCGGAGTCGGCGGGATCCGGTTCGATTTGGGGGTTTGTATTTGTTGCCACGGGTCAGAGTTTAGGCAGTGGTCGTCGCGATGTCATGCTCCTGTTCCAGTTGTCCGTTGCTAAACTTGAGCTTTAGCCTGTAATTCCCTCTCCATGACCACATCTTCTTCCACTTCCAAAGCCGTCGGCCCAGAAAGTGATTCGACCGCAGCGGGTGCCACGGGTGCCCCGGTTGCTACCGCAGCCCCGGGCGCGCTCCCCTCAATACTCGACCTTTCACGCGAAAAACTCATTTCCACAGTTCAGGAAATGGGCGAAAAACGTTTTCGGGCAGATCAACTCTGGCGATCGCTGTACAACGAGGGCGTCGAAAGTTTCGAACAAATGTCGACGCTGAGTAAACCGTTTCGCCGGTCACTCAGCGAAAAATACTCGATGGCACCCCTCACGGAGACGCTGTCGCTCACTTCTGAAGACGGCTCCACGAGCAAGTCTCTGTTTCGCCTGCACGATGGCGAACTTATCGAAACCGTGCTGATGCGCTATGAGTCGGACGGTCATCGCCGCAATCGAAAGACGGCGTGCATATCAACCCAGGCCGGCTGTGCGCTGGGGTGCACGTTTTGCGCGACCGGCCAGCAGGGGTTCAGACGAAACCTGTCCGTTGGGGAAATCGTCGCCCAGGTGATCGCAATGCAGCGCACGGCCAGGGCTGAAGATGAAGCCGAAATCGCTATCGGCAAGCGAACCAGGGGCGAGTTGCAGGGTGTGACGAACGTCGTGTTCATGGGCATGGGCGAACCGCTCGCCAACTACGACAACACGCTGGCTGCAGTGCATGTTCTGAACGATGGCCAGGGAGTGAATATAGGCGCGAGGCACATAACGCTTTCAACTGTCGGGCTTGTGCCAGAGATCTTGAAGCTTGCCGATGAAAGGCTTCAGATCAACCTGGCGATATCGCTGCATGCCCCCGACAACGCGACCCGGTCGCAAACCATGCCGATCAACCAGCGATACCCCGTTGAGCAGTTGATCAGGGCGTGTCACAAGTACGTAAACAAGACAAACCGCCGAATCTTCTTCGAGTATGTGCTGCTAAAGGAACAGAACGATTCGATCGAGCAGGCGCAAAAGCTCGGAAGACTGCTGAACGGGCTGCACTGCCACGTGAACCTGATACCTGTGAACCCGACACGGGAAGGGCCGTTCGAGCGGACCGACCAGATATCGGCGAAGATCTTCCAGGGGGGCCTGAAGCAGTACGGGATTCCGTCGACCATCCGCATGGAAAAAGGCATCGATATCAACGCAGGCTGCGGCCAGTTGCGCGCTCGGGTCATCGACGATACCGGCAGCTAGCCGCGGGCCAACCCATTCGTCTGTACAATTCCGCCTCGTTCGCAGCGCTCGCCAAATCCCCAATTCCCCAAAATCCAATGCGGCGGAAAACAACCATGACCGGTCCCGTCTGGCCTGAGGTATACAAAAAACTCGGAGTCTCGCCCGTGATCAACGCCCAGAGCTGGGTGACGGCGCTCGGGGGTTCGATCATGCGCCCGGAGGTCCTGAGGGCAATGGACGAAGCGGCGGGAGCGTACGTCGACATGATGCAGTTGAACCGGGCGGCGGGCGAGGTTGTCGCCCGCTCGTGCGGGGCTGAGCAGGGACTGGTCACTGCCGGTTGCTCGGCAGCACAGGTCCTGATGGTCGCCGCCTGCATGACGGGGCAGAGCGAACATAATGTCGAGCAACTCCCCGACACCACCGGGATGAAAGACGAAGTCGTCCTGTTCAAAGGTCAGCGAAACCGATACGACAAGGCATTTATAACCGCTGGCGCGACGCTGGTCGAGTACGGAACGGCCGATTCGGCCAGGCCGGAAGATCTGGATGCGGCAATAAACGACAACACGGCCTGCGTCGCATACGTAATTGGCCCGTTTATCGCGCCAGGCATCGGTCTTGAAGAGACCGTCAGGGTGGCCCATGCGCGGGCTGTCCCCGTAATTGTCGATGCTGCTGCTGAAGTTCCTCCCAGGGCGAACCTGACCAGGTTTCACAAGATGGGCGCAGATATGGTCGCCTTCAGTGGCGGCAAGGGAATCGGCGGGCCGCAGTCGGCCGGTCTGCTTGCGGGCAAGGCCGATCTGATGGAGGCGGTAGTGATGAACTCGCTGAACCTGCACTCGCCGATCGCTGGTATCGGTCGACCCATGAAGGTTTCGAAAGAGAACATCGTCGGGCTTGTCACTGCCATCGAGCTTTTCACGGATTCAGACGAGGGGATCGAGTGGGACGCCTGGCAGTCGAAGGCGCTGTATGTAGCCGGCCGCCTGAGCGGTATCGACGGAGTCCGCGTCGTGATAGAAGACGAGACGAATGAACGGCAGGGCCCGCAACCGGTGCTGCGCTTCGAAGACGCCTACAAGGGCCCGTCGATAGCCGAAATCAAAGAACAGTTACAGTCGGGCGATCCCGCGATATTCGTCGGCGGCGCCGAGGCCAGGGGCGAGATCTGCATCGTGATGGTCGATGTACGGGACGGCGAGGAAATAATTATCGCCGACCGGATGAGTGACATCCTGCGCAGTGGCCGCGTAGTGGCTGAAAAGCCGAATCGCCCTTAGGGGAATTCACTCACACCGTATCGGACTTTTCACGTGGGTAGTAGCCCGCCGTCAGTTTGGCGTAATCACGCATAGTCGGTTTATCGCGTCATTCCCGCCATCCGGCTTATTCCGGTTCCGAAATCTCCAGGCCGGGAAATTTCCGGTGTTCTCTAAACTCCCCTGTTGAACTCAGAATATGCACATATTGCCGTGGGCGTTTGCGTCTTTACGGGTGTCGGCCAGGTGATGATACTTGCCCGTTTTACCTATACCACCAGGTAGTTTCTCAGTGTTCGCGTGGCGCAACAGCGACATAGTGATAGGTATTCGCACCGTCAGTGCACGGGTTGTCGCAGTTCAAAACGCGGGCCACCCGGATACGGCAGGGGGACCTCCGCCGTAATGGCAATCGACGGTGCGGCCAGAGCAGGGGGCATCGTTATGGTCGTGAGGGGAGCCCGGAGCCAAAATGGCATCACGGGTCTGGAAACAGCGATCGTGCTGATCGCATTCGTAGTTGTGGCATCGGTGTTCGCATTCACGATACTTTCGGCGGGCGTGTTCGCGTCAGAGGCAAACAAGCAAACGATCCACGCGGGTCTGAAAGAGACCAGGACGGGGCTGCGCCAGCATGGCTCGGCGTTTGCCTTTTCCGGCTTCGTTGGCACAACACAGGCAGTCCACAAGATCGTATTCATCGTCTCGAACTCGCTGGCCGGTGAGCCCGTTGACCTGACTGCACCGTATTCGGTTGACGATTCAGGCACAGACCCGGACATAGTTTCGGGATCGACCGCGGCAACGAT
>JADFLG010000076.1 GCA_022564545.1 Chloroflexota bacterium | reverse complement strand
TGACGCAGATTTCAGCCTGAGCTGACCCCGGAAATCCTGAAGCGGCATGCCCTGCCTCAAAGGGTACGACCCGTGAAAATCGGCCAGCGTTTTCGTCGCCATTTCGGTCAGTTCTTCCCAGCCTGCCGTCGATGAAATGAATGTAAGACCCGACCCGATTCGCGTCACCTTTCCTTCCGTTTCAAGAGTCGTTATCGCATCCTCGACTTCACTTAAATTGGAGCCTGTTGCCCCTGCAAGCTGGGCGGCGGTCGCAGGCTCGATATCTTTCAGCGCATTGAGCGCAACGTCCTCGCTGGATCCGCTCGCAAGTGTCTCCAATCGCAAGATAGTTTCCGGGTCGTTGCGCTTGCGGCGTGGTGCGTTCGGCTGAAGCACCTGCCCGCCACCGAGCGTGTTTTCCGTGTCGCGAATGACAAACGAATCGCCACGCACCACGGCCACCCGTTCTCTTGTGCGGACCTGGACCCACCCCGAACTACCCGGCGCGATCTGCTCGCCCTCCAGAACCCTTATGGTCGCTGGTATCTCCCGGGTCCCTGCGAAGAGGGTCACCCTGTGGTTGTGTCTGACAGCGCGAGGAGCGTCGCCGATCACGCGAAACGTGGCATCGAACGCCATCGATGGCTTCAGCCAGCCCGGGCTGGTCACGACATCGCCCCGAACGATCTCCGAATGGTCTATGCCGCTGAGATTCACCGCCAGCCGGGTGCCGGCCCCCACCTGTTCATGCGACGTTTCGTGGACCTGCAGGCTCCTGATCCTCGCGCGCAAGCCCGAGGGCAGCAGCTCCACTTCCTGTCCGATTTTCAACGAGCCATCGGCGAGAGTTCCCGTCACTACCGCGCCGAACCCCGTGATCGTGAACGACCGGTCGACGGGCAATCGTGGGTTTCCAGCGTTCTTGTGTGGCGGAAGTTGTGAAATGATCCTGTCGAGCGACGCAATCAGCTCGTCAAGCCCCTCGCCGGTCTCAGCCGAAACTGCAACCACTTCCGCGTCTTCCAGCGTGGTTCCTTCGAGGGTTTCCTGCACGTCGAGCGTGACGAGGTCGAGCCAGTCCTGGTCAACGAGGTCTTTCTTCGTCATAACGACCAGCCCATGACGCACGCCAAGCAGATCGAGGATTGCAAGGTGCTCTCTGGTTTGCGGCATCACGCCCTCGTCCGCCGCGACGATTAGAAGGGCTACGTCGACCCCGCCTGCGCCCATGAGCATGTTCTTAATGAAACGTTCGTGTCCGGGCACGTCGACGATGCTTACCTCGGTGCCGGACGGCAGTTTGAGCCACGCAAACCCCAACTCGATCGTCATGCCGCGTGTCTTCTCTTCGAGCAGCCGGTCCGGGTCGATTCCAGTCAGGGCCTGGACCAGTGTCGATTTACCGTGGTCTACGTGACCTGCAGTGCCTACTACAAACAATCTGAAAATACCTTCAGCACTCGAACTCCGTGTGCGTCGATCGAATTTTAGATGCGATCAAAGTGCACCCTGCCTGATATCCCGAATTCTGGAAAATCGAGCATTTCTTCTCGCATAAGGCAGCTCACGCTGGTTCAGGGTGGGCGTCGATGATAGCCGGACTCGCCGGGTCAGACAGCGGCAATCCACTGATTATTCATCGCCAATGAATTCGGCGAACACCTCATTGCCCAGCAACCGCCCTCTTTCGCTAAGGCGTATAGCATCGCCTGTAACTTCTATCAAACCGATCCCCAGCAACCTGCTGATTTCGTTTGGGAAGACATCGCCGAGGCTTGTTCCAAAGCGTTTGACGAAACGCGACATCGTGACGCCCTCGTTAAGCCTCATCCCCATCATCATCGTCTCGGCGACGTCGATTGCCGGGGTCGTCACGTCCACCTGCTCTACTGGCCCCGCTGGCATGCGCATCGCCGTTACAGGGTCGAGGCCATTCGGGCGGTACTCATCAGCCACGATCGCGACATAACGCCGGGGTGATTTCAAGTTCGCGAAACGTCGACCCGCGAGCCACGAATGGGCTCCTGGCCCGACGCCCAGATAAGGCTCATTGCGCCAGTAGATGAGGTTGTGCCGCGACTCCATGCCAGCCTTCGCCCAATTTGAAATCTCGTACTGTGCGAAGCCCTTTGCGGCCAGCCTGCGCTGAGCCTCCTCGTACATGTCGGCTGCAAGGTCGTCGTCCGGCACCGGGTAGCGGCCAGTTGCTACATCGACCGCGAGCGGGGTGCCTTTCTCGATCTGGAGCCCGTACAGCGAGATGTGGTCAGGGTCGATTGAAAGCGCCGTATCGAGACTGTCCGTCCACTGCCCAAGCGACTGGTGGGGGAGGCCATACATAAGGTCAAGCGACTGGTTTAAGAACCCGGCTCCTCGGAGCGTTTGGAACGCGTTACTGGCCTCCACAGCTGTGTGCCGGCGTCCCAGCAGCTTCAACAGTCCATCGTCGAAGCTCTGCGCGCCCATTGAGATGCGATTGACGCCGGAGCCAATCCAACTTGCCGCCCTTTCCGGCGTCACATCGCCAGGATTGCATTCCATCGTTATTTCAGCGAAATTATCTACCTCGTACGACCGTCGAATCGTAGTCAGAATGCTTTCGATATCGTCGGCGGGAAGGTAAGACGGAGTACCCCCGCCAAGAAATATCGTCCGGACCGGCGGGTGCGACAGCAGGTTGCCCCAACCGCGCAGTTCGTTCTCAACTGCCCGTACATAGCCGGGGATCTGATCTTCTATCCCGGAGTAGGTGTTGAAATCGCAGTACGGGCACTTGGTCTCGCAAAACGGGACGTGCAAATACAGACCGATCCCGCTGTTGTAGAGGGGCGGGTTGTGTTCGATTTCGGCAAGTTCGGGCATTCAGTTCCCCAGCTCGTATCCGGTGCTCCCAAAGGCGTCATAGAGTCAGTCTCAAAAATCCTTTCTCCTCGGAGAGACACCCGATTTCCCGACCGGAGCGGAGGGATCTCAAGAGGGAATCGGCGTCGGCCCCGCTAAAGCAACGCATGACGCGGTATCAGCATTCCCCCTCAACCTAACCTTCTCCCGGGGGAGAAGGAATCAGTGGCAAATACTTACCTAACTTCCCGGAGTCCAGAGCCCCGATCCGGAAGGCCCACCGTTCCCATCGGTCGCACCAGGTTGCTTTGCATGATCGTGCCCCTCATGACCAGGCTCCGCTGCTCCGGCTTCCTGCGCACGTGCCTGCTGCTCGACCATCTGTTGCCGAATCGCCTCGTTTGCCTGCTTCACCCACCGTTCCAGAGCGTCAAGTTCCGGCGGAGATATCAAGAACCTCTCAATTCCGTCGGGTATTTTGACCGTCGGGTCGCCACTGAGTATCAACGCCGCCTCTGATTCCAGGATTCCCTCTTCGAGACGCTTATGAAGGTGCTCGGTCCGTTTTTGGGCCGCCTCGGTGTACCTGGCCTGGATATCTTCTGCCACCGTGTGGCTGATGAGCTCGATCTGCAGGCACCTGCCCCAGTCGATCATCTGGCCAAACAGGTCTGTGTCCTCGAATTCCTCGAACACCGCGCCCGCAGAAACCCGCTGGCGGACGACCCTGTGAGCACCGGGGTTCGACTTCTGGAGCATCAACATGGCGTCGTCGCCCCTGCCAATTACGCCTTCGGCGAAGATGCGCATCACCGTCCCCGCCCTGGCCTCGATCTGCGATAGCTGCTGGTCGACTGCGTTCCAGTAGGCGTTGTAACGCTCTTCGAAGCCATCGGGAGCGCCCGGCGATGGCTGGGCCATTGTCACGATATAAACCTTGCGGCTTGTCAAAATGTCGCCAGCAACTGCCCTGCCAACGGATCCCAGTTCTTCAGCAGCCATAAATTCCTCTGTCTGCGGGGTAGATCGGTGAATTTACACCGAGAACAGGAAGTTGACGATGTCGCCGTCTTGCACGACGTATTCTCGACCTTCCTGTCGATACAGTCCGCGATTGCGTGCTTCTGCCATGCTACCGCACTCGATAAAATCATCGAAGTTGACAGTCTCGGCACGGATAAAACCACGTTCGATATCCGAGTGGACCGTCCCGGCAGCCCTGGGTGCCAGCGTGCCAGCACTGATCGTCCAGGCCCGGACCTCGTCTTTACCGACAGTCAGGAACGAATTCAAGCCCAGCACCTCGTATGAAAGTTTGATCATGCGGGAAAGACCCGACTCGCCCGCGTCCAGTCCTGCGCGCATTTCCGCTTCTTCTTCAGTCGACATGCCGGCCAGTTCAGCTTCGAGACTCCCGCAGATCGCCGCTCCGCCTGTCGATTTGCCCGTCAGTATTCCAGCCAACTCCTGCTCCAGCGCCTCGGTATCGCCGATGTCGTCCTCGCCGATATTCAGCGCCACCAGCAGGGGCAAACCGCTGATGGTGAACGTGCCGGAAACGGCCTTCGATTCGGCATCGTCGAGCTCTCGTTCCCTGAACGCAGTCCCGTTTTCGAGATCTGCCTGGAGCCCTTTGAGCGTTTCGACGTTCTTGATCGCCTGTTCTCGATCGCCAACTTTCATTTTCTTCTGACCATCTGTAAGGCGCTCAATTCGACGTTCCAGCAGGGCAATGTCGGCAAACAGGATGTCGAAAGCGACCTTCTCGATGTCGCGCCTGTAATCGACTGACCCGTCCATGTGCGGGACTGACTCGTCCTCGAATGCCCTGGCGACGAGGAGGATTGCGTCGACCTGCTGGAGCTGGTTCAGCGCCTCGCCTTCAAATAGATCGCCCGAAATGTTGCCAGGGAGGTCGACGTAAATCACTTCAGCGTAGATCGTCTTCTTCGGGTTGAAGATTCCGGTGAGCCTGTCAACCCGGGCATCGGGAACGTGGGCCACACCAATGTTTGCCGAGCGCGACGCGCCGAAACCGCCGGTCGCCGCCTTGCCGCGGGTCAGCGCGTTAAACAACGTGGTCTTGCCGCTGGAGGGCAGGCCGATAATGCCGATCTTCATAGGGTGTTCTGGTCGATTCGCCTGGGAGTTAGACCGTGGTGCGAACTGAACGGTGCCGCGCCGCAACGGTTATGTTAATCGTACTGCCGCGTGTGTCGAAATAGCCTGCTACCTTCGACGGTTCCCAGAATCCTCGTCTTCTTCGCTCGCGTCCTCATCGTCGATGTACCTGATCTCGGCATCGACGGTCTTGTCCTGCGGTTTCTGGCCCTGTTGATTCTGCAGGTCTCGTAGTTTTTTGCCAATTGTCAGGTCTGCCACCACGTGAGCCGGGGAGGCCGCAATAAAGAGGAACAACAGGAGCCCGACCACGATCAGATCGTCGAACTGGCCCAGTATCGGGATGCGGTCCCCCACTAAGTCATACGGCGAAACGAGGTAGATAAGCGCCAGTAGCGGAATGATCTTCGTGAACACCGAAACCCGCCCATCGCGCAGCAACCTCCACACCAGCCTGAGGAAGGGAAATATCACCGAGCGTATCGCCAGCAGTCGGAACATGTTAGAAAGTGTATCGACAGATTGTTCAGTTGAACCGGATTTTCGACTGCTCACCGGTACGATTGAATTCTCATCCCGGTTCCGGTACAAAAGTAGACATATGATCAGGGTCCTGCACGGCGAAGACGAATATTCCAGGTCGGAAGCACTGGCCAGGATTCGCGCGACCGCCGGCCCCCCGGAAGTCCGCGATCCCAACACAACGGTGTTCGAGGGCCGTGCCATCAAGCTCGATGATGTTATCGGCGCCGCGCTGATCCACCCGTTCATGGCAGACCGTCGCGTCGTGATCGTTCACGGCGTGCTGACCAGGATGCAGAAAAAAGACAAGTCTCTCGGGGATGAGTGGCGGAATCTTGCCGAGTCCCTGAGCGGTCTGCCCGCCACGACCGAGCTCGTCTTCGTCGAGGACGTAAGACTCCGCGAGAACGGTCTTGCCCTGAAATCGGTCGGTCCCGGCGCAAGTGTTCAGGAATTTCGCCGGAAACAAGGTGGCGAGCTTGAAATGTGGGTACGCGACAGATTTGCAAGTCATGGCGGTTCGGCCGCGCGGGACGCTGTTGCACGAATTGGCTGGCTGGCCGGTTCAGACATGCGGCTGCTCGACCAGGAGATCAAGAAACTTTCGCTGTACGCCGGGGACCGGGAGGTCACCAGGGCCGACGTGGACCTGATGGTCCCGGAAGCCCGGGAAACCAGCATATTTGCCGCTGTCGATGCAGTGCTCGAACGTCGGCCGGCCGTTGCCATGAAGCTGTTGTATTCGTTGCTCTCGGGCGGCTCCAGCGTGCAGTACATCCTGTCGATGCTTGCCCGGCAGGTGCGCCTGCTCATCCTCACAATCGAGCTCCGTCAGCAGGGTGTGCCACAGGAAGAACTTGGAAAAAGAATCGGCCTGACAAATCGTTTTGCACTCGACAAGACGATGCGGCAATCGGCCCTGTTCAGTACCGGGCGCCTCGCAAACATTCACCGCCGCCTGCTCGCTGCCGACCTGGCGATCAAGCAGGGGGAGATGGACGAACGACTGGCTGTGGAAATTCTCATTGGCGAACTCTCAGCGGCCTGATCTGTGATGCAACAGTTTGCGCTGGAATCCCCATTCCGGTGCCTGAACGTAACAAAGAACGTGACAGAGTTCGAACGTACCGTAGTAAATCCCGAAAGAGTGACATTCCAACACTGGAACTTTCCGAAACTGGGAAAGCCCGAATTAGTAAAATGCCACTACCGGGGATAATCGTCTGAATGCAGATTTACCGTCGAACATATCTGGTCCCGTTGGCGCTGCCTGGCCTCATCGCACTGCTTATCGTGGCGTGTTCAGGCCCAACGCCAACCGTGACGCCAACACTGGTGGCGCCGGACACGGGCGTGGACGCTAACGCACCAACCGGGGAGTCGCCTGCGTCTGATGCGGCGCCAGATGCAGTACCCGATGCACCTGCTGAATCAGGCGCTGATTCACAGGTTGGTCCGCCGACAGACAACAACTCACCGGGTTCGAGTTCGACCCCCACCCCCACCACGGAGCCCGAAGAAACACCCGTTTCCGAAACCGAGAGCGTCGGGTTTTATATCCGTGGTTTCAACTCGATCGGTCGCGGCGAATACATCGAGGCCGAACGCACGTTCACCACGGTCATCGAACTGGAGCCCCGGTTCGCCCGCGGCTGGGATGGGCGCGGGCAAGCGCTGATGCTCCAGGGCAAGCTCGAAGAGGCAATGCTCGACTTCGACCGTGCTATTGAACTGAAACCCAACCTTGCCGAGGCATACACCAACCGGGCGCTGACACGCGTCGCACTCAATGATATTGATGGCGCTTCACGAGATGCGAAGCGTGCTATTGAACTGGACGAAGAGTCGGTCGGCGCACAACTCGTTCTGGGTCGGATTTACGCCCTGAACGGCAACGCGGTCAGGGCGTTGGAGTGGTTTGATCTGGCTATTGCAACCAATTCAGAAGACGGCGCTACCTGGTGGTGGCGTGGCCGCTTCTACAGGGATGTTCTGGGCGAGGGCGACCTGGCCCTGAACGACTTTAACCAGGCGATAGAACTGGCCCCGACGCAGGCTGCCCTCTACGTCGACAGGGCACTGCTGTACATGCAGGCGAACGCTTCATCTGAACTGGCCCGGGCCGATCTTGAAGAGGCGATCTCACTGGCGCAGGATCCCAAGCTCCCGACAATTATCGAGCGAGTCGAAAATCTCCTGGAAATTCTCGACGAACGCGATTCCCAGGGGGGTTAGTCACCGAGCGTGTCCCGATTGTACCGATTGCATCGGGAGGACACTTGGACGACATCAGGAAGTTCCGCGGAGTAGCCAGCGCAAGTCAGGGTGTAAGGGCCTCAATCGATTCTCTGACCTCGGTCTCAGGCTTGAACACCGCCCAGGCGAACCAGAAGTGGCTGGCGTGGATCACAGGGGCAAGTTGTGTTCCCTCCAGCTCTCCGCTTACGGCAATTCCCACCAGGTTCCACACCGAGCCGGTCTCGACGTCCGTTATCCCCAGATCGGTCAGTTCGAATGTCAGTGTCCTATCCCCGACCGTCCTTGAGAACGCGGTGGCCGAACCTGATGTTTGCGGTTCGCCGGACCGGCCCCCGAAGGCCGACAGCGTCCCATCGTCGAAGAATGCGACGATGTCGGTGTCACCGACTGAATCGTTCAGGACAGGGTTATCTGAAAGGAAAGAGAACGGGTAGGCGACCGGCGTTTCACCATCGATGGTCAGGACCCGGGATGTCGCAACCAACCTGCGATCGACGATTCCACTGAACAGAAAAGGGTGGTTGTCGACATCGTCGTAGCCAGCGTACGGTGGGCTGTCGTAAGGACGCAGCGGCTGCCCGAATTCATTGATTATGCGCTCCAGCAGCTTGCCATCGGGGTAGGCGTCAGCAAACGTTTCCCAGGCGATGATCTGCGATGGAACAAACGTGAGCACGGCATCGGTGGCCGCAAATTCACCGACCAGCGCCTCGCCAGTGAACTGTTGCCACCAGGACTGCGTCTGCCGGTCCCACATCACGAGGTCCGAGTTCCTGAGCATCCCCGAAGTCCCGAACGTTAGCTCCCGGCCTTCGATCACCCGCTCAAATGTGATTCCGGCGTTGCACAATGGGCAGAATGTGACCGTGACCGGCTTTCCACCAATGGCGTCGTTCACAATTTCGTGCCACATCAATATTGCAAGCGGGTACGCCTTCGCTTCTCCGTTGACAACAACAGAGATCACTGGCTCCCGGGGTTTCATGTAGGCCGGGGCGTCCGAGACACCAATGAAAGTCGGGTCGTCGATCGGGGGTATGCGGTCTCTGGGCAGAACCGTCTCGAAACCCAGGAGGCCGATTTTGCGGAAACTGAAATCCGTTTCCCACCGCCAGAGCGTTTGCAGCCGCACGGCGCGGGACCGCTCTGCAGCATCTTCGATATTCCATTCAGATCCTGGCTCTGGCGTGTCCGTGGAGTCTGGACTCGCCCGCGTCACTCTGTCCTGGCCATCTTCGGACGCGGCCGGTTCTGTAGGGTCAGGGTCGGAAGCCGTTGGCGTAACCGTAGCCATCGGGGCGTCCAATGGAGTGGGTGTTGGCGCTACAGCCTGGGTGGGGGAGGCCCCGGCTGGCACCGCGGCGCTCGAAGGGCCATCGCCAATGACCGCGGGGGGAACGTCCGTACCAGAGGTGCCGCACGCAACGATTAGAGTGGCTGCACCGGTGATTAGAAAAATACTGAATCGTCGACTTAAATGACTACTCATAGTCTGGCCGACGTGAAAAACCCCGAGCATTGACAAATAACCGTTCCCACCGTGCAAATGATGAGCGCCCAGATATCCGGGCTACTTATAGTGTGATGCGTGGCAGTCAACGAAGGCGCGGGCCAACCAGGCCGAAAAAAGGCCAACGTTGGTCGGATATGACCTTTCTGGCAATCGGGCCCGTCGTTATCAAGGTCATTCGGAACCCCTCTCGCAATACGTTCACAGGCGAAGGCGTCAGACTGAACTCTCCCCTCACCCGCGCCCCGATTACATCGCGGCACCCGTCTCCCCGAGGAGGGGTTTTTTTTGGATAGTCACTTGTCGCCAGCTAATCACCAGTTAGTCGAAAGTGAGCATTCGAGTGGGGTTATCGACAAGGATCAGCCGTACGATCTCCTCGCTCATTCCGCGGGCCCGCATCCGCGGCACAATCCGGGTGAGGATGTGATCGAACCCGTGACCCCCATAGGTCTTCAAACGGTGCTTCGAGCAGATATCGTGCGCCAGGAGAATGTTCCCCTGTTTGCCCTCCGCAATGACATGCTCGACCATCTCGATACGTTCGTGATCGGCTGGCATGTGCGATTCTGGCGCCAGCGGGTAGAACGACGACTCGTGACCGAATAGATCGAAGTTCAGGTACGCGCCGGTTGCTATCAACTCATTCAGAATTCCACGATCGTAAATAGTCCGCTCAATGTGCCCCATTACCGTGCGGTTCAGGTTGCCGCCCCACTTTTCGACTGCATTCAGCAACTCGATCGGCGCATGTTCGTTGCGCCCGGGGTGGATCAGCAACGGCGCACCGGTCTCTCGCTGTGCGATCACCGCGGCTTCAAGGGCCTTTCTTTCCGATTCGTGCCATGGCCAGGAACAGCCGATTTCCCCGATGATTCCCGACCGAATGCCAGTATCTCCAACGCCCTGGTCTACGTCGCGGATGATCTGGCCTGCCAGTTGCTCAACTGTCAGATCGGCCATTTCTGGCGCGTGTGTCATGTGGACGTAGTTCCCGGCGCCCATCACCACATTCAGACCGGTCGCTCTTGATATTCGCACCAGCGCCTGGGGATCACGCGACAGGCCTACCGACGTGACATCTACGATCGTGCCGCCGCCTGCGCTGAAATACTGCTGCGCCTCCCATGTCGAGACCTCTTCGTCGAGTAGCCGCAGGTTGTCGCGGCTGCTGGTCCAGTTGTAGCGGACCCACCCCAGGTTTTCGAGCGATACCTTTTCATCCATTAGCAGCCGCTGCGAAGCCTCTGTTGGCTCGGTGAACACCACGTTGAAGTCGATCAGCAGGTGCTCGTGCGTTGTCGTCACCCCCACCCTGGCGGGTTCGATGGGGCCCTGCACGGTCAGAACTTTTCTTGCGGCGCGGTGCTTCGGCACCGGATGTGAAGGAGAGGTCAACTATTTAAACCCTGTAACTGGCCCTGTAGCTGGTTTTCAGTTCGCGTATGCAACGGGCATCGGCAAATCACGACTACGAGCAATGGTCGGCCAGAAAGTCTATATCAGCAAAGCCAGCAGGGCTGCTCGGGCGTCGCGCCAGGTAATTTGTGGTTCCCACCCGAGCAATCTCTTTACTCTGTCAACCGAGATTGCAGTCGCGTTTCCCGGCATGGGCGACCTGATTGTCGCCGCGTGGTGTGATTATCCGGGCTAGAAAGTCGGCTCCATGCCAACATCGAGGAACCCAATTGGACCACGGTCGTCGGCGTACCACAGCCGGTTGCCCCTGATCGTCATGCCGTGCACCTGCACCGGGTCGGTCACTCTGAACGCGTCGTAGCAGCGTCCGTCGTCAAGGCGGTGTCGGCTCACCACGCCAAATGCGGTGTCGGCAATCCAAACATGTCCCTCTTCTTCGGCCCATGCCAGGCCGTGCACCCTGAAGCCCGGGACCTTCATCCGGTGGACTTCCTGCCAGTTTTCGGTGTCGATAACATGCAAAAATTGTGAAGGCGGAGAAACGATATAGAGCTTCCCATCCTTCCATTCGAGTCCGTGATCGCCGGTCGGCTCGGACTTGCGACCCGCCGTCGCGTCGAGATGCTCTCGGGTGGCGTTAATGCCAGTGCCGGGCGAGGGGTATTTCTCGACAGTATTGCCCGTTTCGATCTCGAGCTGATAAATTTCGCAACTGTATGTCGAGGCAACCCACAAATAGCCGCCACCCAGCGTGATTCCGCTTGAGTGCACGGTTTCGGTCGGCACGTCGTGGAGCGTCTCGCCCGAGTTCCAGTCGACCTTGTAAACGTGGTTGTCGCCCTGGTCGATGATCCACAGACCATCGTCTGCGGCCTGCAGCCCGTTCGGCTTCGGGCCGGGCGCATTGAACTGGAATATCGCATTGGCGACTTTGTGGGGCATGAGGTTTCTCGTTTACTCGCGTACTGCGATTGGCAAAATTACGCATTCCGGGTTGCCTGGATCGCGGCGGTAGTGTAGCTCGCTCCTGACCGGTCTGCAGGTTATTCAGGCTTGTGAGCTTTGATCGAATGCATGAGTGGCAGATCGTTTTCACGTCCATCAGGCATTTTCCAAAACCCTTTGCCCGCTGGCTGGTGCATCGGGAGAATCTTATTTGGAGCGAGTTGGTGTTCGTGAACGAAATCGAGGATAAGACCGGCCTGAATCAGCGCGTCGATCGTCTCACCGAGCCCATGTGGCGTGTTGTATTGCCTCGTATGTGCCACCTCGCCTGTGCCTGTGTATGACTGTCTTTCGTCATAACCCTGCGGACCCGCCGACTCAAAATATGGCCAATCCAGGACGAGCTGCCCGTTATGGTCGTCCACAGACAGAGACCCCACCATCGGATGTATTTCGAGAATGTAGAACGTGCCACCGGGTTTCAGGAAGTGTGCAACCACTTTCGCCCAGCCCTTTATGTCTTGCAGCCAGCAGATCGCTCCAATCCCGGTGTAGACGATGTCGAACTGCCGGTCGGGCAGGACGGTTGGCGACTCGTAAAGGTCAGCCACGACAAACTCGCCGGGTGTACCTGATTCGGCGCTGAGCCTGTTGCACGCAAGTATCGCTGCCTCGGAAAAATCGACACCCGTCACGTTGGCTCCGAGGCGAGCCCAACTCAATGTGTCGTGTCCGATGTGGCATTGCAGGTGCAGGAGCGACTTGCCGGCGACATCGCCAAGTTCTTCGTGATCCAGATCGAACTGGACTACGTCGCTGATGTGCTCAGGGTCGTCGATGAACTGCCGGATGTTGTAGCCGTCGGATTCCCAGTGAATCGGAACGCGGTCGTTCCAATTTTCCAGGTTCGCTGCGCGGTACTTGTCTAGCGGCATCTTGCTTTCCCAACCAGATTGTTGACATCAGGCGATGCTACAGGTTGGCACCGGGCGCATCGTGGCGAATATTAGTCACGACCGCCTATAAGTCGCTCGCCTGCAACGTCGTCTGCGGGTCGCTCAGGAACGACTCCAGCAGCTCGGTCCCGGCGCCAATGCCTTCCGGCGCATAGACATATCCGTTTTCGATTTTCGGCAGCTCGGTAACGATCTCCTTGTACCACGTGGCGTTGTAGGCCCGGACCGTCTCCTGGATCAGGGCGTTCGGTGCATTCAGCGAAAGGTGGACGCTGAACATCAACGTCACCGGACCCACGCAGTCGTGCGGCGCGATAGGCATGGCATAGGCATGGGCCATGCTGGCGATGCGCTTCGCCTCGGATATCCCGCCGACCCACGAAATGTCGAACATGCAGATGGTCATCGCCTGCTTTTCGAACATCTCCCGGAAAGCCCAGCGCGAAGCCACCTGCTCGCTCGCAGTGGTCGCAATATGAGTCGACTGGCGGAACTGCGCAAGTGTGTCGATGTTGTCCATCGGCACCGGATCTTCGAACCAGAACGGGTTTGTCGGCTCGACCGACTTCGCGATCCGCTTGGCCGATGACAGGTTCCAGATGGCGTGCATCTCGACCATCACGTCCATCTTGTTGCCAACTTTTTCGCGAATCTTCCTGAACGGCTCGGTGCCTTCGTCTAACTCGGCCATGGAAATGAACTGACCGTTGGTTTCGTTCGAGTATTTGTCGAACGGCCAGATTTTCATGGCCGTGAACCCCTGCGACATCAGGTCGTCGGCCAGCGCACCTGCATCGGTCATAAACGCGTGGTAGTCCTCGTACGGCTGCTCGGGGCGATAGTCGATGTGACCGGCCTCCCATCCGCCTTTGGACTTCACCCCGTACGAGTAGCCGGCACAGGTGTTGTAGACGCGAATACGGTCGCGGGACAGGCCGCCCAGCACCTGGTAGAGCGGCTGGTCCACACGCTTTGCGTACAGGTCCCACAACGCCATGTCGATTGCCGAAACCGATGACGAATCGACGCCGCGGCCCCGCTGGGTCTTGAACCTGCGGGCCATGCGTTCCCAGTGAATATCGAGCCGGTTGGGGTCTTCGCCAAGCAGGTATGGGGCAATCTCGCTGTGAATGCTCGTTTCGACAGCGTCCGGCGCGAAAGATGTTTCGCCAAGTCCGACAAACCCGTCCGAACTATGAACTCGCGCCCAAACGATCAGGGGGTACTCGGGATTACGGAATGTTTCGATACGGGTGATAACCGGTGCAGAGGGCATCTTGGTGCTCGAAGTTGCTCAGGGAGCTGTTGTGAGGATTGAGTTGTCGTCACCGACAACCAGGAGGTCGAACATACGGTCAACCCGGCCGCGGGTACGGACGGTTGACCCGACTGTAGACCCAGCGGGGACCGGCAAAGCTTAACAAGATCGATAACAGGGGGTGTTCGCACCTAGCGTGAAAATTGCGAAAGGGCCAGACTTTCAACCTGCATTTGCCAGCCAGCCGCACTGCAAGTCAGGCATCCAATCCAACAAACGGAGTAATGGAGGAACTGGCCCGAAATGGACCGAGACTGGCGCAGCCGGGCAATCGACGTATGTCTTTCATCCAGGTAATGGTTCTCGCGATAATCCAGGGAGTCACCGAGTTCCTGCCGATCAGCAGCAGTGGGCACCTGATCCTCGGATCATGGCTGTTCGACTGGCCCGACCAGGGGATCGTGTTCGATGTGGCAGTACACGTAGGCACGCTGGCCGCGGTGGTCGTCTACTTCCGGCGTACGTGGCTGCAGTTGATAGTTGGCTTACCCGCTGACCAACTGGTGGAAGTAGACGATTCTGGCGGAACCGTCAGGGCGCGAACCCTCGCCATCCTGATAATCGTTGGCACGATTCCGCTGGCCATTGGCGGACTGCTGCTGAAAGAGGGTGTTGAGGCAAACTTCCGCAGCCCCGAATCCGTGGGCTGGCTGCTGATCGGCACGGCCATCGCACTTTTGATTGGTGAACTCCTCGGGTCGAGAACACGAAATCTCGACAAGACAACCGTTCCCCATGCCGCGATCATTGGCGTCGCCCAGATTTTCGCCGTACTACCGGGTATTTCACGCTCGGGATTGACGATGATTGCCGGGATGACCACAGGTATGACCCGGGAAAGCGCGGCCAGGTTTTCGATGTTGCTTGCCACCCCCGCCATTGCTGGCGCCGGACTGTTGATCGCCATTGATACTGTAACTGGAACTGACGATGTCGACTGGGGAGCGGCTGCCCTGGGCGCGGCGTTGTCGGCCATCACCGCCTACTTTGTGATTGCCGGCCTGATGAAACTCCTGAAATCGGGGTCGTTCCGGCCCTTCATCATCTACTGTGCCGTTGTGGGAATCGCCGTCGTAACTGCCCGGGCAGCCGGGGCCTAGATGCGCAGAACCTCCCTCCCTACTAGGGAGGGAGTCAGAGGGCGGGTGAAACGCTTCGCTGCCTAAACCTGCTTCCCATGGTGAGCTTTCACCCTCTCCCTCTCCCTCTGAG
>JADFLG010000075.1 GCA_022564545.1 Chloroflexota bacterium | reverse complement strand
TACGACCACGCTGGTGGTCAGTGCGGGCATCGGAGTCGGCGTAATTCCGGCAAGAATCGGCGTGCCACCAGAGGTAACGCTCATAGAAATTTCGTTCGATTGACCGGGCGACCGGTGTGGCCGCGCTTGCCTGAACATTGTCCCTCCCAGCCAGTGAGGGAGGTAGAGGGTGGGTCAAACAAAACATCGCCAGCGGCCGTGCCCAAAGGCGATGTTTTACACGCACGAACCTTCTCCCTGATAGAGAGTGGGGATCGGCGATCGACCTTGCGATCGCAACTCTGGGCCTAGTATTGACGCTGCTTATCGACGACGTTGATCAGCGGACGTCCCGAAACGTAGTGACGTAAATTTTCGGCAAAAATATCCACGGTCCGCTTATCAAGCATTTCCCGCTCTGAATTCCCCGCGATATGGGGCGTGATAATCACGTTCGGGAGGTCCCACAACTCATCGTCGGCAGGCAATGGCTCCTCGATCGTCGTATCGAGGCCGGCCCCCGCTATCTCTCCCGATTTCAGGGCCGCCACA
The DNA here is from genome assembly GCA_022564545.1 of Chloroflexota bacterium. Taxonomy (GTDB): domain Bacteria; phylum Chloroflexota; class Dehalococcoidia; order Lucifugimonadales; family Lucifugimonadaceae; genus Lucifugimonas. Next base: position 14,585 of record JADFLG010000075.1, on the reverse strand, counting down.
AGCGCGTTGTGATCGACCAGACGGCCCCTGGAAGTGACCACGATCCTGGCCGTCGACTTCATCAACGCCAGTTCGTCGGCACCGATCATGTTTTCGTTGCTGGCTGTGTACGGCGCTGTTATCACCACGTAGTCGGCCAGAACCAGCAGATCGTTGAGTCGCGACCGGCCCCACACCTCCTCAACTATTGGCTCGCCATCGACGGGCTGTTCATCCACCGCGATCACGTCCATCCCGAGGGCTTTAGCGCGCCAGCCGATCTCGCGGCCCGACTTTCCAAAGCCGACGATCCCGCACGTTTTGTCGCCTAAATACTCCACGACGGCCAGCGCTCCATCCTGGTCCCAGCGATGTGCCTGCTTGTCGGCCCAGAACCGGGGTAGCTGACGGGCAAGGGCGAACATGAGGGCAACGCCGTGCTCGCCGATCATCGGAGCGCCGGCACCACGCGAGTTGGTCACCACGACATCGGTATTTACGATGTTCGGGATGGCGTTGAAAAGACCTTCCATTCCGGCATCGGGTGTCTGGATCCACTTCAGGTCTTTCGCCGCTGCGAACTGCTCGGCAGTAAGGTAGCCAAACACTGCCTCGGCTGATTCGATTTCATCCAGAATGGCGTCGTTCGAGGACACCTCGACCAGTTCCAGATCGGGATGTTCTTCTCGCAGAGTCGGATAGTAAGGAGCGCCAAAATCGGCGAGCAGCAGGACTTTCATTGATTTTCTATCGGGCGTTTTCTGTCTGGCCCAGGAGAGTCTTCAACACGTCAATAGCGATGGCGACAAGTGCCTCACCGGCTTCAGGTGCATACGGGCTCGTCGTGGTCCCGTAATAGCGGCGGTATTTCTTCATATCAACAATCTCGGACAACGGGATATCGGCGATTTCTTCATGGGGCAGTCGCGTCGAGATGTAGCCGATGTAATCGTCGCAATAACTGGCTATCCACGGGCGGTTCTCGGGAAAGGCCTGTTTGATTGCCGATCCCAGTTCGTTGAAGAGTTCACCGGCGTGGGCCGAAATCAGGATGTCGCCAATACGGAACCCCCTTACCGCGACAACCACGGGAGTTCGGTCCTGGTTTTGCGCCAGGCGCACCTCGTTGTTGCCGCCGCCGTAAAGCTCCGGATGACGCTCGGCCGCGTTGGCGGTAGTCGTGCCTTCGCGCCACGTTTCGCCAGTGTACGAACCGAGGGATTCCCTGAGCCGTTCCCGGTTGGCCAGCGCATCGTTCAGCGACCAGTTCACCCGGTGGCGTGGCAGTTGTACTGGTGAGGTGGTGACGGCAAGCGGCACATCTGCCGATAGCGAATTATCGTTAGCGACGGCCAGGGCGGCATTTGCCAGCGACCTGCCGAACAAAGCGGTGTCTTCATGTGTATGCAAATGTTCCGAGGCCGTGTTCCCGAACCACCAGTCGAACGGGTGGATGTCGCCCGCCGCGCCCTGGATGTAGATCGCCACAGAACCGGGCAGCTGGCTTTCGATCTCGGCCGACATCTCGCCTGCAAAATCGCCAGACCATTCCAGGTATTGACCACCGTCGGCAACACCGTGGCAGGCAAAGTTGACCAGCCGGGCAATCGGTCGCCCGTCGTAACTTTCGACACACATCACTCCGATTTCGGTATCGACCGGTTTATCGGGATACTGACGGTTCACGGTCCAGCCGTCGAGCGACGCCAAACCAGAGCCAACTTTAGATGGGACCGCCCGGTTCAGCGCGTTAAATACGCAGCCCGCGACCTGATCGGCGAGCCACGTGGTCCAGGTGACCCACTCTTTCGGCAGCGAAATGATCGTGTCGGGAGACGTGTGGTTGTGTGTGAAGTTCAACAGCACGTTATCGGCGGGAACCGCGGCCACCTGGAATATCCTGGCCTTGATCGCCTCGACCGTTTCGGCCGTTAACCCTGCTATCTCCAGAGAAACGATCGCAAGGGTTGTGCCGTCATGCTTGAACACGACCGCCCTAACGTGGATGTCGCGATGCACGCCGCGTGCGACACCCTGCCGTAAACCCCAGTTGCCCATCGGGTAGCCGGCAGGAGGGGTGATAACGGCCTTCGCAGCACCGGCGAGAGTCCGGTTCGTCGACTGGTCTGGCGAATTATCTGGCAATAACGACTACTCCCAGTTCTTGAACGTTCCCGACCCGGTCCGGCGGGCCATCTGGATTTGCACGCCGTCGGGGTCGAAGCAGTTCGAGATGGTCCGGCCCGACTGCTGGTTCTCGAACGGCTCAAACAGAAAGTCGACGCCGCCAAGAAACTCGATCTCTTTCTGGGCGTCGGGAGGGTCTTCGACCAGGAACGAAAGGTGATCGATACCGAGTTTCTGGTCTCCCTGCTGTTTGTGAAGCTCGATTCGCACCGGGCGGTCCTCATCGCCGTTCCACAGAAATACGGTCTCACCGTTGTCGACCGTGCCTTCCGGGTGCATGCCGAACTTGCGGTAAAACTCGATTGACCTGTCAAGGTCGCTGACGACGATGTCGATGTGGTCGACGCCGAGAAACTTCATTGCTGCCCCCCAATCCTGAATAGCCCGTGGCGAATACCGGAATTCGGTGCGAGTTTATGCCTGCCGCTAAGCGTGCGCCATCGGTGCTATGCTGCCGCCACCTGGCAATCACAGTTCCCGGACCAGAATAAGGACGTACAAATGCACCTGCTCGAAGTCAAGAATCCCGTGGCGCAGCAACGCGGGACGATAAACGCGTTCAGCGCCAGCGACCGGCCGGACACGCTCGACAACAAGACCGTTGGCCTGATCTGGAGCGGCACCCACGGCGGTGATATCGCGTTGAAACGGGCAGGGGAGATGCTGCAGGAGCGTTTCGAAAACGTCAGCGTGAATTTCTACACCGGGGGCAACTACCCGACGCCTCCGGCAATCGTGAAGCAGGCTGGAGAGGAGTGTGACGTCATTGTTGGCGCCACAGCCGACTGAGGGACCTGCGCGTCGTGGATGATCCACGACATGATTGTGATCGAGAAGATGGGCAAGCCCGGTGTTGCCATCGTCTCAGGCAGGTTCGACAGCGACGCGGTCGCCAGCTCGCGGGCGTTCGGAATGCCCGACCTCCAGTGGGTCGTCGTCCCGCACATCTATCGAAACCTGGAGCCCGAGATCTGTCGCACGCAGACCGAGGACGCGATCGACGATCTGATCGCGAGCCTCACATCGTCGATCGACGCACGCGTTCAGGACATCGATACCGAGAGCGAGCGGCGTTATGAGGGCTCCGACAGGTACGACGCGATTTTGAAGATGAACCGCGAGTTCATCGGCGAAGACCTGGGCGACGGGTTATTCCTGCACCCGGCAACGCCTGAAGCCGTGATCGAAATGCTCAAGGGCACCAACCTGCCGCCTGATCACGTGGTTTGCGATATGCCCCCGGGCTTCGGTATCGCGACCGTCGAAAAGATTGCTGTAAACGCAGTGATGGCGGGGGCTAAGCCCGAGCACCTGCCGGTTGTAATTGCGGCGGTGAAGGCCCTGTCGCAAATCGGCGGGCAGGGCGGCAAGTCGTTGCTGATGTCCACAAGCCCACAGGCACCTTTACTCATCGTGAACGGACCTGTCACGAAACGGCTGGGGTTCAATCCCAGGTCGGCCCTTGGACCGGGTCGTGACAACCAGGTCAATACAGTGATCGGGCGTGCATTCGCACTGTGTTTCCGAAATATCGGCCACTGGTATCTGAACCAGATGGACATGGACACCATCGGGACCTCCAGAAAGTTCATCCAGTGCATCGCCGAGAACGAAGACGCAAGCCCCTGGGACCCCTTCCATGTCGATCAGGGTTTCCGGGCGGATGAGAGCACGTTAAGCCTGTTTATCACCGATGGTGAACTGGATGTGGCGGACCAGGGCAACCACACGGCCGAAGGGTTGTTGAGGAACCTGGCCTACGGCTGCGTGTTCGGCCATCGCAGCCTGCAGGGTAAAAATGGTGGTTCAGAACGCCTGATCCTCATGCCGCCAGATGTCGCCCGCCCGGTCGGCGCGCAGGGATTCTCAAAGCAACGTGCGAAAGAGTTCATACAGGAGCACGCCGTCGGCAGCTTCGGGCAAATGATCGAATACATGCCGCTCGAAGGCGAGGCCCGTGTGACAGATGAGTGGAAGTGGCTTGAGAAGCTCACAAGGCAGCAACGGCTGGAGCTGTCTGTCAACGTCCTGGACTCACCGGACGACTGCTACATCATGGTCGTGGGGGCAGACCGGGCCAAGACCGCCGTGTTCCCAACTGGACCGGCTCCCGTTACTGAAGGGATCGATCAGTACATGGCCTAGCGGTTCAGTCCCCATTTCCCGGCCCCTGTGGAGCGACCTGGGGCGTGGACGCGGATGGTCGTCGTGACGCTCTACCGGAGGAATCGTCACGCGCTCGTTGCGCATTCGTTTTTGTCACAACCTCGAATGCAGGTAGAACCAGAATTGCAGGCTCACACCTTGTTGTGCACCGATTGCCACGTAGTCGAACTCCAGGCAATGACACGCCCGTCGCCTTGCCCCTGGCCACATGCGATTTCCCTGCCGAACGCCGTTTGAACGGGTAGGCTGTCGTTCTGCGCGAACGCTCAGGCGTATACTCGCCCGCGTTCCCGAACGATTCCCGGGCAGACGACGATGCTGCTCGAAAAAATCGCGACGGTGATTCAATTAGCGAGGCCAATCCCACGCGTTCGACAGCGACAAATCCAACCTCTTCCCAAACTGAACGCCAGCGTCGAAGCGTTCGCGCCCGATTAACCGACTCAGGCCCTACTGGTTCCGATGTCCTCTGGCGCATCACCAAACTTACCCTGGCCTATCGTTGGCACTTCTTTGCCTCCGCCGTATTCGCTGCTTCAACGGCGGTAATGTCGCTGTTCATCCCAAAGCTGCTCGGTGAAGGCGTCGACCAGGCATTCACGCTCTTCAACGATGGCTCGCACAGCCAGGGAGAGGTCGAATCTCTTCTGCGCGGGACCGCAATCCTGGTGCTGATCGTCGCGCTGCTGCGCGGAACGACCGGGTTTGCCCAGATGTTCCTCGGTGAAACCCTGAGTCAGCGGGTATCCAATCGCCTGCGAATGCTGTACTTCGACAAGCTGCAACTCCTCAGCTTCAGTTTTCACGACCGGGTTCACACCGGCCAGTTGATGTCCCGGGGGCTTTCCGACATCGAAGGCGTCAGGATGTTCGTGCAGACCGGCCTGGTGCAAATCGTGCGCGTCGTGGTGATGATTGTCGCCGCTGGAATCTTTATGGCGATGATCGACTGGCAACTGGCATTGCTGAGCCTCAGCTTTGTGCCATTTATGGTGTATCGCAGCGCCCGTTTGAGGCTTCAGCTCCGGATCACCTGGCGAAAGATTCAAGACGCGCTGGGCGAACTGACCACCACGATGCAGGAAAACCTGGCGGGGATCCGCGTGGTCCGCGCGTTTTCAGCCCAGAAATACGAAGAGGCAAAATTCGACGTAACCGCGCTGGAAGTAGTTGAACTCAGGATGAGCGCGGCGCGGGCGCACGCACGCGGCGGCGGGTCTATTTCGTTCGCATTCCTCGTCGCCTGGGCCATTGTCCTCTGGATCGGGGGGGAGAAGGTAATAAACGGCGAGGTATCGATCGGCGAACTGACCCAGTTTTTCTTTTACCTTGCGATGCTGCGGTTCCCGGTGAGGATGCTCATCATGATCGTCAACTCGACGGCGCGTGCCTCGTCAGCCGGAGGGAGGATCTTAGAAATACTGGATATTCCCTCAGAGATCAACGATAGCTCAGCCGCAACCCCCCTCGCGATCTCTGAGGGTGTCCTGCGGTTCGAGAACGTCTCGTTCAGCTACGGCGGTGCCCCCGCACTCCGGAATGTCAGCTTCGAGGCGCGCAAAGATCACACGATCGGCATCGTCGGTGCGCCGGGCAGTGGCAAGAGTTCGATAACGAACCTGATCCCGCGCTTTTACGACCCGACATCCGGCCGGGTGACCATCGATGGGACTGACATCCGCGACGCCACCGTGACTTCGGTTCGAGAGGCCATCGGACTGGTCGAGCAGGACCCGTTTCTGTTCGACGGCTCAATTCGAGACAACATCCGGTACGGTGATGTCGACGCGTCGGACGAAAAAGTCATCGCCGCAGCGAAAATCGCCCAGGTTCACGAGTTCATCGTGAGCCTCCCCGAAGGCTATGACACTGAACTGGGCGAGCGCGGAATCGGCCTGTCCGGCGGCCAACGGCAACGTGTGGCGATTGCCAGAACACTGCTGACCGATTCGCCAATCCTGATCCTCGACGACTCGACCTCGTCTGTTGACGCGGCGACCGATGCGCGAATTCGGTCTGCCCTGAGGGAACTGACGAGCGGGCAAACGACGATAATCATTGCTCACCGGTTGAGCTCTCTTATGCACGCAGACGAAATCATTGTCCTCGAGAACGGACAAGTTGCTGAACGTGGCAGGCACGACGAACTACTGGCGCTGGGTGGGCACTACAAACGGTTGTGGGACCTGCAGCGTGGTCGCGGCGCAGAGGTGGATGAGTAATGGCTTCCACGTTTGGTTCCGGTGGTTCTGGCGGTTCTGGCGGTTGGCGACCGTACAACGTACCGACAGGCCCTGAGAAGGCAAAAGCACCGGCGAGCTCCGGAGAAGAACACTCGAAGCTGCGCGAGTCGGACGAGGAGATGTTCGCACAGCTGGACAGCACGGTATTCAAGCGGTTCTTTTACTACGCAAGTCCGTACAAGCGAGCAATGCTGGTCGCCACGGCGGCCGTGGTCGGTTTCACGCTTGCGAACCTCTCCATACCCCTTCTCGTCAAGTTCGGCATCGATAGCGCTATTCGAAAAGGAGATTCAAGTCTCCTGTCGGTGATCGCCATCTCGCTGGTTGGTGTGGCCGCCATGTACTGGTTCACCAATTTCCTGCAAAACGTGCTGATAACCCGGGTGGCACTGAAGGTCCTGTACGACATACGGGCCGACATGTTCATGCAACTTCAGAGGCTGGCATTATCGTTCTCTGACAAAACGCCGATCGGAGCGTTGATGGCCCGGATGTTCGGTGACGTTGGCGCACTCCAGGAGATGCTTGAATCATCGATCGAGGTAATCGGAGACATCCTCACCCTGATTGGCATCGTCGTAATCTTGATGTTCCTGGACTTCCAGCTGGCGGTCGTGACGCTTGCCATCGTCCCCCTTTTGTTCTTGATTCGCGTTATATGGCAGCCAATCGCCCGTCGCGCCTTTCTCAGAATGCGCAGAAATTCCTCGGTTGTTGGCGTTTACCTCGACCAGAACGTCAGCGGTATCCGGGTCGTCCAGGCGCTGAACCGACAGCAAGAAAACCACGGCATCATGGGAGGGAAGGTCCACACTTTCTTCTGGTCAACGGTTCGCGCCGCACGACTTGGTGGCATCCTGATGCCGACGGTGGAACTGATGACAGGCACCGCCCTCGCACTGGTTTTAATAATCGGCGGTGGCCGGGTGCTCAGCGGTCAAATCGAGGTAGGGACAATGGTCGCGTTCCTCCTTTACGTGCAGAGGTTTTTCGAACCGATTCGCATGCTGACGATGCACTACGCGCTTTTGCAACGGGCCGTGGCTTCTGGTCACCGGATTTTCGAACTCCTGGATATTCCACTTGCGATCGCAGACAAGCCCGACGCCAGGCCGATCGGCAATGTCAGCGGGCGAGTTGAATTCAAGAATGTGACGTTTGGTTATGACCCCGAGCGACCGATCCTGCGAGATATAAGTTTTGTGGCCGAGCCGGGACAGACGATCGCGTTGGTCGGGCCTACAGGGTCAGGTAAAACGTCTATTACCGCGCTGGCTCACCGTTTTTACGATGTCCAGGAAGGTTCGATCACGATCGACGGTCACGACATCCGGGACGTGACGCAAGAGTCGATCGGTAAGGTGATGGGCATGGTCCTGCAAGAGCCGTTTCTGTTTTCCAAGCCGGTGCTGGAAAACGTGCGCTACAACACGCTAAATGCCACGAGGGAAGATGTTGTAACCGCCTGTAAGGTGATTGGCGCACACGATTTCGTGATGCAACTCGAAAATGGCTATGACACAACCCTCGAGCAGCGCGGCTCAAACCTGTCAGTTGGGCAGCGGCAGTTGCTCAGTTTCGCCCGGGCGCTGGTCGCAAACCCCAGGATCCTGATTCTGGACGAGGCGACGGCGAATATCGACAGCTATACGGAACGAATTATCCAGAACGCTTTAAAGAAGCTGCTTGCCGGGCGTACCGCCCTGGTAATCGCTCACCGGCTGTCGACGATCAGGAACGCCGACCAAATTATCGTGGTGAGAGACGGCGAGATTACCGAGACTGGCACACACGTCGAACTCGTCGCGTCCAACGGCCTGTACGCCAGGCTCTGGCAAACGAACTACACCTCGTTCGATGACATTGCCGGTAAAGCAGACGAAATTACCGGCATTCCGGCTACAAGCACCTGACGCTGTCTGTCCTACGGAGCTTGCGCGGCGCCAGACGCCACACACGCGCAAATGCCCTCCTGCCGGGAGGAGGGCACTTGCATCTTCCGGCCACCCGCTCAGCGCCTACTGAGGGGGGAAAGCCTGATGCGCTGTTCGGCTGGCCTGGAAGTTGGCCTGCGGTCTGGGCGGGATCCGGCCGGGACCCATCCAGATGCAATACATAAGGTTTTCCGTAAGGGACCTGTTCTATTAGTTCAGGTTCATCACGTTCCGGAGGCCAGGCGGAATCGCACGCTGAATTGTTAGCGGACTGCCGAGCTGCGGCGTCAGTTCTATGACGAACCGGGTGCTCTTGGTTATGAGCGTGCCCGTTGAAGTCAAACCGGTGGCGCTGCCGCCGTTGGCCGAGTCGCCGTCTGTGAATGCGATTGAGCCGTTCGATCCGACGGGCGTACCGGTAATGCGGTCCATGAGCCACACAGTGATCTCAACCTTTTCACCGTCTTCCAGCAAATTGTCCGAGTTGTTGTTGCCAATGAACTTCATCGACCATGCCAGGTCTGAGAAGCGCTGGTTCTCGTCGGCGTACGCAATGATCGTGGCCGAGTTTGCGGCCGAGTCGATGTCAGGGTCTGTGGCTGAATCATCAGCCGTGTACGGAGGCGTCAGGTCGACCGGCTCACCGGCGAGCGAGTTCGAAACGATGAAGACGATCTTGAACACGGCCTGTGTGGTCCCCTCGTAGCCTGCGAAGGCGAAGGCGGAACCGTGCTGGCGAAGACCGGTCCTGGTCTCGCTGAGACCTGCGTGAATCGTCTGCTTGTTCGCCTCTGACGAGAAGACACCAGCAGAAACAATGGTGAAAGCGAACACGGAAGCCACGACCACGAATGCGATGAGCACGATGGCCGTTTCGAGACCGGTGATGCCCTTTTGTTTGCGGGCTCCGGCCTATTCGGTCAGGACTAAGGTCAGGTGCGAAATTGCTCCTGGACATTTTCATTTCCCCTTTACCTGCCCAGACGGCTGTTTCTTGTTGACGCCCCCGCCAACCCTGGCGGCATTCCCTCTAGGCGTCTGTCCTGTGTTTTTTAGGCTTCGGGCCGGAGGTGAATCCCAAAAAAACGCCAGGCAGCTATCTGTGCTGATACCCACAACTCTGTAGGCCAAAGAACATGCCGGCATCGTGGAAACTACGGAGTGCAGTCCGTGAAAGTCCCTAAAAACCAGCACGCACAGACGGTGCAGCAATGCACCTACCGGGGGTTGTAGCGAACCGTCACACGCAGTTCAGATCGTTCTTGCGGGAACTGGTGGAAGATGGGGCGGGGCGGTCGTCACGGAGCAAAACGCAGGTCGTTTTCGCAGGACCGGGGCCCGGCGCAACAGGACGCAATAAAAACGCCGTCTGGGTGTTGACACACAGGGTTGCGTGCGACGTTTACTCCGACAGGACATGAGCTGGCTAATTCGAAAGGCAGAGCCGGTACCGGCATGCGCCGGGTGCACGACTAGTCGCGTGCAACGTCGCGGTCGGAATCAGACCCCCCGCAACTAAGCGGGCAGCGACTTTTTCACAGCCTTGAGCGTTTCCTCTATATCGGCATCGGTATGTGCTGTCGATACGAACCAGGCCTCGAACTGCGACGGCGGCAAATACACGCCGTTGTCGATCATGCCGTGGAAGAAAGCGCCAAACGACTCTCGGTCAGTCGCAGAGGCGCTCCCCATGTCGATAACCGGGTTCTCCGTGAAAAACACCGTCAACAGTCCACACGCGCGGTTGACCACCGCCCGTATCCCGGCTGCACGGAAGATTGTCGCCAAAAGCTTGCGAAAGCCCGCCCATCGAGTTTTCCGCACCGGCGGCGTGCTGCATGGCCGCGACACCGAACCGTTGCCCGTCGTTCATCCTGTAATAACCGTCGGCTGCCATGATCGCACCGCGTTCGTGTCGGAACATCAATGGCCGTATGCCTGCCTTAGCCGCCGTTTCGATCAGCGCGTTGCTCGGGAAGCACGTCATTTCAGTAACGCCCTCTTGTTTGAGAATTTGGGCGATGAACCCGGGTTCCGTACATTTAAAAATCTCCTGGTCTTTGTCGGACCGTAATCGCCGACGCACTACGAATCACGTTTCCATGTTCATTCAGGGACGTGGGGATTTTAGACCGGCGATGTGTAGATAACAAAACGTCAAATAAGGGGATCGGATGGGTGATGTATGCGTGGCGTCGAAAGGAGTGGTCGCATTACGAGTGTGATGACCCGAAACGTGCCAATCGGCTCTAACTTGTCGGTGTCAGCTATATAACGGCACTCGTGAGATTCACCTACCGGGCCTTTCGGATTTACGTGACACATCGTCGGGCCGGTACACACCGCTGGCCTTCCGGGTGGTGAGACGATACGCGAAAGAAACCGACCTCAGGTCTCGTCGTAATCACCGAAAGTTGAGCCATGATTAATTACAAAACAATCTCTGTCGATCGTGCTCGAGTTCGGTATTTTCAGGCAACAATCGGGGTCAAATTCGCGTCGAACCAGATCGAACGCGATAGAGCGCGAGAGATCCATCGAAAAGCTACACAGGTCCTGCAGCGAGCCCAGCGGACGGACCGGACCCAAAAAATATCGATCGATCGGGCAAAGCAGCGGCGGCGCGTAGATTGGAATTTCGCCGTCTTCTAGGCACATTTCAAATACACACGTCAGGGCCAGTTATTTCCACTGATTCGACTGGCCCTGTTCCTTGCCGATTTTTACGGTATGTGTTCCGTATGTGCTCCATTTGGCTCACGAATATTGAGCCACCTGCTAGGAGTTTCTACCTACGCGATTTTCCACACGAATACTAGCGTGAGTTACACACGTGATTGTTAATTCGCGCAATGGGTGTCGGGGTGGGGCCGGTTGCGGCAGGCTATTTTCCGGGGTCCGAATTAAGGACATCGCCGGTGAGGTAGAAATGTCATGATTCGTATCCAAACGAGGTGCGGTTCCTTCAGGCGCATTGTGAGTCTGGGACTGATCGTGTTCGCAGTGTTCCTGTCGGGTTGCGAGGTACTCGCAACCGAGGGCGCAAGGGAAGCAATCGCCGGCCAGCGTGAAGTCCGTGCCCTCGAAGATCAGAAACTGGCCCCGCTGGAACGGGAATTGCACGACCTGTTTGTGTTGCAAATCCAACCTCGAGAGAACCAGATCGAGGACCTTCATTACCAGCTGCAGTTGTTCGAAGAAACCCTGCTCCGACCACTCTGGGATGCGCAAGACGACGCCTGGGCCCCTGGTGGTGAGGCATCCGAAGCGCAACTCCTGTTCGATCGACGATATCGAGATTTAGACCTTCTGCAACGGTCCATCGAGATCGATCAGCGAGAATTGGATTCCAAATGGCAGAACCTCTGGGCAACCGGGGCGACCGTCGATCCAGAATTCCAGGCTCTCGAAGACCTGCGCTACGAGAAGCAGCGCGAACTCGAACGGTTGCACAGGTTCGGTTACCGCCCAATCGAGGACATATGGAACGAAATCAACGAGTTGAACTCGACTCAAAACTGGGGCAACACCGATTCCCAGATCAAGTCCGAGGAGATCAACGTCGAGTTGCGCCGCTTGTACGACCGTTACAGCGAGCTTCAAAACCACGACAGCGGTGAAGGTGCATTGCTCGAAGAGAGGGCTCGCGCAGCACAGGACGAGCTGAGGACCCTGTACGACCACGGCTGGAACCCAATTTACAAGATAAACGCCGAGATCGAACGGCTCGAAAGTGAACGGGCAGGCCGACACTCGACCGCCGGAAACGACGAGTCGATCATGGCGCAAATAGCTGAGCTGGAACTTCTGAAAGCAAGCTATGTCGAAAGCCGGGATGCCGAAGTCGCCTCTCTGCTGGCAGCCCTGGCAGCCGCCGAAGAGGAGGCATCAGGAGGCGATAAGTCGACGATGCTGTCAGACGACAACTCGGCGCGTATCGCGGAGCTGGAGCTGCTGATTGCCGACCTCGAAGCTCAATCTATTGCTCTGGTTGCCTCCATCTATTTTGAAATCGATTCGTTGACCGCTCAGATCGATGAGGTAAATGCTTCCTACGCCCAGTTGATCGCAGGCGCGACCGCAGAATTCCAGGCACTCTCGGACAGTCTTCTTGCCCAGGCCGCTGCGGTTGGTGTCCAGATAGACGAGCTAACTGCAGATGGCGGAGACGATGCGCTCTCTCAGATTCCCCCTCTTCAGGCGCTGAAAGATGGCTTGATCGCGCAGGAGGGAACGGAAAGAGCGGCACTGGATGCGACCGTCATACAACTTGATAATGATCAAAGCGCGGCTGTCGCTGAACTGCAATCGTTGAGGGAAGTGTTCGAAGCCGAGGCTTCGAGCGGGCCCACCGACGCCATTGACGCCCAGGCTGAGGCGTACAGGCTCGAACTCGACGCTCTGTGGATCGACAACGAAGGAACAGTTGTCCTGATCTCCAACACCCCGACTGCAGCTGACATTCAGGCGAACATAGAAGCGACCGAGGACTACTGGAACGGGCTGATAAATGAGGCAGACATCAAAATCCTGGAACTGCAGTCGCAACTGGGTTCGATCACAGTTGATGATTCGACCGATGCACGCATCAAAAACCTGCAGCTTCAAGCTGCTGAACTTGAACTGGGACTGAATGCCCGAATCGCCGATCTTGAAGCGTTCGTGAACGAGTTGTACCGGCAGGCCAACAGTGTCGGTTCCGGCAATTCCGCAGGTCTTGCCGAACTGCAGTCGCAGATCGATGCGCTCAACGCGAAGCTTGAGTCTATCTGGCGTCACGAGTCGTCGAATGGGCTCGACATTCTCAGGAACGTGCAGACGCTCGAAAACCGGGCCCGCGCGTTAGAGGACGAGCTTCAGCAAAAGACGAGAGCTTTCGAAGAAGAACTCTGGGTCCTTGAAGATCGATTGAGCGTTTACTACCGGGATCAAGAATCGGGTGGCCATCAGATCCAGGTCGAATACGAAAAGGAAATGGCACTGCTCCAGCAGCGCCGCACCGACATTGAAGAACAGCGGTGGGCCATCGAACTGGAGCAACGCACCGTATTCGAAGAGATCGAAGCGAAAAATGCTGCGGCGCATCAAGAGATCAAAAGAATCGAAGACGGCCAGTTCAGGGAAATCAAAACGAAAATACGTGAACTGGAACTTGAACTCCGCGGCCTTTACGCAACGCGGCGAGAAATCGAGCTAAGAATGGACGACGCCCGCCAGCTGGTCGAGGAGAAGCAGCGGGAGATCGAAGACAACGTGCTGGACCTGCTGGAAGTCGCCGCCGGGGTTGAAGGCGATGCGCCAATAGACTTTGATGCCGTGGGTGACACGAACACAACCGACGGCGTAATCCCAGCCGAGGTCGAAATCGAGTCGGAAAGTGGATTCGAAATCGAGTCCGAAAGCCCTCTTCCTGGGGTCGATGACTTCGACACGATAAATGGCGTGGCGAACTGAGTTCGGTTCACGTAAAGAAAGCATAGATGAAGATGCCACGGCCAACTCCGTGGCATCTTCGCGTTCGGTAAAAACGCTCACTATGGGCCGATACGAACTGGCGATCGCGGGCGATGAGCCGATTGATGCCGGAAAGGTCAACCTGTCGGGCGTTGAAAAAAGTCGTGTTGCCCTGGAAAATTCCTGGCGCAGCCGAACAACGTGCTGTTGTTGGACGAGCCGGCCAACCACCTTGACACGGCGACGCGAGAAGAGCTGACAGGGGCACCTGGCGACTACGACGGCACAATAATCTGCGCCAGTCACGACCCCGCCATCGTCGGTCAGATCGCGACCCACTTATACACGGTCGAAAATGGCGAGATAACGCTCACGGACGTGAAAGATCAGGCGAAATGCCTGCGTTACTCACACCCCCGTTATTCGGGCCTCACCGATTCAATTGGGTTTACCGTGACCCTGTGGAGAGGGACATCGCCAGTATTGATGAACTGGTGCCGGACACCGCCGGGCACCAGGACGGCGTCACCAGCTCTGACCGGGTACTCCTTCCCGGCACACACCAGGATGCCTGCACCCTCCGTGATGAACGCCTGGTGCTCCCATTCGTGCACGTGGTCTG
>JADFLG010000074.1 GCA_022564545.1 Chloroflexota bacterium | reverse complement strand
TGCCGGCAAACTCGGCGTTCTCGTACAGGTTCACCTGCTCCTGCGGGTCGTTCAGCATGTCGAACAACAGCATCTCGCCCGTGCGGTACTTGTGCAGCTTGTAGCGACCGTCGAAGTTCATCCAGCCATCGCCAAGCAGGCCGAAAATGTTGTCCCGGCCCGATTCGCCGGGCATTCCCTTTCCTGGCAGGGGCCGGGCGTCGTACCAGCCGGGCAGGTCGACACCGGCCCACCTGAGCATCGTTGCCGTGACATCACGCAACTCGACCATGTCGTCCACGGTCTGCCCCGCCTCAATACCCGGTCCCATGGCGAACATCGGCACACGGATTGCCGCTTCGTAGAACGACGCCTTGCCGATCAGGTTGTGATCGCCCAGATAGTCGCCGTGATCGGACGACAGGATGACGTAGGTGTTTTCGAGCAGGCCCTTCTTGCGGAGGGCGGAAATGATCGCACCGACCTCGAAGTCGATCTGCTGGACCAGCCCCGAGTAGTGCTTCCGGATCGTGTGCTTCGTCGAATCGGGGAACTCCGTGTAGTCGACTCCGTTCCAGGGCCGCTTGTTGCCCTCGACGTTGTTCTTCCGCATCTGCGGCGTGTGGCCCGGGACCTCGGGTACCGCCTCGGGAATCTTCGACTCGTCGATGCCCTCCAGGAACCTCTCATCGGGGTCGTACGGACAGTGCGGACCGGGGAACCCGACCATCATGGCAAACGGCTGATCAGCACCGTATTCCTCGATGAACTTCACCGCTTCGGAGCCAACAAACCGGTCCCACGAATGCTCCCACGGGATGTCGTGGAGCACTGCTCCCTTGTTCTCGTGGTACCCGGCCATCTCGTTGCCGTGCAGCTTCCTCAGGCCGTGCCGGCGCAGGTAGTGGTAGTAATCGTCACGGACTTCGAGCCACCGCTTGTCTTCGCAGATGACCCGGTACTGGAAGCCACGCCGTTCGTCCCACGGATAGAAGTGCATCTTGCCGATTCCGGCGGTGTAGTAACCGGCCTCGCCAAGGATTTCGGGCCAGGTCCGAATCCCTGCCTCTCGCCAGTCGGCACGCAGGTTCTGCGAGTTGCCCGTCACCCCGTTGCGGACCGCGTTCATGCCGGTGAGCAGGGCGGTCCGGGCGGGCACGCAGATCGGTGATGCTGAGAACGAGTTGGTGTAGCGCACGCCGTTTTCCGCGATCGAATCGATATTTGGAGTTTCGAGCCAGTCGGCGCCGTTGCACCCGGCAAAGTCGGCCCGGAACTGGTCGGGAAAGAGGAAGACGATGTTTGGTCGCTTCGTATCTTCTGGCAATGCGAGACTCCGGTGTGATGGCGAACTGGTTCTCTGATGAGCGCGGGAAACTGACGAAAGCCTAAGACAGTATCGAGGAGGTATCAATCCCGAGGGGCCGGGCTGCAGGTAACCTTGTGGCCGTGACCAGCAGCAGCATCGACCCGCGTGCGGGGATTGTTTTAGGACAGCATATGACTCTCGATTCGGTATGTGCGGAAATCAACTTTTGTCCGTGAAGCGTTATTCGTTCGGCACCGGCAGATCGCAGTTCTCGGTATCGTAGCGAATTTCACATAACAAGATGACAGACGGTCCTCAAACAAAATCCCGCACGCGGGTTCAACTCGGCCAGAGTGGCATCGAAGTGAGTCCGATCGGCGCGGGGACCTGGCAGTGGGGCGGGAGGTTTTACTGGGGCTACGGCAGGCAGTACGACGACAACGACCTGGCGAGGGCTTTTTCGGCGTGCATCGAACACGGGATCAACTGGTTCGATACGGCTGAACTTTACGGGCGTGGCAGGTCGGAGCGGATCCTCGGCCAACTCGTCAACACGTCGCCCCACGCAACTTCGACTCCGAAACCTCTTGTCGCCACCAAGTTCTTTCCGTACCCGTGGCGTCTGCACCGGTCGTCGCTCCGGCGGGCGCTGAATGCGAGCCTGCGCAGGCTCAACGCAGAATCGATCGACCTGTACCAGCTTCACTTCCCGCTCCGCCCCCGCGGCTTCTTGTACTGGGTCGATGCGATCGCCGACGCCGCTGAAGACGGGCTGATCAACGCCATTGGAGTGTCGAATTTTTCGGCCGATCAAACCAAACGTGCGCACGAGGCGCTCGGCAGACGCGGTCTTGTTTTGGCGTCGAACCAGGTCGCCTACAGCCTGCTGAACCGATCGGCAGAAGCGAACGGTGTAATCGACGCCTGCAGGGAGTTGGACGTTTCCGTGATCGCATACGGCCCGCTGGCCGAAGGTTTACTGACAGGCAAGTACGGCCCTGGTTCACCGCCCCCGCTATTGCGCAGGTTGCGTCTGGCACGCAATCGCCTGGATTCGCTACCGCCTTTGATCGGACTTATGAGAGACATCGGCAGCGCCCACAACGCCACGCCCTCGCAGGTCGCCCTGAACTGGCTTGTCGCCAGGGGCACGCTGCCGATTCCCGGGGTCAAGTCTGCAGAACAGGCGTCCGACAACGCGGCTGCAATGACATGGCAGTTGTGTTCCGATGAGTTCGAGAGGCTGGGGGAAGCGACGGTGGGGTTTGTTTGACCGGTGGGGTTAGATCGAGGGGATAGTCGCTGCGTAGACATCACCCTGTCCGATAGTCCCTACTTCACTGTCGGCCACGTTCCCCCTCAACCTAACCTTCTCCCCCTTGGGAGAAGGGACAGCATAGGAGCGCGACCAGTACCCCTCACGACGAGGACGGCCTGCCCTCTAATTCTCCCCCTGCCAGGGAAGGAGAACTTGCGATCAGCGATGCAAGTTTTTCGCACAGCCTGGCAGGATCACGCGACGAAACGAACCAGGTCTCGGCTTTGCCGTCGTCGCCGTCGCCCTCGCCATTCTGGCCGGACAAAACATCGATTTCAATTCCGGAGCCGACCCCGAGAACGGTCCACATTTGCGAAATCTTTCGACCGTCCTGGCCCAGAGCACGAGACATCCTCGACCTGGTGTCGGCAACCCGCACAGCGATGAGTTCAACACGCTCAACCGACGCAGCCTTCATGCCGAACTTAATGTCGAGGCCGTCTTTTGAGACCTGCAGGCTCATCATCAAATAGTTGAGCATCACGAACAGTGTTATTAGCGAGCTCGCGCTGAACGTGGCGTAAAACGCGACTGCACCCCCACCCGACACGAGCGGATCGCCGATCAGGCCCTTGATCGCCACCCCGGTCACCACACCGCCGGTCGCACCGAGCAGAAGGCCCAGGAACGAAAAAACACGGCCCGAAGCCCGCACATGTTCGAAATAGCTGTTGTTGCGAGAGGTCATATCACCGTTGGGTCGGGATCACCGGCAGGACCAGGTGGGAGGGCCGGTCTGCCGTATGGAAAACCGTCTGGTGCGCCACTCTCAGTTCGGCGTCCGACCAGTAGTCCTTCCCGGTGTTGTGATTCCGATCGAAGTTCGGAAAATCCGAACTCGAAACATACAAACGCAACCGCTGACCCGGCCTGAACAGGCAACCGATCGGGTTCAGCCTGATCGTGTATTCGCAAATCTCGCCGGGCTCCAGCAGCGTTGGGTTTTGATACCCGTTCCGGTACTGCGCACGCATGATTCCGTAGGTCAGGTTCACCGCCAGGCCATTTTCATACACGATCGCGAGTTTGGCAGTCCAGTCGGTGTCGAGACCATCCGTTCTGGCCCAGAGCTTCAACGAAACCGGCCCGGTGACTTCAAGTTCCGAACCGAACACCGGAAAATCGTAAACGAGAATGTCATTCCGATGGTCGTGCGGCGACTGATCGACCGGCGCAGCCTGTGAATCGGCCCGCATGAGGCTCATCACGGGGTCGCGCGGGTCGTAGTCGTATTCGTCCGCGCCGGCCTGGTCACCCGAGGCTGGCTCAAGCGAGAGCGAGCCATCTCCCGCGATCGTGTTTGCACCGCCGCGGGAATGCAAATAGAAGTTCGTGTACTCAGTGCGTGCCAGCGGCCACTCGTTCTCGCCACGCCACCCGTCTTCGCCAAGCACCCACAGCTGCACCGGGTCTTCGTTCCTCATGCCGTTGTCGACACCCTTAAGGTCGAAGTCGTACCAGCGGGCGATCAGCTCGGCGTAGGTAGTTGCTGCGTCTGGCCCGTAGTCGACGGGACCGATCTTGCCGGTGTACTGAGTTGCATCGTGACCCCACGGCCCGATGATCAACCGGTGCTTGTCGCGGAGTTCTTCCGGCCCGTTACTGGTGATTCCAGAGAAGTTATCGACGGTTCCTATCAGGCGGTCCCACCAGCCCGTGACCTGGTAAACCGGCGTCCTGACCTTCGGGTGGATATCGCCGAAATGCTGGATTTCCACGTTCTGGATGCGGTGATAGTCCTGCAACTGGTCGTTCAACTCCGAAAAGACCTCGCCCGGAATATCGCCAAGCGGCAACCACCAGACGTACTTGCCACGCTCGACCTCGTTCCAGCGTTTGGTCGCTTCGGCGGGAGAAGTTGGGCCGTCGGTGAGTTCGGCCCTGCTGCGCATATCGGCGGCCATCATGTAAGTCCACTCAAGCCGACGGCCTGTTTCGAAGATGCCGAAGTTGAGATCCAGGGCGTTTTGCATGATCCCGCTCGCAAGGGTCGATGCCAGGCTCGGGGGCTGTGAATCGAGCATCATCCATATGGCCCACGAGGCGTTCGAGTGGCCCCATGTGCCGACCCGGCCGTCGCTCCACGGAAGCCGCGCCGCCCACTCGATCGTGTCGTAGCCATCCCCGGTGTCGTGGGTTTCAGTGCGCTCCCGCCACATCCACTCGTAATCGCCATCGGACGCATACCGGCCGCGGAAATCCTGGACCACGATGCAGTAGCCGCGCTGCGCAAGATCGGTAGCGATCTCGATATAACGCGGTGTCTGCTTCTGGTACGGCGTGCGGCACACGAGAGCCGGATATTTGCCGTCGCCTGTCGGGTGATACACGTCAGCCCGCAGCGTCACGCCGTCACGCGCGACCATCTCCTGATCGCTCTCAACGACGATCTCCAGCGGGTTCGTATTCGGATATTTCTTGTCGGATGTAGACATGCCGGGCGTTCTGAAATCACGCCAATGCTAACGCCTGGTTGCGCCGCAGGGGTGACGGCATCCGGGCAGCCACTGTGATTGTGAACTCGATTCAGAACCCTGGTCATCGCGCGGCACATCCTGCGCCCGCGCGGCGCCCGTACGAGCCCTTCAACAGGGAGGCCGTCTCAGAATACGTCGACCGGCGTGGTGAGTTCCTTCTCCCTGAGGTAGACGGGCGCTCACTCGTGGGCGCGGTTGAGGGGGACCGCTGTCGACAGCGGAGCAGATGTAATCGAGAGATTATTTCCTACTGAGCAACATTCCCCCTCACCCCAACCCTCTCCCCGAGGAGAGGGGGTTTTGGGACGGCCGCCATGGGTCGGGACGCGGTACCCCGCCTCCACCTCACACGGGCCAGGGGACTTTCATCATCTCGTCGCCCCAGATGATCCTGCCGTCCCACGCCTTCGCCGCTTCGATCTCGCGCGGGCCTTTCATTTCGGCGGTCGTCAGGCGGGCGCCAATGTGGACCATCACCAGCTGTTTCACCCCGGCCTCGGCTGCGGTTTCGGCGGCACCGCGAATCGACGAAGATGCCCCCGAATGCTCGTTGCCGTCCATCCGGTCGTGCGATTCCCAGCACATCATCATCAACACGTCCGCCCCGCGCGCAAGGTCGGTCACCGTGTCGCAGGGCGTCGTGTCGCCCGTCAGGACCACTGACCCGTCAGACGTGTCGATGCGATAGGCGAGCGAGTCGAGGTACGGCTGAACGTGCTCGGCCCGGGCCGCCGTTACCTCCCAGTTCGCTCCCGACTTGATGAGCCCCGGACCCATGTTGTGAGGGTCTACATCGGGTTTTTTGCGCGGCAGAATGCCTCCACGGTCGGCAAACGTGATCTGTGAGGCGGGATGATTTACGCGTGCCTTCCAGTCGTGTGCAAACAGCCCTGTGTCCTCGTCGATGATCCCGTTCGTGAACTCCTCGGTCAGGTCAGGTCCGTACACGTTTAGCAACCTGTCGGTGGGGACCATCTGGTCCCACCGGGTCAGGATGAAAGTCGGGAAGTCGGCGTCGTGATCGAAGTGGTGGTGGGTGAAGAAAACGTTGTCGATCTCAGTGGTTGCAATCCCTGCCCGGGCAAGCTTCCACGTGGTGGCCGGCCCACAATCGAAGAGCAGCTTCTCGTCGCCGATCTGCACCACATACGAAGAGCCAAACCGGTCGGGCAACGGCGTTGGCGTGCCGCATCCGATAATCGTGACTTCAGGGGTTAATGGTCGTTTTGCACCCATGCCGGCTCCACTGCGAATCTAGTCTCGAGTTCGTTCGAGCCGCAGGGTACATGAGGACCGAGCGATACGGTCGTCCTGATGAATAGACGCCAATGGTGTTCGCCGATCTCGTGGCTGCGACACTTACGATGGCCGGCGCGTTAGCCACCCTCTAACTGTACTGCCCACGGACGTTGTTTACAGTTTGCAGGGAAGCGAGTGGCAGCAGCGCGCGTCCGTTTGTCTTTGCGGGCTTAATACTCAAAAACGTGTGATTTTGGCGGCTCGTCTGCAGTTCGGCATAAACGTAAGACGATGGTGCAATTTATGAACCGGTTTAGAGATCAGGGTGTCATGTCCCCCAAAAACAGTGCCCGCAGTGCGGGGCCCGGGCCCTGCGGAATGGCCACCACGCGAACGACCGTCAGCGGTGGTTTTGCTGCACCTGCAATCGTTCAGTTGACGCAATCCCACTACCGCCAGCACCGCGGCTTCAGACCCCACAGGCGACCAAATTACTTCGCCTTGTACTTCCACTTCGTACCCGGGTAAATCACACATTTTTGGCCATTAAGCCCGAGATGACGGGGCAGTACTCCTAGTCGGCTGATCGCCTGGGGATTCTGATGGCGCTACGTCGCCGGATCAGTACGAATACGATGACACCACCGATGAGCCATGCGGGGCTGAGGATCAGCAGCCACAGACCGGCCTTCGCAAGAAAGACGCCGACTGACTGAAGCGTTCGTACAGCGTCACGAACCGTGCTCCCAGCATCAAGATCGGCCGCCTTGACCCCAATGGTCTCTCGAACGAACACCAGCAACTCGCCGGTGACTTCCACCTCGCCAACCTCGGTCTGTCCGGTCACGGTCAGCGACACGACATACGGGTTGGGCCGGAAGTTGCTGTAGGTGTGGGTCGTGTCGACCTGAACGGCCGTATCGGAATCGGCGAAATTGCCTTCGACAGGAGCAGAGCCATCGCCAAAGTTCCATGAATATGAAATTTCCGAGACGCCCTCGGGCCGGTTGAACGAAGCGCTGAGGTCGACTTCGCTCCCGGCTTCGACAATCTGGTTCTCGCCCGCGAACACCTCGATCACCGGGAGCCTGCTCACAGTCGTGACCAGGGTGTCGTCACCTTCAGCAATGCCGGCGTCACCGGTCCCCCGCAGTTCTACAGTGACGATGAACGGCGAGTCTTCGTCGCGATCGAAAACGTGGATGATCGGTGCAGTGATTACTTCTTCGCCGTTGCCCGTCGGCGCAATCCGATCAGTCGATTGCTCACGCGAACCGTCACCGAAGTTCCATGTGACAACGAAATCCTCCATGTCTTCTGGCGGAGTGAACTTCGCCCGGTATGTGACACGGTGGCCGACGGCTGCTGCAATGTCATCGCCAGCGTCGATATCCAGTTCAATCGGGACCGATTCGAGAGCAACTGATATGAACGAGAACGCAGAGCTCTGTGACAGGAAGGTGAGCCGCGCCTCAAGGGACTCCAAATCGCTCTGGACATTCGTGATTTCCTTTTGAATCGTGATCGCGTCTTCCACGCTGTCTGCGCGGTCGTAGAGCGTTCGAAGTGCTCCCAGGGTGTCGCGCAGCGTTTGCGCGCGGGCCGTAACATCGGTGAACTCTTCCGTGAAGTCCTCGCTCCTGGTAGTCACGAAATTGACCTTCGCAGCGAGGTCCTTAAGCTGCTCGATCACATCGTCGAACCGCTCGGCAGGAACACGAATCGAGATGCTGCCCTGGAACTGACGCGACTGGACCGACGAAACCACCCAGCCGCCTGCAGCGACGGCCATTTTCGAGATGTCGTCCAGCGATTCGGTAACGCTGTCGACGTTGATGCCCAGGTCTGCCGTCCTGACGATCACGCGGCCTTCGGTTGCCGCCGCGATTTCGTTTTCCAGTGAAGCTGATCCGCCGCTTGTGCCTGTGGTCACGACGCCGAAACTGTTTGAGCTGTCTCTCGATTCACCACTGGAATCTCCAGCGGATTTTTGAACTGACTCTTGTGCAAACGCGGCCGCTGGAGCAGCCGTCGCGGCCGGTGCGGGCGTTGCGGCAGCAGCAGACGCGCCAGGTGCGCCAGGTCGACCAAAACCAGACTCATCAGAACCTCTCTCTACTTCTGCGAGGAACGCAAAGCTGTCGTCGCTATCAGATCCTCCGCCAGAACACGCAATCGCGAATGCGAATGCAAAAGTCATTGTCAATACCACGACAATCGACAATGAATATCTCGGACTGAATTGCAATTTCATGACTGTCCCTCCGCACCGTACAGAGAACCGGCGGCACCAATCGTCTCCGATGCCGGTCGGCTATCGCTTTAGTATCTTATTACCCACTCTTGTGCAGGCCTGTGTTGGTATAACGTTCTACCTGCCCGATTTGTTCCGCTCTCTGCCAGATTCAACTTGAGGAACACATGAAATACAACCTTTTCGGACGCACCGGCGTGCACGTGAGCCAGCTCGTTCTGGGCTGCATGATGTTCGGCCAGAAGACCGACCTCGAAGACACATGCCGAATCATTGACCGGGCTATCGACGAGGGGATCAACTTCCTCGACACGGCAGACGTTTACGGCAGGGGCGCATCCGAGGAGTTTGTGGGCGAGGCGCTGAAGCGCAACGGCAAACGCGACCAGGTATTTCTGGCGACCAAGGTCAACGGCCGGATGTCAGACGACCCGAACGGCATCGGCAACAGTCGGCTCCATATCATCGAGGGTTGTGAGGCCAGCCTGAAACGACTCAAGACCGGCCACATCGACCTGTACCAACTGCATCGCCCCGATCCGCACATTGCCATCGATGAGACGTTGCGGGCAATGGACGACCTTGTCTCCTCTGGAAAAATACGTTACACGGGAACCAGCAACTTCGGTTCGTGGCAGGTCGTCGAATCGCTGTGGGCATCGGAAAAGCTGGGCCTGAACCGGTTCGTCAGCGAGCAATCGCCGTTCAACCTCGCCGACAGAAGGGCCGAGCGCGAACACATCCCGATGTGCCGGACCCACGGCCTCGCGTTCATCCCGTGGTCGCCGCTCGCCGCCGGTGGCCTGACCGGCAAGTACAGGCGTGTCGAAAAACAGGCCACGGGCACGCGGTTCGGCGATGAGACCGATCCCGGCAAGATGAAGCGGTTCAGCGACGGCGTGATGGATATCGCTGACGGTTTGGAACCTATCGCTAAATCCCACGACGCAACGGTCGCCCAGGTCGCACTGGCCTGGGTCGCTGCCCAACCCGGCGTGACCGCCCCGATCATCGGACCACGAACGATGGAACAGCTTGAGGACAACCTGGGCGCCCTCGACGTGGAACTGACCCCGGAAGACCTTGATGCGATCGATCTCCTCGCCCGGCCCGGAACAAACGCCGCAGATTTCTACGAAGCCAGTTTCAAGCCGAACGCTCACCGCTTTTAGTTCTAAGAAATCGCGATGCCAGGAATTCTTCATCTCGACCGGAGGAGAGATCTTACGTCGTCCTGTTGGGAACTGCTTAGCAAACGAAAAACCCAAGATTCCTCCGCCCTTCGACGGACTCAGGATGTACTTCGGTCGGAATGACAGGAAGCGAGGGCAAGCCCGGTTCACGTAAAACGCGAGGTCGCTCCAATGCCCTGCCGCGCCCCGCGGCGTTTCGCTCGCCCGCGCGGGGGGATGCACGCCCGGCGCTAACCTGCCACGTCTGGCCTGAGCTTGCCCGCCCTGAGCTTGCCCGCCCTGAGCTTGTCGAACGGGTCGAACGGGTCGAACGGGTCGAACGGGTCGAACGGGTCGAATGGGCCGTCGGACTCCTGCCTCCCCCCACGCCAACCTTCGTCATCCCGCTGCATGACGTATCCTGACCCACCATGGAACTCAGGAACAACGGGGCGCTGCTGGTGGGTACAAAGCGCGTTGGCGAGCGAGTTGCACTCCGGCTCGCTGCCGAAGGCGTCAACCTTGCCATCGTCTACCGCCGGTCCAGGGACGAGGCTGAACGACTTCAGAAAACCGTACAGCCACTCGTAGAGCGCACCGCGTTGATGCAAGCAGACCTGACGATCGAAGAAGACGTTCGGCGCATCGTTGGCGAGGCGGAAGAGAGCCTGGGTGGTCTGCGTTTCATCATCAACCTGGCCTCTGACTATCCGCGTGCACCATTCGAATCACTGGACTCCGAGGCGTGGGACCGGGCCATGGGCACGGCTAAGAGTTCCTATCTGCTCGCAGTCCACTCGGCCCGGATATTGATGAAAAACAGCGGGCCTGCGAGGGGCCATATCGTGATGTTCAGCGATTGGGCCGCCGGGGAGACCCCGTACACCGACTACCTGCCCTACCTGACGGCCAAAGCATCGGTCGCCTTCATGACGAGAGGTTTCGCCGCCGAACTGGCGCAGTACGGTATCCAGGTTAACTCGATCGCCCCGGGACCGACCATGAGGCCACCTGACATTAGCGAGGAGAGCTGGCAGCGGGACGTGCTTGACCTGGCACCGCTCAGGCGGGAGTCTTCGCCGGACGACATCGCCGATCTCGTAGCGACCCTCTTGAAGTCTGAGACAATCACCGGTGAGACGATCCGGGTCGATTCAGGACGACATCTTGCCGGCCCTGGGTCTCCGACGACGGTATGACCCTGAAAATACCTGAAGAAAGACCCGAAACGAGAACCGGAGGGAAAGGCAATATGTCGCGATTTAAGGTCACCAAGCAGATCGAGTTCTGCTACGGCCACCGGCTGCTCAATTACGACGGCAAGTGCAAACACCTCCACGGGCACAACGGGCTGCTGGAGATCGTCGTCTCGACTGAGTCGCTGGACTCGCGGGGCATGGTGATCGACTTCGGGGACATCAAGGACGTGGTCAAAGGATGGGTCGACACGAACATGGACCACAGGATGATCCTCAGCAAGGACGATCCCATCCTGAACATACTGCTGGACCTCAATGAGCCGGTCTACGTGATGGATGAAAACCCGACGGCCGAGAACATCGCAAAGCACATCCACGAAGAAGCGCAAAAAGCCGGACTGGAAATCCTGGAGACGCGCCTGTGGGAGACCCCGTCAAGCTACGCGTCCTATAGTCCTGCCAATGCCGACGAACGGGGTGGCTGAACGTGACGAAGGTAGCGGCGTTGGCGAGCGGGGGCCTGGACAGCGCAATCATGCTGGCCGACCTGGCGGCGGACTCACAGGTCTACCCGATATATGTCGAAGCTGGACTGGTGTGGGAACGGGCCGAGAAAGCATCGCTCGAAAGGTTCATGGCCGCGCTGGCACAGCCCAATATCGAGCCGGTCACCTACCTTTCGGTTCCCGCAGGCCCAATCATAGGCTCGCACTGGAGCGTAACGGGCCAGGCGGTACCGGGCGCCCGGGCGCCCGACAGCGAAATGTTTATCCCGGGGCGTAACGTACTGCTAATCGCTGTGACGTCGGTTTGGTGCAGCACCCACGATGTCGGCCGTATCGCGGTCGGTTCGCTGGGAGGAAATCCGTTCCCGGATGCCACACAAGAGTTCTTTGAATCGTTCGGCAACGTGCTGAGCACAGGACTGGGACACGAGATCAAGATTGAAGCGCCGTTCCGTGGCCGCAACAAAGCCGGGCTAATCCGCAGTCACAGCGGGCTTCCGCTCGAGTTGACGCTAACCTGTGCGAACCCGCCAGGCCCGCCCTGGAATGCCCCGCGGAGCTCGCGCGGGCGCCCAAGTGCGGCCTCGGCACGCCCGGCGCTAAACGGCGCCTCTCACTGCGGTGATTGCAACAAATGCACTGAACGGCTGGAAGCCTTTCAGGAATCTGGCGTTGAAGATCGCACCAGATACCTCGCATGAACGATAACGACACACCCTGGTACACCCAATTCTACGGTCGCGATTACCTCCAGGCCCTGGGACCAGGACTGACCAACACCGCTCAAGAAGCAGAGTTCGTCGTCAGCGCACTCGCACTGAGACCTGGAGACCGTGTACTCGACCTCGCCTGCGGGCAGGGGCGCCACGCAGTGCTACTGGCTAAGCGGGGTATCGATGTGACCGGGCAGGACCAGAGTGCTGAGTATCTTCAGGACGCACGCGCCGCCGCAGAGCGACATGGCGTCGACTTACCGCTGGTCAACAGCGACATGCGCACGATTCCCTTCGAGGGGCAATTCGATGCGGTGATAAGCATGTTCACTTCCTTTGGTTACTTCGAGTCGGAGGCCGACAACCGCCAGGTGCTCGCCGAGATCTGCAACGCGCTCAAGCCGGATGGACATGTGCTGATCGACCTGGTCAACCGGGAGTGGGTGATCGCAAACAATCAGCCGACGGAACGGCGCGTAAATTCCGATGGCACCGTGGTCCTGGAACGGCGAGAGCTGAATTTGCAGACCAGCCGAAATCACGTGACCTTCACTTTTGTCGATAGAAACGGCAAGCGAAGAGAATCGGTCGGCCACCAGATCAGGCTGTATACGCTAACCGAGATCATCCAGATGATGGCCGGTGCTGGTTTGACCTATGTGCGCGTGTATGGCGGGTTCGACTCCGAGCCGTACACACCATCAACTCGCCGGATGATCGTTATTGCGCGTAATGGCAGCTGATCTCCCAGGTCGCAAGTTCGCTCCGAATGCCTGCAAAAAGTGCCGCTATCCTCTGATTCGAACCTGTTGAGTTAATGCCTGGCGCCAATTTCCCGACCAGCGGTTCCAGTCTCAATATGTCCCTGCAACACGGGTCGGCAAATCGAATTAACGCTGCTTGGGAGGGGTGTGCTGTAATGGGTACGACGCACTACGCGAGGGCAGCAAGATCACGGCCGGTAGTCAGGTTCTTCGAACGGGTAGAGCGGCACCCGGCGGTTCTTGAAGGTGAATGTATCGAGGTCTGCCGAGGTCACGCCGGGAGAGTTCACAATGATTATCTCTGCTGCGATCGGCTGGTACGCGGGCCGCGGCGAACTCACGCCCTTAGCGACGACAATCCGGTATTCCTCAGGGTTAATTCCCATCGAGTACATCTGCTCGCGGGCCGTGTTACCACTCCGTCGGGATGTCAGCAAAATCGTCATGCCGTCCACGGTGTTGAACCGCACTCTCTGGCCATCGTCGTAGAACCGGAACCCGCCGTGCGTCGGCCGGGTCTCTTCGTACTTACCCTCGTCGATATTTACGACCGTGCCCGTGACCAGTATCGGTTCGCCGTGCATGTCGTCGGTCTTGCCGCCCACATCGAGCGAAATTTCGGCCCCGACTCCCGCGGCAACGCATGCCTGCACAGCCTCGGGGTCGTAGAGCGTCTGGAGGTAGCCTTCGACTCCCATCTCCATGGCGACCTTCATGATGTGCGTCGAATCGGCTGAAGAGCCGCCGCCGATGTTGTCGCCGACGTCCATGAGGACGATTGGACCGAGGTGGGAGTGCTCCGATGGCTCGGCCTCGGCAAGCGCCGTGCCGTCGTCGGGCAGGAAGTTTTCTACGCCTTCGGGCTTTGGGCCGACGTAACGTTCCCGGGCCTGCGCAAGCGCCTCCTCGATGCTGGCGACCGGCCTGTTCAGGTCGGCCCGCTTTTCCCACGCCCGGGCGGCCATCCATTTTGCCGTCGCTTCAGCACTGTCCGCATCGCCGTCTGAAATGGCGATCCACGACATTCCCATCTCAACGACGTCCGCATACGGGTAGCCCTCGGAGATCGAGGTGTCGAGGATGCCCTCCCGTTCGTTCGCCTCAAAGCAGTCGTCGACCAGGCTTTTCATCGGTTCCTGGCCGGTGAATTGCTTGACGATGTTGACCAGCATCGGCGGCATTTCGATGTACTGAACCGGTTTTATCTCGCCCTTGACCGTGCGGTAGATCAACTCGGCGCACTTGCGACCGCGCTGCCTGGTGTCGAGGTGGGGGCAGGTCCGCCAGACCACGCATACATCGGTGTTGGCGACCGTCTCCTTCGAGATATTGGCGTGCATGTCGAGCGTGACGCCGACCGGCACATCGGGGCCGACGATCTCCCTGACGGCCCTTGTGAACTCGGCGTCCATGTCCGGGAATTCTTCGGAAACGGCAGCGCCGTGGTTGCAGATCAAAACCCCGTCCCACGGCCCCTGGTCGCGCAGCATGCCGAGCATTTCGGTCGAGAGCCGGTCGTATGCGTCCTTTGTGATCGTGCCGATGGGGCCAGTTTGGGCATACATTAGCGGCACCGCCTCGAATCCGAGTTCATCGGCCATTTCCAGGTAACCGGCGATGGTGTACTCGGAGTCGGCGTACTCGTCGATCATTTCCTGACCGCGGAGCAAGTGTGCTTCCTCGAACTTCTCGTAGGTTGCGGGGACCCTGGAAAACGTGTTGGTCTCGTGCGAAATGCCCAGGATGGGGAATCTCAATTTGCGCTCCATGGGGTCAGCTCCGAACTGGATACGGATCTTCAACTTGCAATCAGGACGCCGTCAGGACGATGGCCGTGATAATACCTCGACCCATGTCGGTTTGAACCCGGCTGCGAGGGCAGTTCTCATCGAAGGGACGTTCGAACTCGATGTGCCGAAGTAGGGAAGTTTTCCGGCTTCGAGTGCCGCATTCGCCGCCGCGAAATTCAGAGCTGGTGCGATGCCCCGGCCCCGGTGCTCCGGTGCGACGTCAATGCCAAGTTGCCACATGTATGGCGAGTCTGCCGACACCCCGCAGACGCCGACCACCTGGCCTTCGTGTTCGGCAATGGCGGCGAGCATTGTCGGGCGCGCCGTTGCGGCCGGGTCGAGTTGGATCGCGTACCGCCACTTTTCCCGCTCATCGATACTGTCAGCGCCTTCACGGTCCACGACCTTTACCGTGTATCCGCCAGGCGGTTCGATATTAATCAGGCTGTTCTGCGAGACTGCGAATCGCGGGAACGGGCCGTAGAGGATCAGG
>JADFLG010000073.1 GCA_022564545.1 Chloroflexota bacterium | reverse complement strand
TGGCAACTACTGGCTTCAGGGGCGTCAGCCGTTCAGCTCTACACGTCGTTCATTTACGAAGGGCCCGGTCTTCCCTCGAGGATCAACAGGCGTCTGGTAAAGCTCATGGACATGGAAGGCATCGACACCGTGGCCGACATCACCGGGCCACCGCCCGACGTGAAGTGACACCCGCGACGATCTGTCATTGCGGGGAATTCGACGACCCATTCGACAAGGTCAGGGCACGCGTGGCAATCAGCCCAACGGGATCACCGGTATTCAATCAACGCTGAAGCGATCTTTGAGACGGCCTTTCTGTGCCATTTCGGTTAGGAGTTACTACACCCAACTGTCATCCTGAGGAGGCTCAACGAGCCGACGTGAGGATCCGTGCCAAATTGATGGACAGAACATACAGCGTGTACGTTCTGGCGAACTCGAACCGGACTTTTAATCCGCAGGTCGCGGGCAATTATTCAGGCCCCACAGGGCCCACCAAACTCGAATTTTATCAACGGCGAAGTGCGCTGATGATGCCGGTCGTGATAGTAACCGGACGCGAATGTGTGCGTGGCGGAGTTTCGAGCAACTGGCGAACTTGTGAGGCCGTGTTAAGCTGCCCCCTGCCCTGAAAGCCGTCTCGGCCCGTACTGTTGGGTCACCGTTGATGCAACAACCACGATGTTGACTGGCATTACCGCACAGCAGTGATCGGTTTGCATTTGAATATCGGCAATCGGAACTGGATCAGGAACTTCCCAATTCCCGAATACCACCTGGCATTCCTGGCGGTCGGTCTGGGCCTGCATATCTGGTTGGGCGACGCGTTTTCTTTCACAACCGGCTGGGTCTCAACCGTAGCGGGCACGTTGTGCGTACTTCTGGGTCTGGTGATTTCATTCTGGTCGACCGTATCGTTCGGCCATGACGTTGCCGCTCAGCCGACAACGCTGCATACCGGCGGGCCGTATAGATTTTCTCGTAATCCGATGTACCTCGGTTGGTCTCTGGCGATTCTTGGCCCCGGGTTTTTCGTGGGATCGTGGTGGTTGTTGAGTGCCGCACCACTGGCCGCGGTGGTTACCCACTATCGTGTCGTTGCGGGCGAAGAAAGATTCCTTTCCGAACGATTTGGCGGCGAATACGAATCCTACCGGCGTACTGTGCGCAGGTGGCTGTGGCCGCTACGACGATGACTATTCAGGTCTTCGGCTCTGACCTTTCGCGACCACGGTTAGCGGTTACTGGTTCAGTCGTTCGCCAGCAACGGCCCTTCACTGCCATTTTAATCCGCAGGTCGTGGGTTCTCACGACGAGTCGGGACACAGGGTCCACCAAGCTCGGGCCGCCTCGTTCCCGCCGCATCCATGCACAGCGGAACGCACGGATGATTTACAGCATCCTGCCTGGTTCCAGGCCGAGGAAATAGCGGCCTGCCGTTTCGAAGTTCGTCGCTCTCCCCTGGATTTGCTGCGCGATCACGTGCATATCCTGGTAGCGACGCTGCAGCAGGTTGCGTTTGAAGATCGCATCCGAGCCAAACATCTCATAAGCAGAGTCGACGACTTCGGAAGCCTGCCTGATCGCATACGTCGAAGCCATCCTCGCCTCTACCCTGTCGTCCATTTCCACCTCGCCACGCTTGCAAGCTGAGTCCCACAGTGCAGCGGCGCTATGGCGCAGGTACGCATCCGCCGCCCGGAGGATGGCCTCGTTTTCTCCGATCTGCCGGTGCACCGTTGATCGGTCGATCATCGCTCCCGATACCCCAAGCTGCGTCTTTCGGCCAGCCAGCTCGATCGCATCGTCAAGGCACGCTCTTGCCAGCTCAACCGAGATCGTTGCGAAGCCGATCGCAAATAGCAGAGTCCACGGGATCACGAGGATCGGGCCGTCTTCATGCGCAGCGTCCGACGCCAGGTACGTGTGGCTCTCCGGCACGAAATGGTCGGCCAATTCGAAGCTGAAGCTCGCCGTGCCCCGCAATCCGTTCACGTGCCACGTATCCAGCATTGTGGCGTCGGCCTTCGGCACCAGGAACATGCGGGGCCCTCCGGTCTGGCCTTCGACCGGCGCAAGCGCAGCCAGCCATGTGGAATGGCTGCTGCCGCTGCTGAAGTCCCAGTGACCCGATAGCCGGTATCCGCGTTCAGCCGGGACGGCACTCGTGTCTCTCGAAGGCGGGCCGTTCGCCACTATGCCGCGCCGATCGCCCCATATCTTGCGAGCGGTTTCGACCGGCATGCGCGCCGAGTCTATGGCGAAGATGTTGTTCTGGTTGATGCACCAAGCAGTGCTGGCATCGGCCTGCGCGAATATTCGGACTATTTCGACGAACGCAGGGTGTTCAATCTCGACGCCGCCAAGTGATTTCGGCACCAGCAGCCGGAAAAGACCGGCGTCAGCCAGTTCACCGGCAAGATCAGCAGGGATCTGGCGCCCTTCGTCGATTTCGTCGGCGCGTTCTGCGACCTTGACCGCAAGTTGCCGGGCGCGGTCGATGTACTCAGTCGAATCGGGGATGCTCATCGCCGGAGAGTACCATGCTGGACTTCAAGCAGAGGCGCTGTGTCTCGTCAGTTGCTCTGGGATTTCACAAACAGTCACCTGATCGTCGCTCACCGCTCGAACGCAGCCTGCTCGTCCGGGACTCCGGTCACCCTCGATAAAACAGGTCGTCATCTGTAACGGGCAACCAAAATCGGTGGGCAGACAACCCTTTAACTGGCAGGTCGTGGGTTCTCCCGACAGGTCGGGAGACGTGGCCCACCAACCTCAGTTCAATCTCGGTGACTTCCCCGGCAAGCCATGCCGAAATCCTCAGTTTGACGCCAGTGTTGACGCCGGCCGGGTTCAGATGCGGCTGTCGTCCCGGCGCCCCTAACCCTGGAAAGCGTTTCTTGCGGCCTGCTCGCCTCCACCTGGCAACCAATTAGCTGTGGGTCGACCCGCCGGCACGATCAGGCTGAGAAGTCAGATTGGTCAGGGTACTCGATTTGGCGTCGCAATCTCGACCGGAATGCCGGCTCTGAGATCGATGACCGAAACCAGCACCAGAAACCGAGCCTGGTCGACCGCAAGGCTCCCACAGCGAGTCGCGGCCCCGGGCGATCGAACCAAGCTCGATGCAGAGCCCGCTCGCACCAGGTGGACCTTCGCCTGCAACAGGTCGTTTCGGGAGCTCCGACAATGAGCAGCGTCCGTGCTGCGACGCCGCGAAATAATCCGGTGTGTATCCGAAATCACGCACCATGAGGGAACGTATTTTTGGGTGAATTCGACTGCAATCTGCACCACCGAATCCGAGCCAAATAGCGCAAACCTTCCGCACACACTGCGAATACTGAGACCATCGATTCCAATACAACCTGAGTGGTACCTCCCAGTCTCGGCTGAGACATCTGGATCACCCCATGAGCCACTCGGAACTCTTGCCATGACCCTCTGTGTGACTGCACGCATAAGGAGTGGCGCAAAGTTACAGGTACACAGGTTGATCAAGCATGTGTTACGACCGATCTGCGGAGAGCTTCACCTCCCCCGACTCGTGCGGACAATTGCAATGGATCGCAGCACAAGAATCGAATCATCACGAAACACTCGAAACCACCGACATGGTTTGCCGGTAGCTGTTTTGGGTCGATCTGTTACCAGGGCACTGAAACGATTCGCCGCCCCGGCCGCCATCAGCCTGCTTGCTCTATCTATCGCCTGCGCGCCTGTCACGAGGACTGTGCACGTTACCAGCGACAAATCAGCCGGTGCGGACCAGCGTGAGTTCGTAGTCCATGTCGACCCGACTGCCTTCGATTCGAACTCCGAAGTTAGGGCGAAATTGGAATCCGTTTCTGATGGTCAGAAATTCGCCCGCGATCTGTCAAAGAACAACATCGAACATGGATCTGGTCAAAAAACTTTCGATCTCGACCTTGGCGATAGAGCAATTACGTTCGACATGCAGTCCGAAGTGCTTGCATCGGTTGCTTCGGACCTCGGCATCATTGCTGAGCTGGCGGATGGTGGCCTCATCCTCGCTTCTGCTGGCAATTTGGCCGGTGGATCAGGTGCAGGAAGTGCCCCGCAGGCATTTGATCCATCAGTTTCGGTTTCAAGCCTGGCTTCCATATCAACCGGTAACAACACGACCTTCGGCAATCAGACGACGACGCGCCAGGCACCGAACGACGTGGTGGTGTCCGGTATATCAACATTCTCGGGTGCAATCGCGATTGTCTCAACCACACCGGGCGATCAAGGGTCGCCGGGGTACGATGAAGCCGGATCCAACTCGGCGGCTGATTCAGGAGACTCTGCGGGTTCAGACGATTCTGATCTGAACAGCATCGGTAATGACATCACGGTCGCCACTCTTGAAACGGACTCCAGTGATTCGCCAGACACGACGGACTCCGATACACCAGATAGCGAAATGGATTCAGGAAGTGAGGCGCTCGCCTTCGCGTTCCCGGAAGGTGAGCCACTCGTTTTCGCATTCGATGAATCATTGCCCGGCGATTCGGACAACCCGGATAACAACGAGAACCGTGCAAGCCGCTCCAATGCCGATGGCAACGGTAACGGTTCGAACAAAGGGAACGGCAATAGCAACGGAAACTCACCGGACGACGAACCTGAGACTGAGATTGAAGAAGAAACGGTTCCAGCAGTTCCGGCAACCGATGACGAGTCTGAAACTACGAATCTCGACGAGTCGATAGACGATTCGGCGCCTGGTAATTCGGATAAAGGTTCCGGCAAGTCAAAGTCCGACGACAAAGGAAACGGAAAGAAAAAGGGTGACTCGTCAGAAAGCCAATCTGACTCCGAAGACGAGAAATCTGATGATGAGCCAGTTGTCGATGACAAGTCCGTCGACGATGACTCAGCGTCTGTTGAGGACGTTGAAGACGACTTGACATCTGGCGACTCTGACGAAGGTTCCAGCAAGTCAAAGTCCGACGACGAAGACGATGACACAGGAAAAGGCAAGAAAAAGGGCGATTCGTCTGGCGATGAAGCTGATACCGACGACGAGGATTCTGATGACGAGCAGGGCAACGATGACGAGTACCTCGACCATAATGAGCGCATCTACCATGCCGAACACCTCGACCATGACGGGCACTTCTACCATGCCGAGCACCTCGACGATGCCGAGCACCTCGACCATGATGAACTCCTCGACGACGCCGAGCACCTCGACCATGACGAACACCTCGACCAAGACTCAGCGTCTGTTGAGGACGTTGAAGACGACTCGAAACCTGACGGCTCGGACAAAGGCTCTGACAAGTCCAAGTCCGATGACAAGTCTGGCGACGGGGACGACAACAAAGGAAAAGAGTAGTTCGTCTGGCGATTAAACTGTCGGAGATGACACTCCCGGTTGTAGAGGACACCCCAGTGGCAGAGGAAGCCCGGGTCGTGGACACTGAAGACAAATTCGACGTCCAACGGCTCGTCAGATAGCAAATCTGACACCGAAGACGCAGGTGAAGGCAAGGAAACGGCACCTATCCGGTCACTACCAGGCCAGGCCGTAGGTAACCGGCGTCACCCCTTCCGCTATGTTGTATCCGACGAAAATAGCCCGAACTCCAGCCAAAATCGCCAGTTCACTTGGCGTAGGCAGGTTCCGACTCACCGGATTGTTTCTCGTTGTCGCGAGTCTCACGTTCCTCGGAGTCGCGTTCTCCATTAATATCTCGTCAGCAAAATCGGAAGAAGAGCGGATAATCGCCTCGACCACCGAGCAGTCAGTCAAGGACGCGAAAGTCATTGCAGGTGTCATTACCGGGCTGCTTGAAGGAACCGGAAATTCTTCTTTAATCCTGCCTTCTAGCGCGACGGGCAACTCATCATCAGTCGATATTGGTGAGTTCTTAAGCGATTCGAACATCGTTCGATTGAGCCTGTACCGGCCGACTGGCAGCTTCATCTGGAGCTCTACCTTCGAGCGCGCTGACATCGACGTACACCAGACGCCCATATTCCAGAACTCAGCTCGGGGCACGATCACATCCGGCCTTATCCGTGGATTCGTAGTGTCTCCACCTGGTGAACAGCCGTACCGCGCTGATGTCGTCGAGACATTCATCCCGCTAATTGACGCGGTGAACGGTGTTCCGGTCTCTGTTCTGGGTGTGACCCGGGACGTGACATATGAGCTAACCGAGCGAATCGGACAAACCCGTGCCGCAACGTTCCGATCGACAATGACGAGTTTGAGCATTGGCTTCATTGTTCTACTTGCTGCGGTATTGCTGGCCGACATTCATTTGCGGAAGCAGCGAGTAAAAGCAATCGAACACGAGCGAAAACTGGCATCTACCAAACTTGATCTTGTTAACCGTGAGGTTGAGCAGATCAACGAAGAACGCACGAAATTCCTATCGACGGTTTCGCATGAATTAAAGACGCCACTCACAAGCATGATGGCTTTCACAGACATCCTGGTCAAACATCAGGAAGGTGCCCGTAAAGACAAAAATCTGAAGCATCTCGGCATTATCAAAAAGAGTGGCAAAAACCTTCAGACTCTGATCAACGATTTGCTTGATTTCTCACGTCTTGACTCAGGCGGAACAAATAACCAGCGCGAAGAATTCGAGATGGATGAAGTGGTTGCGGAGGTGGAAGGTTCCATGTCGCCTCTGCTGGGCGCCAAACAGCAAACGTTCGTATTTCGTGGAGATTTCGGCGGTCAGCGTGTCCGGCTGGACCGCAGGAGAATCGCGCAGGTAGTGATGAACCTGGTAAGTAACGCCTCGAAATACTCGCCTGCTGGCACAACCATCACCTTTGAAGGCAGCATTCGAGATTCTACCCTTCACCTGGCGGTCATCGACGAGGGAATCGGTATATCGAGCGAAGATCAGGAGCGTCTGTTCACTAAATTTTTCCGTGCCGAAAATAAAGCGACACGTTCAGAAGAGGGCACAGGACTTGGATTGTCGATCACGAAGGGCATCGTCGAATCTCACGGTGGCACGATAAGTGTTGAGAGTCAGACCGGCAAGGGCACAAAGTTCAGCGTCACAATTCCGACGGGCATGCCCGCGGGGTCGAATATCGTGGAATTTTCCAGGACACCCCCACCGCAGATTCAGGTCAGCTCTGAGTCAGAAATTGCGACTATTCAGTCTGAATCCAGCGACGAATATCAACCACCGCTATCTGCCTGAACCCTGACGTCCCTCAATGCGATTTCACCGTTTTAGCGGTGTAAATGCGAGTTTACGCCGACTGCCTTTCATTCCACAGGTCGTGGGTTCTCCCGACAAGTCGGGCGACATGGCCCACCAAGCTCGCATTTCGTGGTGAATCCCTGCCTGCGCCCGCAGAATTCTCTTGCTGGCTATCTTCTCCGAAGCGCGATGTGCCCTGGGTGTTTTTTTGACCGGCCGCGAGCGTGTTAGCAGAAGCTCGTCCTGTGGTGGTCAACGCATGTGCGCTACGAACCAGGTTCGGCACCGCCAGCGTCCGTGAGCCCATGACGCGTGGCAAAGACTGCTGCGTCGGAACGGCGCCTCAGGTCGAGTTTGGCCAGGATACTGCTGACGTGGTTTCGGACCGTGTGAGGGCTGAGGACGAGGCGCTCTGCGATTTCGAGATTGGTGAGGCCCTCTGCGACCAGCAGGAGTACTTCGTGTTCGCGTTCGGACAGGTCTCGCAACCCTGGCACGCCACTGCTGGCATCCGCCGCCCTGAGCCGTTCCAGCACCCCGGCGGTAACTGATGGGTCGAGGGTGGATCGCCCTTCTGCGGCCGACCGGATGGCATCGACTATCGCCCGGCTCGAAGTGTTTTTAAGCAGGTATCCGCTTGCCCCTGCCATGATTGCGGCGAACACGGCTTCTTCATCAGTGTGTGAGGTCAACATTACGACGTGTGTTTCGGGCAGTTCTTCCCGCATCCTGCGGCAGGTTTCGATGCCGTCCATTCCCGGCATCAAGACATCGAGAAGTACGACGTCTGGTGCGGCAACGGGCGCTTCGGTGAGGGCGGTTGACCCGTCGGCAACGCTTGCTACCACCTTCATGCCTTCAGCCGCATCGATCGCCGACTCAATTCCCAGTCGCACCACTTCATGGTCGTCGACAAGCATGACCCTGATCATTTAGCTGTGACCTCTTTCTGCGGGGGCTGCGGGGGAAGTTCAATAAGGATCCGTGTCCCCGCACCATCGCTGGTGATTACTTCAAATTTGCCGCCCAGCTCTTCTGCCCGCGAGGCGATGTGTCCGAGCCCGAACCCACCGGAGACATTGGCGCTGTCGAAGCCCCTGCCATTGTCTTCGATCGACACGGTGATGCCAGTCGGTCTGTGCTCCATGTTCACGGTCACCTTAGACGCACCGGAGTGACGCAGCACATTTGCCAGGGCTTCCTGAATAATCCGGCAGATCTGCGTCGCCACTTCTGGCTGCAGTGAGATTTGTTCTCCTGCATCGCCGGGCCCGGCAACCTGTTCTCCGTCGATGTTCAGATTTGTGATGTTCAGATCGACTTCAATATCGGATATGTTCTGGAATTCGGCTGCAAGATTTTCGAGCGCAGAACGAATGTCGCCCTGCTCTGAGAGCATCGGACTGAGGTCAAGCATGTAATGGCGCGTCTCGAGAAGGGCGTTGCGGGCGACGGGAATGAGCTTTGCCAGCCGCCCCCCGACCTCGACTGCACCCGACGATTCGGCCTGGGCCGCGATCGACTCGATATTCAGGCTGAGTCCGTACAGAGATTGGGCGAGTCCGTCGTGAATCTCCCTGCGTATCCGGAAACGTTGCTCGGCTGCTCGAAGCCGCTCTTCTTGCGAAGCCGTAACCAGTTCCAGGTTCTCGCTTGCCCGCGCCCGTTCGGCCTCCACCGCTTCAGCACGTTTGGCACGCTCGGCACGGATGATGAGGTTCGCCAGCAGCACCACGATGTACATGACGAAGATCCGGGTAACGAGTCGCCTGTCATCAGCGTTATCGAGTACCAAACCGGGAGCCATGAAAATGGATATCGACGCATAGGCTCCGGTAACGGCAGTCACAAATATCATGCTCATGGACCGCGAGCCGGTTACAAGTGCCAGCCCGACCAGTGCCGGGTAGTACATGATGAAGAAACTGTTGGTGAAACGGTTTGTGATCGCTATTCCGGCGGTTATCGCGATAACGTCGAACAGGCTCATCACGACGGCAGTTGCCCGACCGACCGGTTCGCCCCGCCTGAGCTTGAGGTGCAACCGCGCGTTGAGGACGACCAACGCCAGCGCGATCAGGTCGACATACAACAGGGATTGATTCCAGGGGGCAGCCCAGTGGTTGACGACCGCCCAACCGACGAGCAGGTACCACCTGAGAATCACGACAATTCTCTGATTGTGGCGGTAGTCGTCGAAGTCTGCGTATGAGGGTTCAGATGCCGTGGCGTTCATCGTTCTCCCGAAATTGGGCAACCTCGCAACAGATCAGGTGAGTCGTGATCGCATCTGGTCGAGATGTGCAATATGTTCACGACGATTGCGGATATTGTGTCTCACGTGCCGAACGAACTCGTAACTGAAGTTGAGATTGCTTACGAGAACAGCACGATTGTCGAGCATGGCAGAGTCAGGGTCAAGCTTCGTCATCTGTTGCCTGTTCAAGTGCATCGAACACGGCGTCCTGAGTGGCGTCGGTATCCCCCTTGACAAGTGCTACGAATTCCAACCGTGCCCGGTAGATAGCCGACTCCGATTGTCCGGCGAGCGCAAGCTGTTCGGCAGCCGTGCGGGTCTCGATAGTAGTTCCGGCCTTGCTGTCGAAACTCAACCCGGTCAACTCTTCAAGTGCCGTGGTGGCGTGCTGCAGTCCGCGCCTGAACGTCCTGGCAGCGCTAATGGCCAGCCTCGACCCGGGCGTCTGCGGGTCCGACTGATGGCGCTGGATGGCGAGGACCAGCTGCTGGTACTCGGCCACGAGCCTCCCGGTAATTTTGCTGCCCTGTTCCGCCAGTCTTCGCAATTCAGGGTGTTGCTCATCCGAATGCAAATCCTCGAACCCGACAATGAGCCGTTGTTCGCTTGAGAGTACGACCTGCGCTTTTGCAGGACCACCGGTATCGCGACCTGCCATCTTGTCGATCGCTTTGCTCTTGTCCTCGAGTCGTTCAGTAGCGGCGCGAGCCTGGTTGATCACGGCATCGAGGCGTCGCATGTCTGTGCCTGCCTCCCTTAAAGCAGTGTCAGCGGCCTCCTTGGCCTGGGCCGACACATTGGTTGCACCTTTGATTTGCCTGGTGACGGCACCTCTCCGGATACCCGCTACCAGCCGCCGCTCCGACATCAACAACACTTCTTGCTGCCGGCGCAGGTGCTCTACCTGCCGCTCGATCACCGAAACCTCTGCGGTCATTTCCCGCTTCAATTCATGGCTGAACTGCTGGGAAGTCGCACCCTCATCGGCCTGTTGCTCGATCGTCGTCAGGCTCTGTCGTGCCTTTTCTGAAAGTGCCTCCAGGTGCTCCAGGGCAAGGTCGACCTCGTACCTGGCACTCTGAACTTTTGAAAGCGATTCCAGGTGCGGTTGCCTTGAGTCGGCCCTGAACGACCGGGGGTCCACGGCGGGCTCCACCAGGGAGCCCACCGCTTTGCGAATCACACTGAACGGGTTTTTCATGAATTGAACCTCCGCATCGTCCTTTCGTGGGGTGCCAGGCGATCCTGCTAGCCGTTGAAGTCCCGCCTGCGGCTCCGCTGTACCCGCCAGAAGAACGAGGCAAGTCCACCAACGGCGCCAATGACGATCAGGCGAGTGACCAGTGCTTCGAAAGTGTTCCAGTTAACCTCTCCTCCATCCACGATCTGCGCATTGATCAGCAGGCATGTCGTCGCGTATGCGACCATGGCAATCAGGATGTAGACCACCGTGAATCTCCGGGGCATTACAAACCCGAAGGCAGCGATGACCGGGAAGTAGGCGACGTAAAACTGGTTGCCGAGTCCCGTTCCTGCGTCACCGGGGCCAATCGCGATTACAGCAGTGATCACCGCCAGGTCAAGGACCGAGCTGATGGCTACCAGTCCGCGGTTGGCAGGTTTTCGAGCGAGCCTGCGACCGTGAAGGTAGAAGTTCACTACCATCAGACCAACGATGGGCAATATTCCCACGGCCAGTTCATCAGGATCGGTCATCAGGATCATTACCAGCGCCACACCGGCGGCGATGACAAACCAGCGAGCCCAGTTGATTACAAGCTGGCCGAAGAAAATATCTTCTGCCTGTTCACGCCGCAGGAAGTCTGCGTTCGTGTCGATTACTTGAGTGGTCATGCGTCACCTCCAATGGATGTCGTCTCGAAGTCTTCAGTCAGTTGCTGCTCGACGAGATCGGCCTCGATCTCCTGCGCCCGCCGCGTCTTTTCAAGCCTCCAGTACACGTTGCCGCAGAATGGAACGGCAACCAGGACCAGGGCATGAATAATCAGGTTGGTGGCAGCGACGGTTCCCGCGCTCGGGTCACTCCCGACCAGGTCATTAATTGGTCCGATCGAGATCAATAAGTAGGTGGCCAGCGCTGTCAGTGTGTATTTCGCCGTGGTGAACGTAGAAAACGTCACGGACAGGGCGAGTAGTGCGGGCATGTAGAACACGTAAGTGCTGGACGGGAAGACATTGGTAAGCACCAGGACGCCTGATATTGCAACGATATCCACGATGCTCGCCGCGTAAACGATCCATGTCCGGATCGGTCGTTCGCGGTTTACTTCCACCTGCAAGAAAAAGTTGCCTACAGCCAGGCCAATGAGTATCAAGATCGAAATTTGTATTTCAAGCAGATTGTCGGGAGGGTTCCAGATGATGAGCCCAAACCCGGTAATCACCAGCACCCATCGGGCATAAATGATCATTGGCAGTCCCGACTTCATGTCGTCGTTGATGACGCGAGCAAGGTCGATGCCGAATATCTTCATGCCGTTTGGATCCGGCGATTGAGACCTCAGATCTGTCGATTGAGTCATGTTGTGCTCCCTGTCGTGTGAACCGTGAGGGCAGGGCACGGGCCCCGACCTCCGGGTTCAACAATTGAGTCGTCTTTTTGTCTTCAAACTCGCTTGATCTCTTTGGCCGAGAGAATGGCGTCCTTTGCCCTTCGGTAACCGGCGCCGCGCCTTGCCTTGACATCGAGTTCGTCGACATCGAGCAGTTCGGCAATCTTGTTTACGCCGAGTTGTGCTTCTTTGCGTTCACCGGCGAAGATTTCCAGCTGTTCCTGCAGCCGATCTTCGTCCATGCCTGCAATGACCTTCCAGATGCCCTTCTTCTCCAACTCTTTTCGCAGTTGGAAGATGTCGACAGTTGAGTCGATGACCTGGATTCGCGTTATCACCTGTTGCAGGT
Organism: Chloroflexota bacterium; assembly: GCA_022564545.1. Classification (GTDB taxonomy): domain Bacteria; phylum Chloroflexota; class Dehalococcoidia; order Lucifugimonadales; family Lucifugimonadaceae; genus Lucifugimonas. Next base: position 2,946 of record JADFLG010000073.1, on the reverse strand, counting down.
GGTTTTCAGCGGTGGTCTTGCGCTTCATGGCGCGGTCCATCTTGTACGCGGAAACTTCGACCTCTGCTTCTCCGACGTAGGGCTCCGAAGCGGCATCGAGATAGCCGTCGTACTCGTCCTGCGCCCGCCGGATCCTCGAGACCATCTGGTCTTGCTCGACCTCCTGGCGGACTCGTTCTTTGCGCAGGTCCTTAATGTTGAGGTCTTCGAGCGTTTTCGCCCGGCCAAACCAGAGAATTCCCATCGTTCACCTCCTTGTTGAAGCGCGGTGCTAAAACATTTGCGGGTGTGCGCGTCCATTAACGTAATGAACTCTGGAAATAACGGTGGATTACGGAGAATTGGCGTAACAGCTACGACCGTACTATTACGACTGGTACACATGTACTGGTTCGAGGGGCCGGCTCGACCGGTCGCAATGAGCGTGAGAAGCCAGTGTAAATAAGCGTGGCGTCGATACCCGACAGCGAACGTAATTTGTCCCGGAACAAACGTGGCAGGCAACTTCGCGCACGTCGACCTGGTGCGTTGGACCGCGCCTTGCTCTATGGTTACCGCACCTGGGAATTCAGTGAGGAGGCACCATGATTTCGAAGGCTTTAGTCCTGTGCCTGGTCTCGGTCGCTGCCACGTTGCTTATCGCTTCTTGCGGGGCGGAAGACATCGCAAGCAATGAGCTGGACACGAACGAGGAGGTTCCGCCTTTGATTACGAGGAGCGACCAGACGTTCACTACGGACTCTTTCACTCAGGCGGGCTGGAAAAAATCGAAACAGTACGACACCGCGACGGTCCCTCAGGCAACCGAGATCTGGTACGGCTTTTTCAACCAGAGAGATATCGAGATCAGGTTCTATGAAAATCACCAGGACGCCCTGGAATTCGGAATTACGGCAGCAGAAAGCTCGATAGAGGGTGCCGTCAAAAGATCTCAGGGCGGACGGCTGCTCGATTTCAGCGGCGGGTCATTCTCCGCGTACGCGGATTACCTGGTAGCCGGAAATACAGTGTTGCTATGTGAGTTCGACCGGTCTACGTGTGAACTGTTGCTCGAGCAGCTCAAATAAACAGAACCGCTGCGGTCCACCAGTCCAACCGGCCACTCAGCCCAGAACGTCCTTTAGCGCGGCGAACACCAGTTTATTCTCGGGCTCTGTGCGGATAGCGACCCGGATGAACTCGCCGTCCAGCCCAATCTTGTCGCCGCAGGCCCTCACGTAGATGCCGTGCCGGACTAGCAGCAGAGTCGTGACAAGGTCGGCCGAAACACCTTCCGGCACCCGCATGAGCTGGAAGTTCGCACTCGTGGGGTAGGCGCGAACAAAGTTGACGCCGGACGTCATCGACGTGAACCTATCGATGTATCCCCTGTACGTGTCGAGCACCTCTCGATACTCGCTCAGGAACGCCGGCCGGGTGAACAGCGAGAAGAAATACTCGGCTATTCCACTGGAATTCCAGAGGTAGCCATGGTCCAGCAGCTGGTCCACCCGCGACTTTTTCATGATCGCGTAGCCGGCACGTATTCCCGCAATGCCGAAGTCCTTCGACATGCTCTTGATCACGGTCACATTGTCGAACTGCTCCGTCAAACCAACGAGGGTCGGCAGGCCGTTGCCCGAGCCACCGGGGCCGGGAACTGCGCGGTCTGCAAAGTGGATGAAGCTTTCGTCGACGATGATCGTCCTGAGACCGGACAGTCTCGCAAGTATCCATTTCAAATCAGCGTCCGGAATCAGGTAACCATCCGGGTTGTTCGGCGAAATCAACACCGCCGTATCCGCTCCACTCCCCAGCACCGAATGCACATACCGCCCGGGATCGAGCACGAAATCGTTCCCGGAATCGACCCTGAACCTGGTAATGCGGTGGTCGGGGCCCGCGAATTCGTAGTAGGGAGAGAAAGTCGGGATGTTGATGTGGATATGCGACGAGAAGTTGTGAATGACCGCCTGGATCGCTTCGGTCGCTCCGTTGGCGATAAAGACGCGACCGGGCTCCACCCCGATGGTCGAAGACAATCGTTCGGCGATGACCCTGTTCTGCGACGGGTACGCTTCGAGCATGCGCTTGAACAGCTGTTGGTCGTTCAGGACATCTGTGTTGAAATAGGTCCAGAAAAGCTCAGTTGCGAGCGGGTTCGAAAGGAAGCAGGCGTCAATATCGATGTGGATTTCAGGCAGCGCCTGTTGCATCGTCGCAAGGCTTGGCGAGTGTGAACCTGAATTCAAACTCAGCCGCTCGAGATTTTCCATAAGGGCTCGTTCTTGCGTTGATATTCGTATGACACCCAGTTCGTTTAGCATCAAGGCTCCTTGCCCCAGTTACGGTGCCGCGCGTTTGCGCCCGGCACATCGATAGTCAGCGCGGCCGCTGCTTGCATGGAACACACTCCAGAGTGGGTCAAACCGCGCGACAACACATCCCGTGGGCCGAGCAACTGCGCCTGAAACGCGAAAACGCCTGAATCGCGAAAACGCCTGACGACGAAATCCCGATACTCGCGTCACTTCAGGACAAAAGTCTCGGCCGCTATATCATTGGTGCCTGCTCGTCTCCTGAAGCAGACCAATGCAACGCTCACGTACCCCGTACGGCTGCGTTCAATTTTCAGCCAATTCAAGCAATGCAGGTGGCCTGTTTCGGGTAACACTTCAAGTCCCGGCAAAACGGCCACACAGGAACCGTTCCACGCTATGCAATCAACAGTTTTCGAACCAATGGATATGGCCACAGCCGAAACGGTGCTGAAGGAAGCGAAACTGATCCTGGATCAACTCGGATTGGTCTTCTTCCTGCGACATGGTACATGTTTGGGCGCGGTCAGGGACAAAGCCTTCATAGAATGGGACGATGACCTGGACATCGGCTCGGTGATCGGACTGCACGGGCTGACCGAGGAACTGGTGCATAAAGCGGCGGAAGTTTTCGAGGAAAACGGCTTCG
>JADFLG010000072.1 GCA_022564545.1 Chloroflexota bacterium | reverse complement strand
GGTCCATGCCAGATCCGGCAGGTCTTTGGCACCGAAGGTTTCTAGAGTTTCGAAGTCGCCCATCGGCTTTAACGCACCGCGCGGGCGCAGGGTCCGGTAGTACCAGTTCATCGGGCTGACGATCATGTGGGTTAGCCGGCTGAACCGTAGAGCTGCGTAAACGAATGCGCTGGCGAAGATCCCGGCGTGGAGCCACCAGGTCGCGGCGTGCGTCGCTTCCAGGGCAGCGGACGTGAAGCCAATCCCCAGCAGGGCCTTTGCCACGACCCAGCCGATTGGCGACCAGCCCGCAACGGAAGGGGCATAGTAAATCGAGGCCGGGTTCAGTTCCGTCGCGCCTATCCGTAGTCCCTCGATCAGGAAGCCGCTAACCAGCAGCCCGAACAGAATACCCAGCACAGAACCGTCGTCGAGCGCGGTGTTCAGTCGACCGGGCCGGACCACGTAGCGTCGCCACACAGCCATCGAAAGCCCGACCGCTGCAAGTCCCCCACCGAATACGTCCCAGGCAAATCCAAGCGGGATACGTGCATGTGCCGTTGGCAATATCCAGTTGAGATACTCTTCGGCGTTGAACTCGATTGCAGCGACCATCGTGGCGATGAGCAAGACGCTGAATCCCCAGAAGATCGCGAAATGCATTATTCCGGGGTAGAGATCGCGCTTTCTCACGAACTGCCGGTGGGCCAGCAGGCCGGTCGCCACAAGGGCTAAAAACGCCTTCCACCTTTCTGACGTGGGACCGAGGTCCGCGTCGGCTCCGGCCACGTGCCACACGCGCCACCTGCGCCTGAGTGCGTAGGCGATCGAAGCCAGTGCGATCGGCGCAACCAGGTACACCAGAGCGCCGGCGAACGGGTATCCGATATTCCAGAAGTCTGCGCGACCGGGAAATTCAGGCATGAGCCGGATTTGTCTTCAGCTTGTCTGCGGGTGTGTTCGGTAAAAGCAGCAGTCTACGTTTCGCCAGCCGCCGTGTCCTGCCGGTAAACCTCCCGGTAGCCACCCGGGCAATCGTCCCTGTAAATGTCGAGATGGACCGGCGGTCCTCAATTAACGATTCGCGCCCACATGAGGACCGACGAACCGGTGAGCAGCCACAGGAAGATGTTGATGCGTAGCGGCCAATCGCGAATCAGTATTTCTTCTGGTGCTTCACCGGCTCCCCTGACATGGATCAGGTACAGGTAGCGCATGATGCCGTAAGCGACGAACGGAATCGTGAGCATCATCGAATTATTGGTGGGCACGTTGGCTTCGGCTACCCCGGTGCTGAACGTGTAGAGCGTATAGGCGATCAGCGTCGCGGTCGCTACCACGTTGATCAGGTTGTCGAGGAGGGGAAGCGAATATTCGGTGAGGATCGAGCGCTGTGATGCTGAATTGTCGCCCGCGCTGAAAAGCTCGCCGCGGCGCTTTGCAAGTGCGAGGAACAGGGCACCCAGGGCCGTGACCACGTATAACCACGGCGAAATCGTCAGGTCGATGTCGACCGGCAAGCCGGACCGTTGGATAACCGCGTGGTCGATGGCGACCGAACCGGCGACGGCACGTAAAACAAAACCCGATGCCACGGCCATGACGTCCAGCAAGACGACGTTCTTGATCCACCAGCTGTAAACGACGTTAGTGGCGAGATAGGCGGCAGCCACGATCAACATCGGTATCGAAATTGCCAGCGCTGCCACCAGCCCGCCGATGACAAATATGCTTGCTATTCCGAGTGCCCAGCCAATCGATATTCGACCCGCTGCTATCGGGCGGTGCCGCTTGCGGGGATGTGCCCGGTCCCGGTCGATGTCGAAAGAGTCGTTGATGAAATAGATTGCTGCCGACAGGAGCACAAAAATACCGAGCGTTGCGAAGGCCCGACCGACAATTACGGCCATGCCAGCAATATCGCTGCCGCTGTACCAGATGTTTATGGTGAAAAAGAGCGGGACCAGCACGAGGCCGTTCTTCACCATCTGCCGTGGGCGCGCCTCTTTGATGATTGCGCCGATGGCTGGGACCCGAGCAGTCTGAATCGTGGCTTCCTGTTCTGCCGACATATCAGCGATGATAGGTGTATTCGGAAACCGGGGTCAATCTGAGCGCCCGGCAAGAATCCCTGTTAATTTTTGGAAATTATGGCCGCAAAAACGAAAATCAGACTCGACCGGCTCCTGGTCGACAGGAGTCTCGCCCCGGATATCAAAGAAGCTGCCGCGCTCGTCATGGCCGGGAAAGTGTCGGTGACCGGAGAACGAAGATCGCCAACACCTGGCATGCATGTGAGGCCGGGCGTGGAGGTGACAGTTGCCACAGGGCAGCGATTTGTTTCGCGTGGCGGCGAAAAGCTTGCCGGGGCCCTCGAACTATTCGATGTGCAGGTAGAAGGCGCAGTCTGCCTCGATGTCGGTGCCTCGACAGGTGGGTTCACTGACTGCCTGTTGCAGAACGGTGCCAGCCGTGTTTACGCAGTGGACGCCGGGCGAGGTCAACTGCACCGGAAACTGCTGAACGACGATCGGGTGGTCAGCATGGAACGCACGAACATCGCCAGTGGGTTGGAGCTTCCGGAAAAGGTCGACCTGGTGGTTGTCGATGTTTCGTTCACATCGCTCAGGACGGTTTTACCGTCAGCTTTCGAACACTTTGCCGGCAAGCGCCTTGCCCCCGGCAAAGCCAGGGCCAATGCCAGCGCCCCCGGCAGTGCCCAACGACCTCAGGCAATCGTGCTCCTGAAACCGCAGTTCGAGGCCAGGAAATCAGAAGTGCCACGGGGGGGCGTGATCACTGACCCGGTCGTTCACGCAGCCGTAATAGGCCGGTTTGTAAAATGGGCAGGCAATTCGAAAATTCGTATTCGAAACCTCGTCAGTTCGGGGATACTTGGCGAAAAGGGAAATCGAGAGTTTCTTCTGCTCCTTGAGCCCTGGACTTCTGCCGAGGGTAACAGGAGTAAAATCTGAGCCGTCACACCGATCCTTCGTTGACCCATCGGTTCACGAGGGTTAAAATTGCGATGTCGTTGTCGTCTAAAACGGGAGTTATTCGGCAATGCTGATCCTGGTGGCGCAACCGCGCGCCGCGTGGAGTTGAATGGTCCGAGCTGAAAACCAATTCGCCTGTGCCAGAACCCCAAGGCCCGATCAACACGATTTCAGACGACAAGCCGCACGATGCATGTGGGATAGTCGGGGCTTATATTCCAGGTGAGAACGTAGCGGAAACCCTGTTCTTCGGTCTATTTGCTCTGCAGCACCGCGGCCAGGAAAGTGCGGGAATTGCGACCTCTGAGGGCGATCGAATCGGTCTTAAAGCGAAGATGGGTCTCGTCTCACAGGTCTTCCGCGAGGAGACGCTCAACGGACTTCCGGGTCACCTTGGCATCGGCCATACCCGCTACTCAACGATGGGCGGAAGCAAGGAATACAACGCCCAGCCGCTTCTTGCCGATGGTCAACGGGGCGCAATCGCAGTTGGCCATAACGGCAACGTGATAAACGCAGCTGAACTCCGGATCGAGATGGTAGAGGAGTTTGGATCCACTTTCGACAGGTCGTCCGACACCGAAGTTATTGCAGAACTGTACGCGAAGGCGCCCGGCACCGACTGGTTCGAGGTTTCGGCATACGCTATGCGTCGACTGAAGGGCGCGTATTCACTTGTAATCATGACGAAAGACCAGTTGATTGCAGTGCGCGATCCCCTCGGAATACGCCCGCTGTGCCTGGGAACGCTCAACGGCGGCTGGGTGGTTGCTTCTGAAACGGCGGCCCTGGACAACCTGGGTGCGGAGTTTGTGAGGGAACTGGAACACGGCGAGACCATTGTCATCGACAAGCACGGTGTTCAGTCGAAGATCTGGTCAGGCACTCGCGCAAAACACGCAATGTGTATTTTTGAGCAGATTTACTTTTCCCGACCCGACAGCATAGTGAACGGCGAACTGGCCTACGAAACCCGTAAACGGCTGGGAGCCGAGGTCTACAGAGAGCATCCGGTCGACGCCGATATTGTCGTCGGCATCCCCGACTCCTCCACGCCACACGCGGTGGGCCTGGCCGCGGCTGCCAAAATCCCGTACACCGAAGCGATCATCCGTAACCGCTATGTCGGTCGAACGTTTATTCAACCTGACCAGCATTCGCGTGATCAGGGAGTGCGGACCAAGTTCAATCCGATGCGCGGCGTGATCGAAGGCAAGAAGTTGCTGGTCGTCGACGATTCGATTGTCCGGAGCACGACTATTATCCGCGTCGTCAAGATGCTGCGTAAGGCGGGGGCAAAAGAGGTGCACGTCCGCGTTGCTTCGCCGCCAATAATATCGACATGCCACTTTGGCGTGGATATGGCAACGCTCGGCGAACTGATCGCTGCCAACAAGACTGTCGAAGAAATACGGGACTATATCGGCGCCGACTCACTCGCGTATCTTTCGGTGGAAGGGCTGCTCCGGGCGGTGCGCGCCCCGCAAAACGCCTACTGCACCGGCTGCTTCACCGGCAAGTACCCGATTCCCGTCCAGCTTGAGATGAACAAACTCGCACTCGAAGCCGCTCCAACCACATAAAAACTATCTCAAAACCCCCTTCTCCCCGGGGAGAAGGAATTGTCCACGCATGCCCGTCTATCTGATAACTCGATCCGCAATGGGTTTTGGGATAGTTACTTAGTTTTACCGCCGCCGGCCATTTTTGCCCTGCCTTTTCGGCTCCCCACCGGCTCCGCAATTGGCCCTTCCGAACGTATACTTATCGCCTGATTATTACGTGCCTGACCCGAAATTAAGCCGCGCGATCTTGCCTGAAAACGTCCACGGGGACCCCCACGAATGACCGACAGCCCAGCAGTCAAGACCTATGCTGATGCAGGCGTGGACCTGGCTGCGGCAGCTGCCGTCAAGGACACGATCAGGGGCATCGCAGCCGCAACGCTTGGCAGCGCTGTCATAGCCGGTCCGGGTGGTTTCGGCGGGGTGATCGACCCCGATCCCTCCGGCGACACCCTCCTGGTTGCCAGCACCGACGGCGTGGGCACCAAAATCCGCATTGCCGATGCGCTCGGCAGGCACGATACGGTCGGCGTCAGCATCGTCAATCATTGCATCAACGACATTCTCCCTGCCGGCGCACGGCCGCTGTTCTTTCTCGACTACATCGGCCTGAGCCGGTTCGATCCCGAAAAGATCGCTGAGATCGTGTCGGGGCTTGCTAAAGCGTGTACCGAAGCGGGCTGCGCGCTGCTCGGCGGTGAGACCGCCACGATGCCCGACATCTACCACGGCAACGACTACGACCTTGCCGGGTTCATCGTTGGGACCGTCCGCAGGGACGCGCTCCTCAAGCCTGAAAACACACGTGCGGGAGATGTGATCCTGGGTCTGGCCTCTGACGGCTTGCACACGAACGGATATTCCCTGGTCAGGTCGGTGTTTGAAACCGACGACAACGCTTCTGTGCTCGCCTCGAACGTCCCGGAGACTTCGCACACACTGGGTGAGTTGCTGCTGCGGCCTCACCTCAGTTACCTCGACGCAATCGGCCCGGTTCTCGACAGGATTCGCGGGCTGGGCCACATAACCGGTGGCAGCTTCTACAAGAACATCCCGCGTGCGCTTGCCGATGGCCTCGGCGCCGATATCGATATCTCGACCTGGACCGTTCCACCGCTGTTCAATTTCATACAGGAAACGGGACATATCGAGGACCGCGAGATGTTCAGCGTATTCAACATGGGCGTCGGGATGACGATCATCGTTGAGCCAGGCCTTGCAGACGATGTGCTGAGCAGTGTGCCGGGAGCATTCCGGATTGGCGAAGTGGTCGAGCGGGCGCCGGGCGAAGAGCGGACGAAACTGATCGGGCTGTAGCCGCACCTATTCCGTAATTCAAAGAGATTCGGGAAAACGAGACCAGAAAAGGGTACGAAACTGATTTGAGGGCGCTTCTTTCTGCATACGACAGGACAGGACTTGTTGAATTCGCACATGTGCTGGCGGGTGCAGGGTTCGAGTTGATCAGCACCGGTGGCACGGCGAACGAACTCAGAAGCGCCGGCCTGGAGATCACAGAAGTCGCAGATGTGACCGGCGCACCCGAGATCCTCGATGGCCGGGTGAAGACGCTGCACCCCCGAATCCACGGCGGACTCCTCGGAAAACGAAGCAATCCCGCACACGTCGATGAAATGAAGAAACAGGGGATTAAGGGCATCGACGTAGTCGTAAACAACCTCTACCCGTTCCAGCAAACCATCGCCAGGCCCGGGGCAACCCTCGACGAGGCACTCGAGAATATCGACATCGGCGGTCCGGCGATGACCCGTGCTGCTGCAAAGAACTTTCCCGATGTCGTGATTATTGTCGATCCGGCGGACTACGCGAATGTCGGTGAAATGATTACGTCTGACCGCGGCGTGTCGCAAGACGAGCGCCAACGGCTCGCCGCGAAGGCGTTCCAGCATGTCGCAGCGTACGACACCCTGATTGCTGCTTACCTGAGAGAGCCGGAGATAACGCGCGAGGATAAGACGGCCCTCTTCCCGGAAGAGCTCACGTTCGGGTGGAAGCGGGTGGCAATCCCACGTTATGGCGAGAACCCTCACCAGGCCGGGGGCATCTACGCAACGCCTGGTGAAATGGGTGGAATCGTAAACGCCAGGCAGTTGCACGGCATCGACATGTCTTACCTCAACTACTTCGACGCCGATGCTGCCTGGGTCGCTGCCAACTCGTTTGGGGTTGCTGCCAATGGCTCTGCCTCTGCCTCTGCTCGGGGCCGCAGGCGAGGCGGGCGGTAAACACTGCGTGTCGATAGTGAAGCACGCCAACCCATGTGGCCTCGCTATCGACACGGACCAGGCCGAGGCCTACCGCAAGGCGTACTCCGGAGACACGATGTCGGCCTTTGGCGGCATTGTCGGGTTCAACAACGTTGTCATAGCAGAAACCGCCACCGCGATGAAAGGCGTTTTGTACGACGTGATCGTTGCCCCCGGCTATGAACCGGAAGCCCTCGAAATATTCAAAAAGCGTAAGCGGACCCGCGTGCTGGAAGCAGCACTCTCGAACACACCGCTCCTCAACGTTCGCAACGTGACCGGTGGTGTGCTCGTACAACAGCCCGATAACATCCAGGAAGTCGCTGCTTCCTGGAAGGTGGTCACGAAGAAGGCACCTACCGATCGGCAACTGGCCGACATGGCGTTTGCCTGGAAGGCGTGCCAACTGATCCATTCGAATGCAATCGTGTTCGCCAAAGACTCCGTCCTCAAGGGCATGGGCGCCGGGCAGCCAAACAGGGCGATCAGCGTCTACCTCGCAGGGCGAGCGGCCGGTGAAGACGCCTCGGATTGTGTGATGGCCAGCGACGCTTTCTTCCCATTCCCGGACGGCCTGGAGAACGCTGCCAGAGCCGGGGCCGTCGCGGTCGTTCAACCTGGCGGATCGGTGAAAGACCAGGAAGTTATCGAAGCTGCCGACCGTCTGGGCCTCGTGATGTTGTTTACCGGCACCCGGCACTTTTATCACTAGCCTTGTGCTTACCTGGCTCCAGACGGCACTGACCTCGCGGGAAATTTAAAAATCCAAATGGCAGCAACCGTCGACATCGTCATACCGGTCCTCAACGAAGAAGCAGCCCTCCCTGTTTGCCTCGAAAAGTTGTACGCGTTTATCGAGCAGCACCCCGTGCGCGACTGGCGCGTAATCGTTGCCGATAACGGTTCGACAGACAGAACGACCGAAATTGCCTCCGAACTGGCCAGTCGGTACAAGCACCTGTCGGTTTCCAGACTCGACCAGCGAGGCCGTGGCCGGGCGCTGAAAAAAGCATGGCGCGAGAGCGATGCAGATGTGCGTGTTTACATGGACGTCGACCTGTCGACCGATTTGAAGGCGCTGCCGCCGTTGGTTTCGGCAATAGCCGACGAAGGCTACGACGTTGCGATCGGCTCGCGGCTGACGAAAGGATCAGAGGTGGTCGACCGGACGCTCAAGCGTGAGATAACGTCCCGGGGGTACAACATTCTTATTCACCTGTTCTTTCCGTTTCCCGGATTCAAGGACGCACAGTGCGGTTTCAAGGCTGTATCGAGAAAAACCGCTGATAACCTGATCCCGCTAATTCAGGACAACGCATGGTTTTTCGATACTGAACTACTGTTGCTTGCTGGTAAATCTGGCTACGGCATCAAGGAAATACCAGTTCACTGGGAGGACGACCCGGATACACGTGTGAAGATTGCTTCAACGGCCTGGGAAGACGTGAAAGGGCTGTTGAGACTCAGGTTCAAAGGGCGCCCAACTCCCACATCGACGGCTTGACCACCGTTTCGAACCGTGGCTAGAGTTGATCGACCGCGCAGCCGCAACGCAGGACTTCGCACCCCAACCGCACCGAAACATGACTACACCAGGCGATTTCGAGATCGCACGCTCGGTCCTTACCGGGTACACAGCCGACAACGAACTGCACAGGGCGTTGACAATCCTTCGAAACGAAGGAATCAACCCTGAAGTCGTTGTTGAGTTCACTGCAGAGCGCGAAGGCATCTTCTGCGGCATCACGGAAGTCAAAACCCTCCTTGGCAGGGTGCTCCCTGAAACCGGCCGCGAGGTCTGGGCGCTGGACGAAGGAGTTGGGGTGGTCGGTGGCGAAGTGGCGCTGCGCATTCGAGCTCCGTACGCCTCGTTCGGCCTTTTCGAAACGGCGATTCTCGGAACGCTGGCTTCATGCACCGGATGGGCCACCGCGGCAGGCGAGTGTGTGGAGGCGGGCGATGGAATTCCGATAATCGGGTACGGGGCCCGGCATGTTCACCCGGAAGTGGTCGGAGTCATGGACTACGCCGCAGTTATGGGGGGGTGTGCATCGAGCTCTTCGGTGGTCGGCCAGCAGCTCCACGGATTGACTCCCTCGGGGACCATGCCCCACTCCCTGGTCCTTCTGATGGGCGATACCGTTCGTGCCATGATGGCGTTCGACAAGCACATGCCGCCCGAAGTTCCGAGGGTAGCCCTGGTAGACACGTTCAAAGACGAGACCCAGGAGGCGCTGGAAGTCGCGAAGGCTCTGCGCGAGCGGCTGCGCGGAATCCGGCTTGATACGCCAAAGGAACGGGGCGGGGTGACGCCCGATCTGGTCCGTGAGATACGGGCACGTTTGGACCAGGCCGGCTACAACCACGTCGACATCTTTGTCAGCGGTGGAATTACGCCCGAACGAATTCGGGGCTTCATAAAGGCCAAGGCACCGGTCAACGTCTTTGCGGTTGGCTACTACATTGCTTCGGCAAGTCCGATTTCGTTTACTGCCGATATCAAGGAAATCGATGGCCGCAACGTGGCAAAACGCGGCCGTATACCCGGGCTGGCGGTGAATCCCAGGTTGACCAGGGTCCTGTAATGGTCGAAGTTCTCCCTCCAGGGGAGAGGGAGGGAGGACGAGGCAGGTCCCCTCTCGCTGCGAGGGAGAGGATTTGGGTGTGGGTGAGATCTACGACAGAAGTAGTCGGCGATCGCAGGTCCGGCCCACCCACTTCGACAGGCTCAGCACATGCTCTAACTCCCGCCCTGCTGGGAGGGAGAACGGCCCGGGGTCCTTGAGTCAGGTCTCGTCAGCTCCAGTCGGGCAACTCTTTTGTGGTCGGGTCGGACCTTCGCCCATTCAGCCAGGCGTGATCCAGCCACCCACACTATTCCCCTGTCCGATTCGACGATCGGCACCCTGTCGCGCCAGCGTTCCGGCACACCCGCGCCCACAAAGTAGTCCTGGAGTTTGACCTGCGGTTCCATCCCAAGCGGCTGGAACCGGTCGCCGTTTCTGCGGTTACGCAATCGTGGAGAGAGTTGCGTGATTGTTGGCGACGCGAAGGTTATCCATGGGTTTTCGGGATCAAGAGTGGCTGGTCTGTCAACGACCTCGGCTGTCATGCTGAAGCCGTCGCCAAGCCGGGTGGTTCCGGGGACCTTTAGTTCCGTAAGCGCAAATGGATTCGGATACGGACAGTCGTCTTCAGTGCCTGAACGGAACCCGAATGAGTCGCGATCGACGATAAACGTAACCCCGTTCGGCAGGTCAATTGAGGTCCCGCTGCGACCGGTCACGTGGTCGACCATGCTGACAATATGCGACCGCTCAAGGTCCTGCGAATGCCCGACATAGTCTTCGTAAGCTCGCATCAGCACCCTGGCGATAAGAGTTCGCGGAAGGCTCACGACGTCTGGTCGTGAGTAATGCCCGGACCCTGCCCCGAACGCAGGTCCGGCACTGGCTTGCTCCAGCGACCGGCTTACCGTCCAGTCCACAATCGCGAGGTCATCGGCTGCGTTTTCAGCAAGTCGGGCCAGCGCTTCGGACGATCCCGGAATCGCCTGGTTTAGCTGCGGCAGTACATCCAGCCTGATTCGGTTTCGGGTGTATTCTCGGCTGTTATTTGATTCATCGGCTACGGGCTGAATTCCGCTCTGGTCGCAAAACTTTACGCACTCTAATTTTGAAATTCCGAGCATCGGTCGCAATACCGTAACTTCGATATTTGAGTCGGGAATCCTGAGAGTCGACCGTGCCCGCATGCCGGCGATCCCTTTTAACCCGGCACCCCGGCCTGCGTGCAGCAATACGGTTTCGGCCTGATCGTCGCGCGTATGTCCGGTGACAACCCCGTGGGCCGAACGCTGGCTGGCGATACGCGACAGCGCTTCGTAGCGCAATTGCCGGGCCGCAGATTCGATCGACACGTTGTTCTTTTTCGCGACCAATGGGACCTCGACCGTGATTGCCGTGAAATCAACCCCGAGTTGTCCGGCAATTTGCTGTGCCGCAAGCTGGTCACGATCGGAAGTGCCGGGCCGGATCTTGTGATTTACGTGCACCCCCACGAGAGCGAAGCTCCACCGGTCACGAAGCTGCGATAGTCCAGCGAGCAGTGCTGAAGAGTCTGGTCCGCCTGAAAATGCGACGATCAGGACCGCCCCGTTCGGCACCGACGCACGTCTGATACCTGCGTTCAGTTTTTCGAGAAATTTGGAGCCGGTTGACATCGGGCGTCGACTACCTGGTGACTTCCGAGACCTCTGTGACCCGCCGCACACGGATGCTGGTGATCTTGGTGCCTTCCAACTCCGCGACCTGCATTCTCAGATTGCCGAAACGTACTCTCGACCCCACATCCGGCATTTGCTGCGCCTGTTCAAGAAAGAATCCAGCAATGGTCTCGTAGTCGCCTTCAGGGATTTCGAGGCCCAGTTCGTCGTTGGCTTCGCCGATCTCAAGACCGCCATCTAAAACGAATGTATTTTCATTGACCGTCACGAAGCGGCGTTCTGGTTTACGCCCTTCTTCACCGGTACGACCGACGATCTGTTCGACCAGGCGCGTGAGAGTGATTAGCCCGGAGATGCCACCAAACTCATCGACAACGAGCGCGACCTTATGGCCGGATTCCTGCATTTCCTCGAAAAGGTCGTCCAGACTCTTCGTTTCGGGGACGAAGTAAGCCTCGCGCATGAGGTTGATGACGGGTTGGTCGAAATCGAGATTCGATTCCGACATTCTCGCCAGAACGTCTTTCACCGAAAGAATCCCGACCACATCGTCGTGATCGGTGTCGAACACCGGGAACCGTGTGTGTGGAGACGCCCGGTACGAATTCATGAACTCCCTGAAAGTGGCGTCGGCCTGGATCCAGACGATATTTGGGCGTGGGGTCACCACGTCGCGGACTTCCATTTCCCCGAACCTGAAGATGTTCTCAAGCATTTCACCGGTGGATTCTTCCACGGTGCCTTCAGCCTCGCCAAGATCGATCAGCGTGCGCAACTCGCCTGGTGTGACGATCGGGCTCGACAGTGACTCTTTGCCGCCAAACAGTCGCATTATCCCGCGGGGGACCAGCGTGAAAACAAACACCACTGGCCATGCGACGGTCATCATTGTCAGCACTATTCGGGCAGTCGTAAGCGCCCACCGTTCGGCTGCTACCACGGCCAGCGTTTTGGGAGTCAGCTCGCCGACAACTACAATGGCGACGGTTGCGATCGCCATTGCGGCAATGGTAGATAGAGCGGTAGGTTCTCCACCACCGATGGTCGAAATAGCCAGGGTCGTTCCAACTGACGCAACCGTAATGTTGAACAGGTTGCCCAGCAGAAGGATTGTTCCGAAAAACCTCTCGTAATCATCGAATATGCGGATGACAAGCTGGGCCCGCTTGTCGCCCTCCTCACCGCGATATTCGATCCTGTACCGGCTCGAGCCCAGTACAGCCGCCTCGGTCGCGCTGATAAATGCGCTGCCCAGCAACCCAAAAACAATAATTACGATTGAAACAGTCACTTGATTCCGGTCGGAATAACCCCGGTTGAAGAATCAACAGGCGAAGAAACAACAGGACATTCCTGGCATCAAGTTTATCGGGCACTGACTATTCCCGTCAGTCACCGGGCGTGTCCCGGTTGCATCGGGACACTTCGGGGACGCGCCGCAAGCTCCGCGTGGCACGCCAGGGGCAGGCACCAGACCGGCATTCGCGGCGGCGAAATGTCATTGCGGGGAGCACGACGACCTGCATTCGATTGTCTTTTGAGGCTAGTTCGGTGCAGGTGCCTGGCTGGCTCCGCCCTCTGGGGCTCCGCCCGCTGGGGCTTCGCCATGCGGGGGTGCGCCGACCGGAGCCGCAGCTTCTTCTTCGCCGCTGCGAATTCTGGCCTCAATCTGGTCCCGAATATCGATATTCGCCTCAAGGAACTGGCGGGTCGCTTCACGGCCCTGGCCGAGACGGGTGTCACCGTACGAGTAGAACGAGCCACTCTTCTTGATGATGCCACTCTCGGTGCCAAGATCGATCAGGCTGCCTTCCTTGCTAATGCCAGACTTGAAGAGAATCTCTATCTCGGCCTTGCGGAACGGCGGTGCAACCTTGTTCTTCACAACCCTTGCCCGCACACGGTTGCCGATGATTTCCTGTCCGACCTTGATCGCCTCGACCCTCCTGAGGTCGATGCGGACCGAGCTGTAGAACTTCAGCGCCCGGCCGCCTGGCGTCACCTCTGGACTGCCAAAGACCACACCGACTTTTTCGCGGAGCTGGTTGATGAAAATACAGACCGTGTCAGTCTTGTGGATTATCCCGGTTAGTTTGCGTAATGCCTTCGACATGAGTCGCGCCTGCAGACCGATCTGCATATCGCCCATGTCGCCTTCCAGTTCTGCAAGCGGGACAAGAGCGGCGACGCTGTCTATGACGACGATGTCGAGCGCGCCGCTGCGGATAAGGTATTCGGTAATCTCGAGAGCCTGCTCTGCCGAGTCGGGCTGCGAAATAAGGAGCTTGTCGATATCCACGCCCATCACTCGGGCATAACCGGGGTCCATAGCGTGCTCAACGTCGATGAACGCCGCCAGGCCGCCGGCGGCCTGGGCCTCGGCGATAACCGACAAGGCCAGCGTTGATTTACCGGCAGACTCCGAACCGAAAATCTCGATTATCCGTCCACGTGGTAGACCACCAACTCCAAGTGCCAGGTCCAGGGCAAGCGAACCAGTCGGAATCGACTTGATTTTGCCTATCGCACCCGACTCACCGAGTCGCATCACGGCACCGCGCCCGAATGCCTTCTCGATCTGTGCGAGCGCCAGCTCAAGGGACTTGTCTCGATCGCTAACCGTCCCGTTAACGGAGGCCTTTGCCTGTGCTTTCTTAACCGCCAACGTCGCTCCTCTTTCTGCGCAATCCTGGCTGCGCCATTTTGCGGCCGGGCAAGCGGGTTCAAATAACCCGCAACGAGGCGCAGATTAGCACAAGCGTTCTAAAACTGCAACAGACCTCTGGCACAACAATATCGTTCTCCCAGAAAACCTGTTGTCGCAGAAAAAGAAACTACGACTGCGACTTGCGCTGTACGAAATCGATGAACGCCTGCGTGTGACGACCACGCACGCGACCCGTCTCGTAGACCAGGTTCAAATCGCGTTCGAGCGAAAGACCGTCGATTCGCACGGCAGTTACTTTGTCACGGTGACTGTTTGCCGCGTGCACAGTTACGAACCCGATGCCGAGGTTCTGCGCGACCGCGGCAACGACAGCCTGTGTGCTGCCCAACGTCATCGACACTTTGTGTTCGGGCAGCTCAATGCCCGCTGAAGACAGGGCCTGCACTACAGTTTGCCACGTCCCAGAACCGCCTTCGCGCTCGATGATGTTCTCGTCTCGGAGCTGGTCGATCGTTATCGACCGCTGATCCGCAAACCGGTGCTCGTTCGACACCGCGAGAACGACTTCGTCTCTCCCTATCGAAACAGCCGTGAACCCGACAGATGTCGATGGCATTCCCGAAAGACCGAGGTCGGCCTGGCGGTCGCCAAGTGTTCGCGCTACCTGTGCCGAGTCGGTGACGACGACCTCAACAGAAATACCGGTGTGGTCCCCGGTGAATTCGGCTGCCAGGGCCGGGATTAAATACTCGGCCGGCGTGGTGCTCGCGACTATCCTGATGACTCCGGTGAGCGCTGAGGGGTCGGGCCCGAAGCGAGATACCAGCGCCTCGAAATCCGAAATGGTGCGTATCGCAAAATTCATGGACTCGCGCCCGGCGTCGGTGAGGACCGCACCTGTACCGCGCCTCTCAAGCAGTCGGGTTCCCAGTTCTCGTTCGAGTCGCTGAATTTGCCTGCTCAGGCCGGGCTGACTCATGCCCAGGCGATTCGCCGCACGAGTGAAGCTTCCGGTTTCTGCCACTGCTTTGAGGGCTTCAAGCTCTGCAATATTCATCTTCTATTCACCTGCAACAATTGTGTGCTGACTGTCGATTTTTATCTCGGGATATGCGACGACCATAATATCCGATTCGCCACATTCAATATGTTCATAAACTGTTTCTGAATGGTTCAAAAAGGTGAAGATTCGGTGCAGAGCCGAAAACGGTCGCTAACCACGCTCTCGAAAGATGTTGCTGTTCGGGCGATGTCCGATCGAAAAACGTGACCCGAAAAACTGTGGCCCTCCAGGACAGAACGACGTGGCGGATGCAGGTGTTTGGTTACCGCTGCCCTGGAAAAACCTTCCCTTTCCTGCATGAAAGAAGTCATATGCCGAACGCGGCAAAAATCCGCACACCCCGAACAACAGCGAAGCCCCGGCACTGGCACCGGGGCTTCGTGTGTTTGCTGCCTGTTCCGGCCGGTCGCGGTCTAGGAAGTTGCCGGCCTGGCACCGAGGGTCATTGGGATCGCGATCTCTACGCCGTCCCTGTAGATGCCAACCACTATGTCGTCGCCGGGGGCCGTGTTCAACGCCAGATAGGCAATCAGGTCGTCCATAGACGTCATCCTGATGGAGTCGATCGAGACGATTACGTCGCCGTCCCAGTTCTCGAGGCCTCGGGAACCCGAGTCTTCCCGAATCCCGGCCTGATCAGCTGGCCCGTCCT
>JADFLG010000071.1 GCA_022564545.1 Chloroflexota bacterium | reverse complement strand
GTCCTGGCGATGCACGACCTGGCCTGACCACGATCGCGACCGCCGCCGGTTGGAACCTGGTCGGCGTGGTTGATCAGAGCCGCAAGCAGACTCAGTCTGGCAACAAGGGTGCGACCCTGACACGACCGGACGCCGCTGGCACTGGGAGTTCGAACGTCACTGTTGCAACGTACTTCAACACCGTGAATAACGGTCGAGCGTACGTATTCAACACCGTTCAGTCTCAGTTCAACGAGCTGGGAACCGCAGACACCATGACCATTGGTTCTGGTATCTGGGTCTTCATCAGCCCGCAGACCGGTGGAGACCTCCCGCCAATCGTCCCGTAAAGACGGTTGCTCGGGTAAGTACGTAATAACGGGCGCCCCCCTCCTGGATAATTCAGGAGGGGGGCGTTCTGCTGATACAGACGCGCACACCTGACCGCAGGTGACGCCTCGATTGAGAAAACAGGAGACTGAGCATGAAAGCCAGGCTGGCAGGGATGTTGATTTTGACCGCCATTCTGGCCGGTCTGGTCGCGTGGCCTGGCACGCAGGCCAGCGCACAGGGTGACATCCCAAAAAGCCAGGCCCTGACCCTGTACGGAGAGGTCTTTATCTCCGGCGGGGCCGACCCCAACGGCATGGTGATCACCGCCCGTATCGGCGACGACTGGGAATCAAAGCCGGTCGTCGTGGGCGCGACGCTGGAAAATAACTATCAGTTCATATTTATCGACGCCCCGGTCGAGCTGGTCGGCCAGGACATCGTTTTCTGGCTGGAAGACCAGGTCCAGGCCGACGAGAAAACACGGTTTGTGTTCTTTGACCGGTTCGGGAACGTAAAGCTTGACTGGCCGCTCCCGCAGCTGCGACAAATAAATCTCCGTTTCCCGTTTGCGCCAATTGCTACTGCTACCCCGACGCTTACGCCAACTGTGACCCCTATCCCGACATCAACTACCGTAGTTTTCGATGTGACTTTCTATGAAGGGCGCGTGCGCACCGGTTCGATCCCGCCACCCGATGGCACCCTGATATACGCAGTGATCGACGACTATGTGACCGAGTTCGCACAGGTATTTGGCGGCGGGTACTTCCTGACCGTTAACCCGACGCTGGAACAATATGGTGGCGCCACGGTGGAGTTCTTTATTGGTGACCTCAAGGCGTTCCAGTCTGACATTTTTGACGGCACCAGCAGGAACGATTTCCTGCTGGTATTCCCACCTCTGCCGACACCCACGCCAACCCCTACGCCAACCGCCACCCTGGTGCCGACGAACACCCCTATTCCGACCAACACCCCAACTCCGACTCCAGAGCCAACGCGCACGCCGACGCCAACCCCGACGCCGACCGTCGTGCCTAGCGCGACGCCGACACCGACGCCGATCGCCAACGTAACCGCCACCGCCGAGGCGCTGGAAACTGTAATAGCAGTGGCCGTGGCCAAAGAGGCCGAGGGAGGGGCTTGCAGCATCCGTGAGGGCGGACCTGCGGGCCTGGGCAACATCGCACTGCTCCTGGCACCGCTGGCTTTGCTCGCATGGCGACGGTTCGAGCGCAACACTCGCTAGCCGCATGCGTCCGACACAGCGTTTGACACCGGGCGTGCGAGGCGCATCCCGATTGAATCGGTGCTTCGCGGGGCACGACCGGGCAAAATCCTAATGACTGATCGACAAGAAAGCCCCTGCATTACGCAGGGGCTTTTGATTGTCGAGAGCTATCAGTGTTTTCGGGGGGTGTTCCAGGCAGTTCGCTGCTGCAGGACCACTA
Source organism: Chloroflexota bacterium (assembly GCA_022564545.1). Taxonomy (GTDB): domain Bacteria; phylum Chloroflexota; class Dehalococcoidia; order Lucifugimonadales; family Lucifugimonadaceae; genus Lucifugimonas. The sequence continues at coordinate 13,749 of JADFLG010000071.1, read as the reverse complement.
CTGTGCGCTCGTCGGGCAATCCGCTCCGGCTAATGTTTAGCCGCGGGGTGGGCTCAACCTCTTTGACCCCAAGCTCGGTAAGCAATCTTGACATCGCGGGGCTGGGTTTGCCCGCTTCGGAATCATAGCCGGAAGGCACGATCATCTTCGGTTCGAGGCTCCTGATGACCGTCGACAATTCGTCGGGTTCGAGTCCCTGGGCTTCTGTGTTGATGAGGAGGACGTCGACTTTGCTGATCTGCTGTACAGATTGTGCGGATGGCTGAAAGCCTGGATTGCCAAGGGTTGCAACCTGCATACCGTCGGCATCGACGACGTACACCGTGTTTGTGTCCCGGGAAATTGCAGGGTCGTCGGCCGGCGTGGCGACGCCGCGCACACTGAGACCGCCGATTTCGTATTCGCCCGGGCCTGTCAGGACCTGATGCTGACCCCCGGGATGGTTGGAATCATCTCCCTGACTGAACGCGAAGATTGTATTTTCGTCTTCGAGCTCGGAGGTTTTCGGCAGAGCTCCCTGGTGATCGACTACGACAATTCCCGCCGAAGACCTGATTTCGAAAGTAGAGTTACCCAGCCAGCGGATTTCCATTCGCGCGTTCCTTTATTTCAACCTGTTCGCGGTTGGCCCCTCAAGAGCGGAGAGGCCCCCCGACCAGGGCGCAGTTCAAATTCAAATTTAGCAACGTGCACGCGACAGCGTCAACGAAATAATCGTGAATCGGCACGTCCTCAGTTGCGATCACGGCAATCCGCAACATGGCCGCACCCGGCATTGTGAATTCCCCACTGCCCGCGGGTCATGGCCCCCCCGGGGCGCAGCACGTTGTGCTAAGAAACTATCCCATAACACGCTGTCCGGCACGGTTGGTTCCTTCTCTCTCGGGGAGAAGGAGTTTTGAGATAGTTTCTTATCCGGTCACCGGCTCGGCCATGGAGTTTTCGTACGAGTCGCCACGGCTCCCAACCGAAGTCACCGCCCCTGCCTTGGCCAGCCGCTCCGGATACCGGACCGGGAGGTATTGCACACCTCGGTCCGAATGCCAGATGCCTGGCGTGAGCAAATGAACCAGCGCAATCTCCCGCCAGATCGCAGCACGAACGAAACAATCCCGGCACACGGCTGGCGCGAAAAACCGCGCCACTGCCCCGGCACACCTGGCGACATGCGACATCCGCTACTTGACGGAATCCACTACCCCGTCCGAAACTGAGCAAATAGAGAGAAGCGCGGCAAGCGGTCGGGCAAAGGCCACCCACCCATAAAAGCGCGGCAGACTCTCGGGCGAAACCAGTTCGCCGTGAATCGTCCAGCCTGTGTACAAAGCTGTTCGAGGCACCGTCAGCAGACGCCATTCACAGCTCCCGCATTTAGCGCCCCCGATGTAATCGGGACGTTTCAGGGTCAACGGACCGCAAATGCCAATCCGGTCGTGGGGCTACCGGGCCACAATCACAGGCGGACCCCGTCGCAGGGCATGCCTCAATACATGTGGCGAACGGTCCAGCCCGGACCGCGCGCCATTCCCGTCCCCAACCGGGGACCACAACTTTCTCAGTCCATGATCTTACAGATCGCCCGCTATCACCAGGCCCGCCATCGAGAGCAGGTTCTGGGAGGGCCGGACAATACTCGAACTCCCGGGCAGTAACGACGGCACGCGCCTCTCTGAGGCACTGTGTCACCGGCCATGAAGATGACTTTCCGGCCTCCCGGCAAAAGTCATACGTGACCTCGAACGCTGCCCCTCCAGGCGTTGCTGACGAAAAGCAATGTTCGAAACAAGCGCAAAAGCCGACGGTTCAACCCGCCGGCTTCTGCCGCGTCCGTCCCCGGCGCAAATCTATTCGAAACGGAGCCTGCAATAAGTAACTATCCCAAAACACGCTGCCCGGCACGGTTAGTTCCTCCCCTTGGGGGAGGCGGGTGCTCACGTGTGGGCGCGAGGCTGAGGGGGGGACGGTGCGACGTTTTTTTTCAAGCTTTTGAACCGGAATTGCCGATTCTCTGGCATTCCCCCTCACCCGCGCCCATACGTGGGCACCCGTCATCTTTGGCTCCCCGGGGAGAAGGAGTTTTGAGATAGTTTCTAAGTGCGGCCCCAGGCCCTCAGCGTCAGCAGGTTTCGAAGCGTCAGGTATCCGGCCCATTCCACTCTTGCGGTCTCCCACACGCTCTCGTATTGCCCCCACGACCAGTTGGGATGCCATCCGCCATCGTCGGCCTGAGACTCGATCTCATGGTCCAGCTGAACCTGTATCGAGTCTTGCAGGTAATCTGATAACAGGCTGTCGGGAGCAGCGGCGAACCACAACGGGCGCCCACCGTAGCCCCGCCAGTCGTCGGGATTGTCGCCGGTGACCAGGTGGACGCCGCGGCGCAGTTCTGGCAAAAGTTTCTCGGCGACGGGGCCGGGCGCCATTTCTGCCAGCCGCATGAAACACATCATCGCGTGAACTTCCATATCGTCAGGAAGGGCTGCAAATGCGCTCAGGACGGCCGCGGTGACTTCCTCAACGAATGCTGGACCGACCTGACCTGCATACAGGTGCAGATACCCCACGATCTCAGCGCCGGGGTTCGATTGCTTCAGGGGGCTGAGCTGGCCTTCGACTCGCTCGTAGTTCCACCAGGCTGCGCGGGGAAACTCGTCGCCGTGCGGGCCGACCGGGTCCCATCCCCTGATTGAGCGATCATAGGTGCGTTCGAAATATTTGATCCCATCACCGACAACCGGCTGATCGCCAGGCACGGCCAGTTCCCTGAATACCTGTAACGCGAGGGTGCTTGCGAGCGGCGAAGATAACGGCGTCCGCAAATCGGGTTCGATTCGGTGACCGAATCCACCGTCATCGTTCCGAAATCTGCCCAGTTCGGCGAGAACGTCCGGTATCGAACCCGAACCGAAGTGGCATTCAAACTGAGCTCGCTCCAGCGGCCGAGCGTTTAGCGCAATATATTCGGCTGCCCCGTCGAATGCGCTCTGGGAAAGTTGGGGCATACAAATGACTCAACGCCACCCGGGGGTCGCTCGAGCGATCGATTAACTAACGGCCAGTTGTGTACACCGGGCCAAAAATAACATTGACACTCGGGAAAACCGCATGCTAGCTTCGCGACGTTCCATTACAAAGCGCGCATGTCACTGGACTGGTACGAGTATGCCGGCTCTGACAACTCGAAAACGAGAGATTCTCAAGTTCATCGTTTCTGAACATGTGCAAACCGCGTCCCCGGTCGCTTCCAGCGCTATCGCCCGTTCCACGAATCTCAGGGCCAGTCCGGCGACCATACGCAACGAAATGGCAGCCCTCGAGGAAGCCGGGTACATACACCGTCCCCACGTATCGGCCGGCGGGGTGCCATCGGATCGGGGATACCGGCAGTTCGTATCGTCACTCGACCCTGATGCAGAGCTGGACCCGGTGTCTGCCGCATTGGTCGACAGGGAATTCGGCACGGTCGAGGCCTATGTTGAAGAGTGGATGGACTCGGCATCGGCTGTCCTCGCAGGATTGTTGAGCACCCTGGCGTTTACGACGACTCCCCGAACGGCACCCGCGCCGGTGAAAAGCGTCGAGCTGCTCCGGTTGCAGGAGATGCTCGTCATGGTCATCGTGGTGCTGCAGGAGGCAAGCGTTTACAAGCAGCTGATCACTCTCGACACGTCTGTCACGAACTCCGAGATCGAGCATGCACGAAATCGCCTGAGTGAAGCAATTGTTGGCGTACCGGCGGACAGCCTGGCAGCCCGTGCAGGCCGTGTGGGAGACGGACTGGAACGGCGGGCCTTCGATTCGGCTGCAGAGGCCCTCCGCAAGCACAGCACCCGCTCCAACGTCGAAAAGCGGTTCAGCGGCATTAGCAAGCTGTTCCAACAGCCGGAAATGATCGCCGACCCCACGATGGCCCGGGGCGCCACGTGGTTGATAGAAGACTCTTACGCGACGGCCGCGTTTGAGAACGCCTTCAATTCGGACGGCAACGTGAACGTGGTAATCGGAAAAGAAAACTCCGAGGAGTCGCTGAAGAACTTCTCGATAGTGTTCTGTCGATACGGCACGCCAGAAACAGCCGAAGGCACGATCGGGGTGATGGCTCCCACACGCATGCGGTATGGAACCGCGATTCCCGCAGTGCGTTACCTGGCGAACCGTCTCGACCAAATGACCATGACGGTCTACGGCGGCTAGTAAGTGCCGGCCGCACTCGAACTGCCCGGGCACATGCGCGAGCTCTGCGGGGCGCGCAGATTTACGTTGTCGTCTTTCGCATGACCCGATGCCCTGGCGTGGGGCGCGGCGCTTCCTACTGCCACCCAGGTGCGCCTCGCACGCCCGGTGCCAAACAGCCCTGGTCTGCCCCGCGGAGCTCGCGCGGCACCCAAGTGCGCCTCGCACGCCCGGTGACTGACGATTCGCATTGGGTTTTTACCCTCATTCGGACTCGGCGCGTTCCGGGCCTATAATTGGTCTGTTCGCCTGATTCACCTTGTTCCAAATTTGGGACCGGAACCGATACCGGCCGCGGGCACGTGACCCCCTGTCCATGACTACCAGAAAACGTGATTATTACGAGATCCTCGCTATCGGGCGTAACGCCACGCCTGAAGATCTCAAAAAGGCGTTTCGCAAGCAGGCGCTCAAGTTCCACCCCGATCGCAACAAAGACGCCGACGCCGGCGATCGGTTCAAGGAAGTGAACGAGGCGTACCAGGTCCTCAGCGACCCGCAACGCAAGGCGCAGTACGATCGGTTTGGTCACACGGGTGTGAACGGTCAGGCAGGTCGCGGTTTTGACGGGTTTGAGGGTTTTGGCGGGTTCGGCGACATTTTCGATTCGTTCTTTGGCGGGTCGACCCGGCAGGCCCCCAACAGGGGTGCCGATCTCGAGTTCAGGATCAACGTTTCTTTCCGAGATGCGGCGTTTGGCGTGCCACGCGAGCTCGAACTGACCCGAATGGAACGGTGCGAGCGGTGTGACGGCACGAGGGCTGAGCCGGGCACCGATACAGTCGAATGCCGCACATGCCACGGCGAAGGCAGGGTAAGGCGCACACAGCGAACGTTCTTCGGTCAGTTCCAACAGGTGACGTCCTGCCCAACATGCCAGGGGGAAGGCCAGACCGTGAAAGTGGCCTGTAAGAAGTGTTCAGGCCGCGGAATTGAACGTAAGACCCGTCGCATCGAAGTTCAGATCCCCGCCGGCGTCGATAACGGGACCAAGCTGATAGTTCGCGGTGAAGGCGAAACTGGTGGCCGGGGCGGCCAGAGCGGCGACCTCTATGTCCACGTTGGCGTGGAGCGGGACAAGACGTTCTCGCGCAGGGGCAACGATGTAATTATGACTGCCGAGGTGAACATGGTGATGGCAGCGCTCGGCGGGGTAATCAGCGTGGAGACCCTTGACGGACCCCGGGACATTGAGATCAAACCCGGTACCCAGTCGGGTGCGATTTCACGAATAAAAAGCGCCGGCATACCTCGCATGGGCGGTTCTGGAAGACGCGGCGACCAGCTTGTCGAACTGAAAGTTGTCACCCCGAACAAGCTCAGCGACCGCCAGGCCGAGCTGTTACGGGAACTCGCAGAATCGTTCGGCATCGATAATGTTGGGCCTGGCGCCGGCAGCGGCCAGGGAATCTTCAACCGCTTCAAAGACGCCTTCAGGGGTGAGGACGATAGTTCCTGAGGACGGCTGGAGCAGTGGGCATGGTAAGCCAGAAGCGCCAGGTACACTGGCTGCAGCTAACGATCAAAGCGCCACCGGAGTACGTCGAACCGCTGACCCACCTGTTCAACCTGCACGGCGAAGGCACCTCTTCCGTCGAGCGGCCCGGCGGGTTCAACCCCGATGAGGGTGAAACGCCCGACCCTGCTGCGTGGGTAACGATTCGCGGTTGGCTGCCCATCGACCCGACAACCGAGAGCCGCCGGACGGCAATCGACGTTGGCGTGCGCTTAATCAGGTACCTGGTCGACCTGCCCGAACTGGAAGAACAGGAAGTCACCGACGACGAATGGCGCAATCAGAGGTTCGAACCCATCAGGGTCGGAACGAACCTCGTGATAGTGGCGGGGTCGACCAATTTCATCGGCCGGGATTCCGACATCGTAATTGAACTGGAGCCCGGCCTCGCGTTTGGGACGGGGCATCACCCGACAACGTTGATGTGCCTGGAAGAGATTGAGAAGGCCGTGAAGCCGGGAAGCCGGTTTCTTGACGTCGGGTGCGGCTCTGGCGTGCTTTCGATTGCCGCCCTCGCTCTCGGAGCCGAACATGCCGTGGGTCTGGATATCGATGACGATGCTGTAATTTCGTCTGCGACAAACCTGGAAGCAGCCGGTTACTCCGGGCAATCGACAATTCTGCACGGTACTATTCCGCACCCTGAAGTACCCGATGGCACGTTCGAGGTGGTAGCGGCGAACATTTCCGCTAAAGCGCTTATCGAACTGGCCGGGCCGCTCATCTCGTCCGTTTCCGCAAATGGAGTGGTAATCACATCCGGAGTCCTCGAAACCCGGCTTGATGACGTGAACGCGGCATTTGAATCGGCCGGTGGCGTGGTCCAATCGAGCAGAAAAATCGAGGACTGGACAGCGACTCGAATTGCCAGGGCCCGGTAAGGGTAAAGTGTGCCGCTGTTTCCTCTCCCCGGGAGACCGCCTCATAACTCCCTCTCCCCCGGGGAGACGGGTGCCCCGATGCGATCGGGGCGCGGGTGGGGGAGTGTCGCTGAGTTGCAACACACGTTCGAAAGCACCAATATCACCGTCGAACATTCCCCCTCATCCCAGCCTTCTCCCCCGGGGAAAAGGAATTAACCATGACCGTCGACACTTTTGAGAGGTTCTCTTCGAGGGAGGGAGGGAGGGCCGGCCTGTCCCCTGCCTCTCCGGGCCAGAAGGTTTTTTAAGATAGTCTCCAGTCGATGCACCGTTTTTACGTTCCGAACATTGACTTCCCGAATACTGGCACACCGGGGCCTGGCGCGGCGAAACGCGCGATCTCGCTCGATGGCCCGACGGCCCGGCAGTTGAAGACCGTATTGCGGGCGGAGACCGGTGATCGGATCAGGCTGTTCGATGGATCAGGATCAGAATGGGAAGTGGAAATCGATCACGTGGGCAAGACCGAGGTGTCGACGACGCTGATCTCGACTGTCGAACCTGTACCCGAACCCTTCATCAAAGTCACAATGCTCCTGGGGCTGGCACGACCGGAGCGGATCGAGCTGGCCATCCAGAAATGCACTGAACTCGGTGCTGTCAGGTTCGTACCGGTCATTAGCGAACGTGTGCAGGGCGGGGTCACAGGTGCGCCATCGGCAAGCAGGCTTGAGCGCTGGCGGCGTATCGCGATCGAAGCTGCCGAACAGAGTGGACGGGCGACCGTTCCAGCGGTCGATGCGCCGCTGCCAATCATGGACGCAGTAAATCAACAGCTGGCCGATCAACCCCTGCTTTGCATGTGGGAGGAACATGCCAGCAAGTCGTTGCCGCTGAGCGAAGCCCTTAAAATAATTAAGTCTCTAATTCCGAACAAGTCCGATGCGCCGGACGCGCCGGGACCGCCCGAGTTGAGTGCGTTGATTGGGCCGCCCGGCGGGTTGAGTGAGCGCGAGGCGAGGGCGATACGGATTGCAGGCGCACATCTGGTGACCCTCGGCCCGCGGGTGCTCCGCAGCGAGACGGCTGCAATTGCGGTAATGTCGGCGATCCTCTATGAACTGGGCGATCTGGGTGGCTGATGGAAGTGGCTGGACCAGGCGGCAACTTGCCGCTCCGGCCGGGAAATCGGTGGGTGCAGTCCTCTTCCCGGCGCTGGCGGAAAAATACGCCTAGTACCTGACCTCGGGTTGAAGCGTGCGGCCCATGAGGTCGTGTATCGCGTCGGCAGGTTCAGCGCCTTCAAACAACACGGCGTGCGTCGCCGCAGCGATAGGCATTTCGATGTTCAGTTCCCGCGCAAGTCGTACAGCCGCCCTGGTCGTGGGAACACCCTCTGCGGTCTGTCCCAGTTCCGTGAGAACAGTCTGCAGGTCTCGCCCGGAAGCTATTCCCACGCCCAACCGGTAGTTTCGGCTCAGGGTCGAATAACAGGTGGCCACAAGGTCACCCATGCCGCTCAGCCCGGCAAAAGTATCAGGCCTGGCACCCATCGCGACGCCGAGCCGGGTGATCTCATGCAGCCCGCGGGTAACGAAAGACGCCTTTGCGTTGTCGCCAAGACCCGCTCCATCGATAAATCCTGCCCCGATAGCGATGATGTTCTTCAACGCCCCACCAAGTTCAACACCCGTCACATCTTCACTTCGATAGACGCGAAACACATCGGAGCTAAGCATTTTCTGGACCGACTCGCCTGCGGATTCACCTGGAAACGCAACGGTTGCCGTAGCGACCTTGCCGCTGGCGATCTCGGGGGCAAGGTTCGGCCCGGAAAGCACGCCTATCCGCGCAGCACCGAAGCCGGGGAGTTCCTCCGCAATCACCTGGGACATCCGTTTGCCGGACTCGATCTCGATGCCCTTGGTAGCGCAAATAATGTTCGAATTGGCCGGCAGTGCATGCGCAATTTTTCTGAGATTTTCCCTCACCGTAATCGACGGCACCGCCACGATCACCAGCTCGGAGTCTGTGAACGATTCATCAAGGGATGCGGTCACGCTCATCGAATCCGGGAACTCGACACCGGGAACAGACCGTTCGTTGACGCGTGCTTCCGTCAGTTCTCCGGCCCGCGCTTCGGTGCGAGACCACAGAACCGTTTTGTGGCCTGTGCGCGCGAGGAGTATTCCGAGAGTGGTCCCCCACGCGCCAGTGCCGACTATACCGATTTGCGTCACGCAGGCAGTTTAATGGGTTCGCTGGGTCCGGCGCGGAGTTGGCTTCGTTTCCAGCCGAGATTCGTCGCCTTTTGCGAGGCGATCGATATTTGACAGGTGACGCCACACGATCAGCAACCCAACAGGTATGGCAAACAACAGATACCACAGATCGTGCCGAATACCGAGCACTGTCAGTTCAAACACGCTGAGCACGACAAGCAGTGCCAGGCTCAGGCTGCTGCCCATGATCGATCCGAGTGAGACGTACCGCGTTAAAGCGGCGATCGCCACACCGATCAGCGCGACCACCCCGGCAAATGGGGAAATAACGACAAGCGCTCCAAAGCCGGTAGCCACTCCCTTGCCACCCTTGAACCGGATGTAAACCGGGAACATGTGCCCGAGTACGGCAACTGTCCCGGCCAGGGCCACGAGCCACGCCGCGTCCGGGGAAACCAGGCGGGCAATTACCGCCACGATAATGCCTTTTCCAAAATCCGATGCGAAAACCGCCGCCCCGGCCCTTGGCCCGAGCGTGCGGGCCACGTTCGTCGCTCCGGAACCGCCGCTGCCGTAGCTGCGGATATCCACACCGCGCCACAATCGCCCAATGATGACGCCCGAAGGGATGGCGCCTATGAAGTAGGCGGCTGCAAGAACGACTATTACTGCTACCGGATCACTCATCGTCCCGACTTAGAAATGACAGTTTTAGAGGCGAACCAACAAATCCGAATTGCTCTCGCAGGCGGTTCTCAAGGTACCTGCGGTAGCTGAAGTGTATTAGTTCCGGGTTTCGAGCGGTAAATTCGAAGGTGGGAGGTGAGGTCCGGCTCTGAATACACCGGAAGATTCTAGGGCGTCTACTCCCGAACCCGGGCATAGGATTATCGCCCATTGCGTCGAATATTACACGGCTGACCTCGGCACGGGGTATTTGCTTCGAAAACTCTCCGTAAACGGTGATTATCGTCGGGAGCAGTTTGTCTACTCCCCGGCCGGTGAGCGCACATGTGAAAACGACCGGCACATCGGGAATGAACTTGAAACGGTTCTTCACTTCCTCTTCAGCGTCAGCACGGTTGAGGTCGAGTTCCTTTGCAAGGTCCCATTTGTTCACGACCACCACCGCGGCACGCGAGGCATCGTCGATATACCCGCCGATATGCGTATCCTGTGCGGTCACAAACTCGGTCGCGTCGAGCACCAGTATCGCGACGTAGCAGCGTTCGATGGCGCCAATTGTGCGAATCGCGCTGTACTTCTCGATTCCCGCCTCGGCTTTTCCGCGGCGACGGAGGCCAGCGGTATCGAGGAACGTGATCAGGGTCCCCTCGTAGTCGAACTGGGAGTCGAGTGTGTCTCGCGTCGTGCCGGGGACCGGACTGACGATCGCACGTTCTTCCCCGGTGAGTGCGTTGAACAGCGCCGATTTGCCGGCATTTGGCCGCCCGGCAATCGCCACCCTGATGGAACTGGGTCCCGCCATTTCCGGCTCGAACGGCGGCATCGCGGTAAAGATCGCTTCCATCAAGTCGCCGACGCCGGTGTCGTGATATGCGCTGATCGGGTGCGGCTCGCCAAGGCCGAGTGAGTAGAAGTCGTAGACAAGCTCCTCGCGGGCGAGTGAATCCGTCTTGTTTGCCGCGACCACCACGGGTCGGCCTGCCCGTCTCACCATGTCCGCTGCATCGTTATCGGCGTCGGTCACACCTTCGTTGACATCCACCGTAAAAATGATGCCGTCGGCCTGGTTAAGTGCGATTTCGACCTGCTTCTTTATGTCGTCCCACAGGAGTGCGTCGTGCGGGCGGTCTTCAACGCCAGCAGTATCGACAAGGAGGTAGCGGTGACGGCCCCATTGCGCGTCGATCGACACGCGGTCGCGAGTCGTGCCCGGTATATCGCTGACGATCGCGATCCGGCGACCTGCCAATCGGTTGAACAGGGTCGACTTGCCGACGTTGGGCCGGCCAATAATTGCGATTACGGGAAGTGCCATCGGGTTTGGTGTGTTACGGCGTGACGTGATTTCCGGGGGCGTAACGGTCGTGGTTATCTATGTTCGCACGCCAGCACGCCGATAATCGCTATCCGGCAAGTAACTCGAGGCCGCTAGATTAGCTTTTCCATCAGCGCGGCCTGTGCCCACAGACGGTTTTCCGCCTGGTCGAAAACTATCGATCTCGGGTCGTGAAGCAGACCGTCCGAGATCTCTTCGCCGGGGTGGGCAGGCAGGTCGTGCATGAACTTTACATTGGGCGAGGCCTGATCGAGCAGGGCCGGGTCCACCTGGTAGCCGTCAAACGCCGCAAGTCGACGGGCCGTCTCGTCTTCCTGCCCCATGCTTGTCCAGACGTCGGTGTAGACGATATCGGCGCCGGACACGGCATCCTGCGGACGGGTGGTCTGCGTGACCAACCCACCTGACGCGGAACCATAGGCGTTGGCGCCTTCGAGTTGCGCCGCGGGCAGTTCGTAGCCGCCCGGGGACGCGAGGGTGAGGTGACCGCCAAGACCTGCCACCGCGTAACTCAGGCTCACGGCGGTGTTGTTGCCGTCGCCGATAAACGCGACGCTGGCCCCCTCGACACTTCCAAGTTGCTCAACGATCGTCTGCACATCGGCAAGGGCCTGGCAGGGGTGCTCGGCGTCCGTGAGGGCGTTAATGACGGGAATGGTGGCGGCATCGGCAAACTCTTCGATAGTTGACTGGGAGAATGTGCGGACGACGGCGATATCGGCCATGCGAGAGATGACCTTCGCGACGTCGGCCACCGGCTCACGCGTGCCCAGGCCGACTTCTTCGGGGCTGAGATAGAGCGGGTCGCCACCAAGTTTGCCGGTCCCAATCCAGAACGAAAGCTTGGTGCGGAGCGACGGTTTTTCGAACAGCAGCACGACCGATGCGCCGCCCAGCGCGTTGCTCGATGCGCCTGATTTCAACTCGATGGCGCGCGCCAGCAGCGGCTGGATTTCGCCCGACGCGATATCGCTGAATTTTAGAAAGTGTTGAACCATTGGAGTGACCTCGACCCCTGTCAGGAAAGAAAATGGACGTGTGCTGTTTCGGGGTGCCTATGCACCCCTGGTTCGGCAACGTCGAAAGCGGATTGCGTCGGGGTGTACCAGCGGAGTCGTCCCAGAGGTCAAGAATCGTGATTTTTGGCCGACCTTACAGGTCGACGAGCATCAATTCTAACCCGCCCTGTCCCGTACCTGCAGCGGCCTGATCCACAACACGCGATTCCCACTTAGCAAACTATCTCAAAACCCCCTCTGCTGTCGGAGACGGAATTTCACTTCGCCTATTAATGTGTTTTGGGATAGTCACCTGGCAAACCGGGCAGCACCGTTCAGACGAACGAGGCCACCTCTACACGCTTTCGATCGCTTCTAATCCACCGTCGACAGCATTCCCCCTCAACCTAACCTTCTCGAGGTATGAGACGGAGGAAGGGAGATTGACAGCCCGAGACAGGATGCCACAAACAGGTGGTTTTGAGATGCCTGCCAGTGAGCCACACCTGGACGGACACCACTCATTGCCATCACGCGCTGTGTTGATGCGAGCGATTTCAGGAGACGGGTGCTTTTTCAGCTATCATGCCGCACTATGCCTTCCGAACGTGTTCAACGACGCATAGATCGCCTCCTCGACGAGGCAGAAGAAGCCGCAGACGCCAAGGATTGGAAGCAAGTCCGCACGACTTCGTTATCAGTCCTTGCGGCGGATGCCGAGAACGAGGATGCCCAGACCTTTTTAGCGATGGCGGTACCTCATATCGACGGACCGGCCGAAATTGACACAGCTGATTCGTCTACTGCCGAAATCACGCCAATCGGAGACGCCGACACTCCCTCCACCTTTGCCAACGGCCGATACTCCGTCACGCGCCTACTCGGTGAAGGCGGGAAAAAGAAGGTCTACCTGGCCCACGATGCCATCCTGGATAGGGATGTTGCGTTCGCCGTAATCAAGACAGAAGGTCTCGACGAAGTGGGACGTGAGCGTATCCGCAGGGAAGCGCAGGCGATGGGCAGGATGGGAACGCACCCGTGCATCATGCCGATCTACGACTTCGGTGAAGAGGATGGCCAGCCGTTCATGGTTCAGCCCCTGATGGGCGGTGGGGATGTAGAACAACTTATCGAGGACGCCGACGGGCCGTTGCCACTGGATCAGGCTCTCCAGATCGCAACACAGACCGCGCAAGGTCTTGTCTTCGCCCACTCGAAGGGCATAGTCCACCGGGACCTGAAGCCCGGAAACATCTGGCTCGACGACGACGGTGCGGCGAAAATAGGCGACTTCGGACTTGCCGTTGCAACCGACCGCTCAAGACTCACGGTCGAAAAGATGATGGTGGGCACGGTCAACTACATGCCCCCGGAGCAGGCCACCGGCGGCGAGGTGACACCGAGGGCAGACCTCTACTCCCTCGGCGCAATGCTCTACGAGATGTGCACGGGCCGCGTCCCCTTCATGGGCGACGACGACATCGCGGTGATCGGCCAGCACGTGAACACCCCTCCCGTGGCACCAAGCTGGCACAACCCCCAGATACCGAAGACGCTCGACTCCCTGATCATGCGTCTCCTGGCCAAGGACCCGCAGGAGAGACCCGAGTCTGCCGATGAGGTTCTCTCGGCGCTTGACGCAGTTGATCTCTCAGTCACCGAGGAGTCCGGTGACGAAAAAGAGGCGCGCCTCCTCGACTCGATGGCCGGTGGCGTCTTCGTCGGCCGTCACCGTGAGATGGACCAGATGAAGGCTGCCTTCGAGGAGGTTTTGTCGGGTAAGGGGAGGATGGTGACTCTTGTCGGCGAGCCGGGCATCGGCAAGACCCGCACTGCACAGGAGCTTGCCACGTACGCCTCCATGCCCGGAGTGCAGGTCTTATGGGGCCGCAGC
>JADFLG010000174.1 GCA_022564545.1 Chloroflexota bacterium | reverse complement strand
CGGCGGTTTCCTGGGAGTGCCGGATTGCACGTCCGAAACACGCCAACAGCGGGTGGCTTCGTTATTTCAGGTTCGAGCGCAGCGGCAAACTTCCGAGTGCCGAATCGTGCGGGCGCTGCGTTGCCTCACATTCAGCGATGAACTATCGCCTGAACCCGCGTGCGGGGTTCAGCGTGTGCTACGGCCCAACTTCCGCTCGCAAACTCCCCTGAAATCCCCCGAAACCTTTACGCAAACAAACGCGAGCGCATTCCCATGGGTCTCCCCTGCCCCGTCTCTCAGCGCTAAGATGTCGCCGACCATCAAGTTTATGGTCAAGCCCACGATTCGGGGACATGCTTTCGGAGGTTCCGGTGACCACTGCTGACACAGCGACTCATAAATACGACCTGCTTCTCAAAGGCGGGCGGGTGATCGACCCTGCCAACAACATCGACGGCCTGTTCGATGTGGCGATAGTCGGTCGTCACATCGCCCTCGTCGACAAAGACATATCCCCCGCGCTCGCCCGCAGGGTCGCCGATGTTTCAGGCCTTGTGGTCACGCCTGGCCTTATCGATTTGCATGCCCACTTTTACGGCTACGTCGCGGCTGTCCTCCCCGACGCCCACTGCCTGCCCGAAGGCACGACGACCGCGGTTGACGTCGGCGGCGCCGGCCACCTGACGTTCGACGATTTCGACAAAACCGTGATTTCCCGCTCGAAAACCAATGTGTTCGCGCTGATCAATATCGTCGGCGAAGGGATGGTCGGCCTGCCAGAACAGGACCTCGAAGGAATGGACGTCGACCTGACCTCGGCCAAGATCGCCCAGCGCCCCGACCGGATTGTCGGCGTGAAGGTCGCCCACTACCGGGGTCCGGGCTGGCAGCCGCTCGACCGGGGGGTTCAGGCGGCCGAAAACACCGGCGTGTATGTGATGGTCGACCAGGCGCCAATCAAGTCTCGTCCGAACAACGAAATGTTGCTGGAGCACCTCCGGCCGGGCGATATGACGACCCACTGCTATGGCTTTGACAAGCCGATGATCGACTCGAACGATAAGGTCAAGCCGTACTTCTTCGAGGCCCGGGAACGCGGGGTCAAGTTCGATGTCGGGCATGGGGCCGGCAGCTTCTCTTTCCGAATTGCGAAGGCCGCGATCGAGCAGGGATTTCCCCCTGACACGATTTCCACCGACATGCACACGGCAAGCATCCTGGTCAACCAGGGGACCATGCCTGAAACGATGACAAAGCTCCTGGCGCTGGGTATGGAGCTGCCCGACATCATTGCGCGGTCGACATGGGTCCCGGCACAGACGATCGGGCACCCGGAGCTCGGGAACCTCGGGCAGACCGCGTTTGCCGACATTGCCGTGCTGGAAATAGCCGAGGGCGATTTTGGTCTCACCGACAACGGATCGGGCAACCGGGTTTACCGCACGGACCGAAGAATCGTGTGCCAGATGACCATCAAGGACGGCCAGGTCGTATGGGACAAAAACGGTCGATCCCGCGACGACTGGTCGACGACCCCGCCGACGAACCCGGCTATCGTTTAGCCCGGCAACCAATGCCCACGCTCAGCCAAACAAATGGAGCTCGGTTATCGGCCAGTAAACCGCCCAGGCACGTCCAACTATTGCATCGGCCGCAACAAATCCCCAGTTGCGAGAATCGACCGACACACGCCGGTTGTCGCCGAGCACGAAGTATTCGCCAGGCGGGACCGTGACCGGGTAGTTTTCGTGACGCCTGGCCGTCGTGCGGTCCACCCAGCCTGTCTTTTCGCCGTTCACGTAAACGGATTCCCCGTCCAGGTCGATCACGTCTCCTGGCAATCCAATGATCCGCTTCACGAAATCGGTTGAAGAGCCGGTCGGCGGGTGAAACACGACGATGTCGCCCCGTTCGGGCCCGCCGAACAGGTACGCCGCATCGCCGAACAGACTGAACGGCGACTGGGTATACACAAACCTGTTCACCAGCAGACGTTCGCCCTGCACCAGCCTGGGTTCCATTGAGGAACCTTCGATCAGAAAACTCTGAGTAGTCCCCTGCAGCACAAGAAAGATCACCACCGCAGTGATGATCGTCTCGCCCGTATCTCGAATCGCAGTTCGCATACGTTCTCTGTGGCCGTAATAGTGGAAGTAATGGTCAGATTGATCGCGAGAGCAACCGGCCTGAATACGAATATAGCAAGCGAAACCCCAGTTCCACGTAATCGGCCAGTAACGTTTCGGTTCCCATGCGCCAGATAGGATTGAGCCGCAGGCACGCTGAGGATTGAGCCGCAGGCACGCTGAGGATTGAGCCGCAGGCATGCTGTGGAACTCGAATTATTGACCAATTTCGACGAGCAACGATTCATTCAGTTGACCCGCGACGGCGATTACGACGCGTTTAATCGCCTCGTAGCCGAATATCAAGACGCGGTCTTCGCGGTTGTACTGCGCACCGTGAGAAATCGCGCGGCGGCCGAGGATATTACCCAGGACACCTTCATCTCGGCGTTTCGGAAGATATCAAGTTACCGCGGCGGTATCTTCCGGGCATGGCTGTTCCGAATCGCCAAAAACGCCTCGCTGGACTACCTGCGAAAAAAATCGCGGCGACCGGAAACCTCTATCGACGAAGATATTGTTTATTTCTCAGAGACGGTTAAAGACGATTCCGCCGACCCGCTGGCCGATGTCCTGAACGCCGAGCTTGCCCGCCTGATAGAACAGTGTCTTGGCGGACTTTCGGACGACCACCGGCTGGCGATGGTGATGGTCGATGTCGAGGGCTACCCGTACGACGAGGCTGCCGATTCGATCGGTGTTTCGATCGGCACCGTAAAGTCGCGGCTTAACCGCGCAAGGGCGCGAATGCGGGACTGCGTTCAACGGCAACCGGAACTTTTACCGGCCTCTATGCGTCTATAAGACAGGGGCGATTGCGATACACGGGCGTCTGTAAAACAGGGAGATTTCAAACCGAGTGGTCCGCAGGCTTATAAATCGGCTGTTTGGCCGTGCAGGTCCGAGCACCGGCGCTATCAACGCATACGTCGGTGGAAACGCGTCCGACGACGAGGTGAAACTCGTCGAACAGATGATGCGCGACGACCCTGCACTTGAAAAAGACCTTGCGACACAGAGGGCGCTCCTGGAGGTCCTCGGCAGGTTGGGTGCCATTGAAGCGCCCCGATCGTTCGCGATCACTCCGGAAATGGTCGCTGCGGCCGAAGCTTCCGAGTCGAGAATTTCCAGGCTCGCCGAACTGTTCGCGCCGCAGCGAAAACTGGCACTGGCGCCAATGGTCCTCGCCGGGTTTGCGGCGTTGACTGTGGCGCTGCTCACGATTGGCGACATCACGGGGGTCGTTGAGCAATCGGGCCGGAGCGAGTCGTTTTCCACTGCGATGATTGCTGAGTCAGCTCCCTCCGGGGCGGCGGGTGCTCCTGAAATCATTGTTGTAACTGTTGTAGTCGAAAAGGCGACCGGTGCTGACGCGGACGGTGTGTCCGAGCCACAGACTCTGCGATTGGCAGCTACGGCGGTCCCAGCGGCTACGGCGGTCCCAGCGGCTGCGGCGGTCCAGGCGGCTAAGGCGGTCCCGGCGCCGACTGGGGCCGCGGCCGGGGCGGCAGCCGAGATAGCGCCGGCGGCTATGGAAGCCCTCGAAAGTTCAACTGCTGGTGGCGACGCCGTCACGGAAACTCCGTCCAGCCTGTCGGCACAGGCGCCAGTGCCGGAAGAGGCCGATATCGCACCCGACTTATCGGCGGATGACGGGGCAGCGGAGCCCGATCCGCCTGATTCGGTAGATACCGCTGATGTTGACGACCTGGAAAAGGCTTCAGGTGCCGGTGCTGGCGGTGATGCAGCTGCGGTGGCGCTCGAGGGCGCGGCCGACCGCGCAGACGCCAGGGCCGGGGCTGGTAACGGCATCACGTTGCCGTTATGGCAGCTACAGGTGGCGCTGGCTGCCCTTGCGGTCGCGGCGATCGGTGCATGGGCCGGCCTTCGCCGGGTCCGTCGCGACTGATAGGCAATTCCCTCTCCCTGCCCCGGTGTCCCCCGCGGAGCTCACGGACGCGACCAAGTGCGCCTCGCACGCCCGGAGCCAAAAGAGGGTTAGGGTGTGGGTCAGACCCTCCCATCAGACACCAACAACGGCGATGCCCCATGCGATCGACGCTCGCACCCACA
>JADFLG010000004.1 GCA_022564545.1 Chloroflexota bacterium | reverse complement strand
TGCTGAGTCGTCAACACCCGTTCAAAAGCATCAAAATCACCGTCGAATCGTTCCCCCTCAACCTAACCTTCTCCCCAAGGAGAAGGAACTAATCTCGCCGGTCGACGTATTATGAGACAGGCTCCAGGGGTCGGGAAGATGCCATTCGCCAGGCGTGCTGCGCGGAGTTAGAGCGCGCTCAAAGTGTCGATGGGTCGTGTCAAATCAAAAACCAGCCGTCTTGTTGCAGACGTTTTCGAGCGGTTGGCCGGCTGCGAACCTCCGGAGGTTCGCCCTGAAAGCCTGGCGTCGCATCTCGTACAGCTCGGGCGTGAGGGCGGACGAGTGTGGAGTCAAAATGACGTTCGGCAGGGTCCACAACCTTGAGTCTTCGGGCAGTGGCTCAACGGCTGTCGCATCAAGTGCCGCCCCGGCAAGGTGACCCGATTCGAGCGCATCGCACAGGGCGTCCTCGTCGACGATCTGGCCCCGGGATATAACGATCACGTAGCTGCCTTCGGGCATTAGCGCGATCCGGCGGGCGTCGATCGAATTGCGTGTCGTATCGAGCACCGGCGCAGCGATCACAAGAAAGTTCGACAGGCGGCACAGGTCGTCGAGCCGGTCGAGGTCCCAGCACTCCCTGACGCTTACGGGAACCTCGGATGGTCCGGGGTCGATAGCAAGTGTCGTCGTTCCGAACGCGGCCACCCGATCAGCTACCGCCCTGCCGATGGCGCCCAGGCCGAATATTCCCACAGTCGTTCCAGTTAATTCGGTGATTCGGGAGGCGTACTTCGGCGTGTCCCAGGTCTTGTTCTGGCGGTCTACAAACGCCTCCTGGAACCGGTGAGTCAGCCCGACCATCGCGCCGATCACATGGTCGCCCATCGAAGTAACGTGGGTGCCCGGCGCATTTGTTATCGGCACGTCCGAATCGACGATGTTCTGGTATGCGACGATCCTGTCGATGCCCATGCCCGGGCACGCGATCCATTTCAGGTTTTGCGCTGCCGCGAAGGCATCGCCGCTTGGCCAGCCGAAAAATGCGTCAGCGTCGCGTATCGCATTTACGTGATCGGCAGGGTCATACGCAACGACGAACTCGATCTCCGGGAACGAATCGCGCAGCTCGTCGGCATAGTGAGTACCAACATGGTCGGTGCCAATAACAACTTTTAATTGTTCTGTTCGGGCCATTCGTTCATCTCCGCTGTATTTCGGGCAGATGCGCCGAGTGCGCATGGTGTCACAATCGGCATAATGCGCCAATGGTCACGATAGACAATTCAAGCGAGGTTCCAGGGTTCCAGCCTGGCGATCACATCGCGATTCGATATGTTTTCCGCGGCAAAGTACAGACCGTCTTTCCTTCAATCGTCGTTACCGACACTCCGGAACTGATCGCCACCTGGACCCCTCCCGGCACGACGGTTATGAACGGGGTGTCCGGCGGGACGGGTCACCTGAGTGTCGAGGTGATGGCAGCGCAGTCATGGGAGATGGTAGCGCGCAAGTGGCACACCTCTGGGGTCCTGCGCCTTAAATCACCGCGCACCATGTGGTCGCTGTGGGTGTTCTGGGATAAAGGAATGACCGAACTCCGCGGCTGGTACATCAATATCGACGCGCCATACAGGCGCACGCGCTTTGGATTCGACACCTGGGACATGTTTCTGGACATCGTGGTTGAACCGGACCGGAAGGCGTGGCGGTACAAGGACGAAGACGAGTTCGCCAATGCGATTTCGGCCGGCCTTTTCACTGGCAGGGAGGCGGATGAGGTCCGTGCAACGGCTGCTGAGGCGCTCGCAATCGTGAGGGCCGACAGGCCGCCGTTCGGCAATATCTGGGCCAGCTGGAGGCCGGACGAATTATGGAAGACACCTGAACTTCCAGAGGGCTGGGAAGAGGTTTAGGCCGCTGTGTTTTCGAAGGCGGAAGCGGCCCGCCCTCGCTGCCTGTCATTCCGACCGGAGTACATCCTGAGCCCGTCGAAGGGCGGAGGAATCTCCGGTTTCGATATTGAGAAGTGATTCCGAGCAGGTCGACTTCAGATCTCTCCGCTTCAGTCGAGATGACGGGTGCCCCGGGGCAGGCGTGGCGGTTGCCGAATCGCAATGTCTTCTCGTGTTGGCAGCGGCTTGCCACGTCGTCGAACTCCTCGGAACGAGAGAACGTTGAGGGCCAGCGTCATCGACTCCTGAAACAAAACCCGCACGCGGGTTAGAATTCGAGTATGACCAGCGTGGCCAGTACGGAAGGCAAGTTTGAAATTGAGGCGGGCTTCGAGCCGACGGGCGACCAGCCCGAGGCGATCCGCGCCATTTCAAGCGGGCTGAAAGATGACCTTCACCACCAGACCCTGCTCGGTGTGACAGGGTCGGGCAAGACCTACACGATGGCCAAGATCGTCGAGGAGGTCCAGCGCCCGACACTCGTGATTGCCCACAACAAGACGCTCGCCGCCCAGCTTGCCTCCGAGTTCCAGGATTTCTTCCCGCGCAACTCGGTCCAGTATTTCGTCAGCTACTACGACTACTACCAGCCCGAGGCGTACATCCCGCAGTCCGACACTTATATCGAGAAAGAGTCGGATGTAAACGAGGAGATCGACCGGCTCCGCCACGCCGCCACACGCGCACTGCTCACCCGCCGGGACACGCTGATCGTTGCAAGCGTCTCCTGCATATACGGTCTTGGTTCTCCCGAGGAATATCGCTCGGTGGTGCTCAGCCTGCGCAAGGGCGAGGAGCCGGGATTGCGCAGGGTCGTTCGCAGGCTGATCGACATGTACTACGAACGGAACGACATGGAGATGGTCCGTGGCCGCTTCCGCCTCCGTGGCGACACCCTGGAGATCATGCCGGCCTACGAGGAACTGGCGGTGCGGGTGCAGTTCTTCGGCGATGAGATCGAGAGGATCATAGAGCTCGACCCGCTGACCGGCGAGGTGCTGGCCGAACTCGACCATATCGACATCTTCCCCGGCAAACACTTCGTCACGCCAGAGGACGAGCGTAATGAAGCGTTGAAGGACATCGAGGATGAGCTCGGTGTGAGGCTCGACGAGTTGAGGTCGCTGGGCAAGCTCCTCGAGGCACAGCGTCTCGAGCAGAGGACCAACTTCGACCTGGAAATGCTGCGGGAGACCGGCTCGTGCCCGGGAGTCGAAAACTACTCCCGGCCGCTCGGAAGACGCCCACCGGGTTCGGCGCCGTGGACGCTCCTGGATTACTTCCCGGACGACTTCCTGGTCTTCATCGACGAATCGCACATCACCCTCCCGCAGATCCGTGCAATGTACAAGGGTGACATTTCGCGCAAGACCACGCTTGTGGATTTCGGGTTCAGGCTGCCGTCTGCCATGGACAACCGGCCATTGTCGTTCGAAGAATTCGAAGAACGCGTCAACCAGATCGTGTACGTTTCAGCCACTCCCGGCGGGTATGAGGCAGAGCACGAGGAACGACGCGCCGAGCAGATCATCCGGCCTACCGGACTCATCGACCCGGAAATTATTCTGCGACCCAGCGAAGGGCAGATCGACGACCTGCTGGAGCGCATCCAGGCGACGACGGCGAGAAACGAGCGGGTGCTCGTAACCACGCTGACAAAACGGATGGCTGAGGAACTTTCGGACTACCTGAGGGAACTGGGTGTGCGGGTGCATTACCTGCACTCGGAGATCCTGACGCTGGAGCGTGTCGAGATACTTCGGGACCTCCGTCTCGGCGTTTACGACGTTGTGGTCGGGATCAACCTGCTGCGAGAGGGCCTTGACCTCCCCGAGGTGTCGCTGGTGGCAATCCTTGACGCCGACAAGGAGGGCTACCTGCGGTCGAGCACGTCGCTCATCCAGACCGTCGGCCGGGCCGCCCGGCACGTTGAGGGCAAGGTAGTGATGTACGCCGACCGAATCACCGATTCGATGCGCATTGCCATTGACGAGACCAACCGCCGCCGGGTAATTCAGTCTGCGCACAACGATGCGAATTCGATAACTCCAACTTCCATAGTCAAAGAAGTGAAGGACATCACGACCCGTATCAGACAGGTTGCCGAAGCCAAGACGCCGTATGTAACGCCTGCGGCACTGCCTAAGGCCGACCTGGTCCGCCTGGTGAAAGACCTTGAGAAGCAGATGAAGAAGGCTGCCAGAGAGTTGGAGTTCGAGAAAGCCGCGCTTTTGCGTGACCAGATTGTCGACCTGCGCAAGGTCCTGGTCGACCTGGGCGACTCGGATTCGGTTGACCCCGAGCCAGATCGGGCCGTCGACCTGTCGCCGACCAGGGAAGATGGTGTGCCAGAGGAACTGGTCAGCGCCGACTAGAAACTGTCTCAAAACTCCCACCACCTCGGGAGACGGGTGCCCCGATGCAATCGGGGCGCGGGTGAGGTGAAAGTTACCCAGCGGTGGCAACTATTCGTTGGCATCTCCACCACTGTCGAAAACTTTCCCCTCAACCGCGCCCACAAGTGGGCACCCGTCTCCTCGCGGAGAAGGAATTTACACCAGCTACCCGCCCACAACCATTCTGAAATCACGCCGTTGCCATCGCTTCCGATTAATGTTGTAATTATGTAATCAAGTAATCAATAAATAAATATCAAACAGCGAGGCAGCGACATGAGCGCAGACATAGCAGCAATCCAGAAGTGGTTTAACGCCCACATAGACGATGAGTGGGGTTCTGAGGGGATCGAGATAACCGCGGATGACGATGAAATACTGGCGGTAGTCAGGGTTTCCACGGCAGACGAGGAACTTCCCGACGACCCTGACGATAAAGAAATCGCCATCAAGCGCATTGCACGTCGATTCCGCAGGGGGACCCGGCAATCAAGGATGTCGGTCGCAGAAGAGGCCCAGGAGCTGTTCGAGCGGAAGGTATCGTGGGGCGTCCAGGCAGGAGAAGACACCTATCTGTTCACCCACGTAACCGTGCCGGCAATGACACGGCTCCGCATTGCCGAACGGGGAGTGCTCGACACGCTGGTAAACGCGGGCGTTGCGAACTCACGCAGCGAAGCCCTTGCGTGGTGCGTGCGGTTCGTGCGTAAAAACGAGAAGGGCTGGCTCGATGAATTACGTGATGCGTTCAAGACCGTTGAAAAAGTCCGTCGCGATGGTCCGTCTGGGAATGATTCCTAGCCGTGGTTCCCGCAGCGGTTGTTCGTTAGGCGGCAAAGTTGGCGTCGACGATATCCGCGTCATTGAAAACGTCGGCAATTCCTTACCTCTCTGGTAGACTTAACATGACTTCGAAATTACTCTGAATTGATCTCGAAGCAAATAACAATGACCGGGAAGCCCACAAACTCCCCGGGTTTACGGAGATGGTGATGGTCGACACTCAAGTGCTCGGACAAGAGATGGTTATCGAGGCGCTGAAAGATGTTTACGACCCGGAAATTCCAGTAAACGTCGTTGACCTCGGTTTGGTCTACACGGTCGAGGTCGCCGACGGGGACGTTCACGTTGAAATGACTCTGACCGCCCCCGGCTGCGGAATGGGGGATTACATTGCGCAGCAGGCCGAATGGCGCATCGCCGAGATCGACGATGTCGAAGATGTTCAGGTCGATATGGTGTTCGACCCGCCCTGGACCCCTGACATGATCACCGAGGACGGCAAGCGCCTGCTCGGCATCGACTGACCTACGCCCACGAATTTGCTCTCTTGCATTCTCCCAGGTACCGGCCCTGCGTACTGGCGGTCTGCCGCGTTCGGGGAACTAGCCCATGACTACACCCAGAAAACTGACCCCCCAGGAAGAGACCCGGCTGGCGCAGGTCCGCAAGAATTTCCAGGAGCGACGCCGCGTAACGGAATCGCTTGAGGGAATCGGCACCCGCATCGGCGTCTACTCAGGAAAAGGCGGGGTCGGGAAGACGACGGTCGCAACGAACCTCGCGGTCACACTTGCTGCGCAGGGCAACAACGTTGCCCTGTTCGATTGCGACATCGACTGCCCCAACGTCGCACGTGTGCTGAGAGTCACCGAAGGGCCGGTGCAGGACGGCAAAAAGCTGATCCCGCCGTCGCGCTTCGGCGTGAAGGTCATGTCGATGGCGTTCTTCCAGGAAAATGAAGATGAGGCGATCATCTGGCGCGGCCCGATGATCCACAACGCCATCAACCAGTTCCTGCAGACGACCGAGTGGGGCAACCCGGACTACATGATCGTCGACCTGCCGCCCGGGACCTCGGACGCACCACTGACGGTCATGCAAACCCTTAACCTCGATGGGTTCGTAGTCGTATCGACGCCCCAGGAACTCGCCGTGCTCGACGCGAAACGCTCGATCAACATGATCAAGAAGATGAACCTGAAAGTCTTCGGCGTGATCGAGAACTTTTCGGGTGGCATGTTCGGCACGGGCGGCGGTCAGGCACTGGCCGAGGAGATGGACCTCCCGTTTCTGGGCACCATCGAGATGCGAGCGGATTACAACAACTCGAAGCGCCCCGCATCGCTTGAGTCGGATGAAATCGCCGCTGAATACGCCGGAATCACCGAGAAACTGAAGGCCCGCATCGCTGCTGAGAAGGCAGACTGACGCCAGTTATTTTCGGTTCTGGCGCTACCCGGGCTTCGCCGGGACCAGGAGCTGCTCGATCGTTTGCTCGAGTGTCCGGTCCCGGTCGACCGTACCCACCCTTTCGTGTCCTATCGACGAGTCGGCGATCTGCTGAAACGTTTCGGCGGCGCCCAGGTGAATTTTTGGCGTAGCACCTGCGTCCTCGAACGTGGCGGCGATCTCCTCCATTTCGCCAATCCACCGGAAAGCCCGTGCCGAGATCGACTTCACCCCATCCATCGCGGCCAGGGTCGATGCCTGGCTGCCCTGCATTTCCCGGATCAGGTCTTCATAGAGACCAAGTGATTTCGCGGTCATCAGGGTCGACGCGTATAGCGCAGCAGTTCCCTTGGTAATCGCCGCGTAGCACATCTTGAGTCCCGAAGCACGGCCCACAGGACCGTTCAGTACCGGGACTTTGATCCCTTTGCCATCGAGTTCAGCAAGGACCGACGCATGTTCGCCCGAAGCGTAAATCCTTGGTACGGCTCCGGTCCTGGGCGAGCCGCCAATTATCCCTGCATCAATGAACCTGCCACCTGCGGCGGTAATAATTTCGTCAATCTTGATGCCGGTAGCGGGCGAGATCGCGTTGCAATCGGCAACTGCGACGTCCGCGTCGGTCCTCACTATTGCTTCAGCGACGTCTTGCGCGAATGAGCGAGCTTCGGATGGCACGAGAATCGACAGGATCAGGTCGCTTGCTTTCACAAGGTCATCAAGCGAACCCACGTCTTCGATCCCCTGCTCGGTAGCACGTTCCCTTGTGTCTTCGCTGCGACCGTCGAGCGCCGTAAGCACTGTGAGCCCGTTTCGCTTTAAGACCCCGCCAACACCACTGCCCATATCGCCGGGACTCATGATTCCGACGGTTTTAACTGCCATGGGATGCCCTCCTCGTCTTGTGCGTCGACCGGGCGATTTTCAATGTCGCTAAAGCGACCGCTCGTTAACCCTTCACCGCGGCGGCAATGGCGTTGCCCACGAGTTCAGCCTCGCCTTCACCGAGTCCGAATACATGAAGCACGAGCCGGCCGTCCTGGACGCGGGTCCAGATCGAAGGTTCACCGTCTTTTAGCTTGTCGACAAGGTCGTCGTTAGTGAACCCGACAATATCTGGATCGACGCTAACGAATACGCCGAACGGCTGGTGAGCCTTGATGTTTGTATTCAGTTCGGCGGTGACGCCGGGTATCTCCTTCAACGGCTTGATAATCGCCTCTGATTGTCCTTCGGCGAAATCAAGCCGTTCCTCGTGGTTCAATGTCATCCATCGCCGGACGGCCGCCACGACTCCCACGATCTCCTGTCGATCAATCTTGTGGGGTCGCCCAATGCCGCGGATCCGTCGCGTTTCATATCCGATGAATGAATGGTGACCCATGGCATCGATCACTTCCTTGGTGCCGAGCGCAAATCCAGTTGAATGGGGTGCGCCCATGTACTTGGCTGCGATGCACTGAAAATCGGCGCCCATTTTGACGTACTTGCCGAAGTTTTCGAGCGGGTAAATCTGCCCCGCGGCGTCAACCGAAACGGGCTTGCCGGCAGCATGTGCAATTTCAATGACCTGCTCGAGCGTCAGCACGTTCGGGTCGGCGGGCATCTGCTCGTACACGACATAGTGGACCCCGGCGGTCCGGTCGGAGATTGCGTTCCGCAGGTCGTCCTCGGTGGTACCGTTTTCATCGCCGAACTCGACCAGCTTTGCCCCGGCCAACTCCAGGCAGCGGTCGTACCAGTAGCGCTGCCGGGTCTGGATCAGCATTTCGTTCGGCATCCCGGTCGTGTCGGGCAGTTGCTCGATCTTGTCATCGTCCGTCCCGGCCATGAACGCAGCGGTCATCAAGGTCAGGGCAGAACCGGCGCCCGAAGTGATGTAAGCCGCGGGAACGCCGAGCATTTCAGCGATCCGGTCGCCGGCGACCTGTTCCAGTTCGATCAGCGGGATGAACGCCGAGTCGGCAGCGTCCATGGCCTCCTTAACTTCGGCGACTGGCGTTGAGCCGCCGAGCAGGGTGACGCTGCCGGTCGCGTTGATCACCGGCGTGGCACCCATTTCCTTGTAGATCGCTCCCCAGTTTTCGGTAGTCACATCGGATCCTTTTTTTTAACTGTTGTTCGGGCCACCACACATACACGGCCCAAACGATGCCAGCGATGCGGTTGAATTCCACTGCGAAGGCCAATATACCGCCTGCGGGCCGCGATTCGCGCATGTTCCAGGGCCCCTGTTCCGGGTTAAATGAATATAAATTGCCAGTACCGCACCGGCAAGGCCAGATAACATTCGCAGTCTTGTTCGTACATGCGCACAGGCAGGGCAAACTAACGCTGCCCGGTACTGCGCAAGAATGGGCGTGCCCATCTCCGGCAGGACACACGCTCCCCGTGCTGCGCAAAAACGGACGCACGAGCTAATTTGGGTAAAAAATAGACAAACGTGGAAATGGTCGATTTCGAAAACATCTCGGTTACGTTGCAGTCCGGCGCTGTCGTGCGCGTTGACGCGTGGCCGGGCTCCGACGCCGCCCAGCCGATCATTATCGTCGGTCCAGGAACTTCAGCGGAAGACTGGAGCGATTTCGCATCGCGATTGGTGGCTTCGCGCGCTCCCGTCCTGGCCGGTGTGTCGTCTGCACTTGAGCTGGTGCTGCTCATCTGGGAGCTTGGTGAGCCGGTATTGTTGCTATCGCAGGGCGACGCCGCGGCCGCATGGGTCAGCCAGGTCGTGAACCTTGCTCCGGGGGCCGTCACTGCGCTCGCCATTTGCGATGGCGTGGTTCCCGCCGACCTCATCGGTACCATGCATGCGGTCTCGACGCTAATTCTGCGTGGTCGCCAGAGCAAACTGCAAAGCCACGAAGATGCCGTGCGGCTGCGCGAGGCGCTCCCGCATTCGATGCTGATTGAACCGGAGGACTGTGGTGATTTTCCGGCGAAGGACAACCCGGACTCCGCCGCCGCCGCCCTGAACCTGTTCATAACCGGACTGGGGGAATCGGGCGAATCGGCAGACGCCTACTCTGATTCCGAACCTGTGGATCCAAAATCCTGAATCGCCGGGATGGCCTGTGCACGAACGGCCTATGCGGACGGCAGTAGCGGCAGGCCATCGACGCCGACGTGGTAGCGTTCGAGCGTTCCGGCGTCTTTGACCGTGACGTAAATGTCACCGGTCCCTGCCCGGCCGAACGCAACATTCGTGGGCTGGATTCCACCAACCGGAATTCGCCGGACCACCACGCCGCTCGCATCGATCACGGTTACATCGCCCTGCCCTACTACCGAGCAGAACAGGTGTCCGTTTGCCGCAACAGCCAGGCCGTCACCACCCGTGAAACCAGCTGTTTGGGTGCGATCGACCAGATCGGCGAACTCTGTTCCGGGGCCAAGTGGGGAACCCGGGGTGCGGTCGCCGTTCCATTCGTACCGGTAGAGCAGGCCGTTTGCGGTTGTTGTCACGTACAGGGCCCTGTCCTTTCCGAATGCCAGTCCGTTCGCAAATCCAAGGTCGTCGTCGAGTATGGTCACCGACATGCTTGTCAGGTCGATGCGAAACACCTTCCCTTCGAACGGGTAGACCACTCGCTCGGCCACCGGTAAATCCCGGAACACAGGCTGTCGAACGCCTGAATCGGTCATATACAACGCACCGTCCGGGCCAAACGCAAGGTCGTTCGGAAACAGAAATTCGGCGCCATCGCCCTCGGTGAGGACTACCTCGGATGAGCCGTCAAGTTCGACTTTCAGCAGCGACGGCGGGTTTACAGATTCGGCTACCCACAGCGCTCCCTCTGAGTCCTGGACCATGCCGTTGGGACGACCGGTCTTAGCCACGATACGCTTGCTGGAACCGTCGGGTGAGATGACTGACACCTGCCCGGTTTCCGGGCTCATCTCGACTACAGCCCAGCTTCCGTCGCCCAGAAGTACAGGTCCCTCGGGTTCGCCCAGACCCGAGTGAAATATCGTGCGATCAATGTCTGGCAATGTCTGGTCTCCAGTTCGGGGTTCGGCGTCGCGAAAGCTTTTGCAATTTTCTTCGCGGTCGGCACTTGCATGGCGACCCGTTTCTGTATTTTGCACCGGGTGGATATGCGTCCCCGTGTGCTTGTGCAAGCTCCGGGGGCCACGCCACGGCGTTAGCCGCCGGGCGAGAATAGTCAGTTGAGTGGGTTGTAAGTCGAGATGAGATACGACACGTGCAGATGACGAAATGTCGAGCGCGCGATGTGTCAGTCGCCGGGCGTGTCAAGGTAGCACTTTTGAACGCCCGGGCGCATGCGCAAGCTCCGCGGGGCATACCACGGTGTTTGTGTAATCGATGTATCTGGCAGCCCGAAACATAAATCAAAACACGGCTCCGACAAACCCTGAAAACATCAGACGTGGGCCAACGACCTGACTTCTATCAGGTCCTGGCAGATTGTGGCTCGCGTTGCGGTCTTGATGTACCTTTATTCTGTTAGGCCGCGATTAACCGGGTGTGTGCCCGGGCAAAATTATTCGCACCGGACAACAACTGGCCCAAAAACTGGCTCAGGAAGTGTAGCGGCAGTCGCGTAATGCGCGGCTGCGTCGGGGCGGGGGCTGGGCCGGCATGCCGGTCCGCCGTAATTCAGCGCAAAACCTACCGCCGGACACATAAGGTGATGAACAAGTGAAAGTTCTATTTCTGCAGGACGTACGTCCCAGGGCGCGCGCCGGCGACGTGAAGGAAGTCAAGAATGGCTTCGCACGAAACTACCTGATCCCGCAGGGTTTTGCGGTTCAGGCAACCGAACACGAGTTGCGACGCGCTGCCGGCTTGCGCCAGCAAGCTGATGACCGCCGACTCCAGGAAGCCAGGGAATGGCAGGACGTCGCCGACGCCCTTCAAGATGAGAAGGTACGAATTGAGGTCCGCACCGGTCCGACGGGCCGGCTGTACGGGTCCGTAACCAACACGATGATCGCCGCCGAGCTTGCCAGAATGACGGGACGGGAAATCGACCGCAAGGGAATTCAAATCCCTGCCCCGATCCGTGCGGTCGGCGACTACAAGATACCCGCCAGGCTGGTCGAGGGCGTTTCAGCCACGCTGGTAGTGGAAGTCGTAGCCGACGACGCTTCGGTCGAGTTGAACAAGCAGCTGGAAGAAGTTTCTGACCTGATCGTTGAAGAAGACAAAAATATTCTCGACCCCTCGTTTGAAGATGTCCTGGCCGCGGCCGAGGCCAGGATCGACGCCGAGGCTTCCGGAGAGTCTGAGGAGTCCGAAGAATCTGACGACGAATCCGAATCCGAGTCTGAGTCCGGTGAAGCGGCGGACGAGAGTGAATCTGATGAAACTGCAGATGAAAGCAATTCTCGATCCGAGTCTGAAGATGCCAAAGAGTCAGAAGAAGCATCGGAAGAAAAATCCGAATAATTGTCCAGCGACCATTAGTTGAAACCTCATCCGCCCGGAGCGCTACAGTCCCGGCGGATGTTTTTCACGGCTGGAATTTTCAGCAACTTTCCAACTTGAACTGAGTTGGGGGGAAATGTGGATATTTGTGGATAACTTCGTCTGAAATATCCTGCCGTTCGCGCTTCTAATCCGCGCCGCCGGGCCTGTATATTGCGCGTCACCCAATGCAAGCCGACCGACTCCCCCCACACGACCTGAACGCCGAGGAATCCGTACTCGGTTCCATCCTGATTGATGGCACGACGATCACCCAGATCGCAGGCTATCTTTCGGCTGATGATTTCTATCGCGAGATCAATCGTCATTGCTTCGAGGCCTGCAACGATCTGTTCCAGCGAAACGAGGCGATTAACCAGGTCACCATCACCCATGAACTGGAGAACCGCGGGGTCCTTGAGGATGTGGGGGGTCCGGCGTACCTGTCGCACCTGGTATCGGTCACCCCGACCTCGGTCCACATCAGGCACTATGCCAACCTTGTGCGCCGTACCGCCACGATGCGCAGGCTTATCGCCGCAGCAGCCGACATCGCCGACATCGGCTACAGGGACGACCCCGACGTCGATGACGCGCTGTCCGCCGCCGAAGACGCGCTGTTCAGCATCCGGCAGGGATCGCAAACAAGAGATTTTGCGCCGTTGTCCGAATCGCTCCTCCCGTATCTTCAGGAATCGTCACCGCTTGATCAGATCGACGGCCAGCAAGGTACATCGCCGATTGTCACCGGTTTTGAGCGTCTCGACAAACTACTGGTGGGGGGCCTCCAACGGTCGGACATGATCGTTCTGGCAGCCCGCCCGTCGGTCGGCAAGTCGATGCTGGGGCTGAATTTCACTCTCCACGCGGCGAAGGCCAAGAACAAAGTTGGAATTTTTTCGTTAGAGATGGGGAGCGAGCAGATAGCCATGAGGCTGCTCGCCACTCAGTCCGGCGTGAACATGCAAAAGATCAGGAACCGCATCCTGCAATCGTCGAGCGAAGAAGACAAGGTGATCGACTCGATCGGATTTCTTTCCGACCTGCAGATATTTATAGACGATACGCCGTTTCAGACCGTCGCAGAAATGCGCGGCAAGGCGCGCCGTCTGCAAATGACGCACGGCCTGGATTTCCTGGTGGTCGACTACATGCAGCTTATCGACGGCGGAACCGGCAGCCGCGAAGGAAACCGTGCCCAGGAGGTTTCAGAAATCTCCCGGCACATGAAGGGGATGGCCCGGGATTTGCAGATCCCTGTCCTGGCGATATCGCAGCTCAGCCGTGCCATCGAGCACCGCGCCTCGCACCGCCCGATGCTTTCCGACCTGCGTGAATCGGGATCGATCGAGCAGGACGCCGATATCGTGATGTTCATCCACCGGGAGGAAAAGTTCACGTCTCAGGAAGAGTGGGAAAAGACCAGCCAGGGCAGACCGTTCCCGCGGGACCGAGCCACCCTGATAATTGCGAAACACAGAAACGGCCCCACGGACGAAGTCGACATGAAGGTCCAGGACTCGATCGGAATTTTCGAGGAGTTGCCGTACCGGGCCCAATCAGCACCGAGTTACGCAGCCGGTACCGCTGGCGCTGTCGGACCCGGAGTAGCGCGGTGAGCGGCGGATTCCCACGCGGGGTCCAGTTCACGCCGGTACCAGACCCGCTCCTGGCATCGCTGCTCGAAGAGATCGACTCCCTTGACGAACTGAAGGTGGTCTTGCGTGTCATCCACGCCCTGCACCGGCAGCGAAAAGTGCCTTCTTCGATCGCACGCGATGAACTCTATTCCGACCGCACGGTGGCATCCATGTTAGGTGCATCAGGAGACAAACTTGAAGCCGTAGTCGACGCAGCGCTCGAAGCCGCTTCAGAACGTGGGGTCTTACTGATTCGAGTGGCCCCGGACAACCCGGGGAGTTCGGGCGCCAGTTCGGCAGGCGAACGTATCTATCTGAATACCGAGCCTGTCAGACGTGCACTTGTGCGGCAGGGCATCGACCCTGCGGCAAGCAAGCCCGGCAAATCTGGCAGTCGGCTTGAAACATGGCCTGACACAGACGCTGCCCTCCCAAAGTTGAGCGCCATAACGTCCTACGAACAAAACATCGCGCCGGTTACGCCGGTGGTGGCCGAAAATATTCGCACCGCGCTGGAAGAACACCCTGAGGACGAGGTCCTGCTGGCAATTCGCACGGCAGCCGGAGCGAACGTACGGAGCTGGAATTACATTGCCGCAATCCTTCGCCGATGGGCGATCGAAGGCAGACCCGAGGAGCTGGAAAATGAAGGGGATGGAACCGCTCGACGAGATCTTCAAGAGGATCGGTCAGACGAGTTCTACGAGGAGTACCTCAAGCGACAGCGAGCCAGAGGATCTCATTAACGCCGAGGTCCACTGCGACATCTGCGACGACAAGCGGTGGTTCGTTGTGGCGCCTGACGAGAATTCGCCGGCATCGGCCCGGACGGTCGTCCCATGTCAGTGCCAGGAGCGAGTCTGGGGCGTCACCTCATCCGACCGGATCAGGCAGTATTCGGACCTGGGACCGCTCGAGCGACTGACGTTCGACACGATCGAGCTGGGGACTCGCGACACCTACTCGGACCCGTCGAGCTTCAGGGAGGCATACCACGCGGCCCAACGATTTGTGACCGACCGGCAGGGCTGGCTGGTGCTGTCGGGCCCGTCAGGCACCGGGAAAACACACCTTGCGGCCGGAGTCGGCAACGCACTGGTCGAGGCCGGCCAACCGGTCCGGTTCGTGTCTGTGCCCGACCTGCTCGATCATTTGCGATCGGCCTTCGACCCGGCTGTTGGTGCGCGGTATGACCAGATTTTCCTGCAGGCCATCGAAGCGCCAATCCTGATCCTCGACGACCTGGGAGCACAATCGCCTACCCCGTGGGCTGATGAAAAACTGGATCAAATTCTCACACACCGCTACAACCGGCGACTCCCAACCATGGTCACAACCGGTATTCCATTTGCAGAACTGGGCGACCGGCTCCGCACGAGGCTCGGCGATCCTTATTTCTCGACGGTCGTGCACATCAAGGCCGGCAGCGGAACGCCAGACGGGCGTGATTCAGGCCTGGGACTCCGCCTCGCCGAGACGATGACTTTCGACAGTTTCACAAAACGAGGTGCGGCAGGCGCGACGGCAGCGCAAAAACGGTCTCTCGCCGAGGCCTACGACGCGGCGAAGGTCTTCGCCGAGCACCCTTCTGGCTGGCTCTACCTTGCGGGCCCGACGGGTGTTGGCAAAACACACCTCGCCGCAGCCGTCGTGGGCGAGTGCATCGAGCAGGGTCGTGAGGTCCTGTTCAGGTTCGTGCCGGACCTGCTAGACGACCTCCGCCGCTCATATGGACCGACCGGGAGCAAGACGTTCGATCACACGTTCGGCCTGGTGCGCGATGTGGAAGTCCTCGTGCTTGACGACCTCGGGGCCGAAGTCTCGACAGCGTGGGCGGAAGAAAAACTGTACCAACTGATCGTGCACAGACACGATTCGATGATGCCGACAGTGTTCACCAGCCGCACTGCGCTTGAGACTATCGGTGATTCGGAGGCTCGGATTACGACCCGGTATTCAGAGGCGATCGTGTCGAGGCTCAGTGACGCCAATGTCGTCGCAGAACGCTACCTGTCGGCGCCCGACTTCCGGCACCGGGGGGCGACCCCCAGGCCCAGGGCGTCCCGCGGGAAGTCATCGCGCAGGTGACCTTTGAGTTGTCTGAGTCTGGTGACTGTGTTTTTTGCGCGATCGTTGCGGGAGACACCAATGCGCGCTTTGAAGTACGTCCAGATGCCAGTGCGCCAGGTGCAACAGTCGCTTGCTTTCACAATCAACTGAAGTGGGCGCGCGTGATGCTGCTGATCGTCCCAACTCAGCACATGACCCAGACGGAGTTCTGGTCTTCGCAGGTGCTCGTCGATGCTGCGTCACTGGCCGTCAGGATGGGCGATCAACACTGCGGCGGCGATGGCTACCGGGTGATCTCCAACTTCGGGCGTGTCGCACACCAGAGCCAGGCCCATGCACATATGCATGTCGTATCGGGCACATCGCGCCAGATCAGGGAAGCCCGTCAGAAATCACAGAACTCGCGGGCGCCCGGTTCAATTGATTCCGCCATCGACGACCCTGGCGCCGGCGATCTCGTAGTCGGTGAGTACGACGTGGACGAGGCGCCATTTGCAGTCGAGATTTCACCTTTGCCCTCATCTTCGGAATCTCCGGTGACACAACGCGAGTTCTGGGGCTCTGAACGGATACTGCGTGGCTCACAGGCCGCACAGCGAATTGGCGGGCGATATTCGGCAGAGGGCTTTCGGCTGCTGTCGAGCTTCGACCCTGCCCGCACTGCCGATGACCCGCCTGGCCTCAACCCGGCCAGCCTGTTCCTGCTCGGCGGCGGCCAGCTGGGCCTGTACGTTTAGCCGAACCGCCCGGGTGTGGCCATTTCCTTCTCCCCCGGGAGACGGGTGCCCACTTGTGGGCGCGGTTGACGTGGAATGCTGTCGGCGCTGGGGCTGAGACTGTCGAAAGAGTGGTGCCTGCCAGGCAGCTATCCCCTCACCCGCGCCCCGATTGCATCGGGGCACCCGTCTCCCCGAGGAGCGGGAGTCGCGAGTTTCTTAGACGAAGCGTGCGATGGCCATCGACCCGACTGCGACAACGACCAGCACTGCGTTCAGGTAGCCCAGCAACGATAGCCGTCGACGGAAGCTCGCAACCTGCTGATCTGATTCCGGAGTGGCCCCAAGATTAATACCGGGATTGTCGCTGGCAAACTCAAAAGCTCGCCGTAGCTTCGCCGTCGCCATACCGGCAAACCCGGAAATAAAAAAAGCGGCGAGCGAGGCCAGAAGCCCGATCAAGATCATAGTGCCCCAGCCGGGCTCGCCCAGATCGGCCATGCTGCGTCCCGGTGTCATGGATATCAACGCGAACCCCGACAGGATAGTGAGAACGGCCGCGCTCGTTATCCAGAGGCTGTTCAGCTTGCTGGTGCGGCGCAAGAGTTGCCGTTCTAGTTCAACCGGACCCGACCTGATACCCGGTTCCAGCAGGACAGCAAGGTAGATGGCCGCTCCCACCCAGAATGATCCCGAAATAATGTGAACGAGGCGGGTAATGACGAGCGGGAGGTCCAAT
The DNA here is from genome assembly GCA_022564545.1 of Chloroflexota bacterium. Classification (GTDB taxonomy): domain Bacteria; phylum Chloroflexota; class Dehalococcoidia; order Lucifugimonadales; family Lucifugimonadaceae; genus Lucifugimonas. The sequence continues at coordinate 35,680 of JADFLG010000004.1, read as the reverse complement.
TCAAACCTGTCTAGACGTGTTGTGCCAGAGCCATCGTCACGACAGCGGCCACAACAAGCAGCGCTGCGATTTTCGTGAGCAGCATCGCACGCTTCTGAAGAGCCCCAATTTCGGCCGCCTGTTCCGCGGAAGGTGGCTGACCGGCCAAACTCCTGCCAATATTCAGCACTTTCATGCTGCTCAAACTACCGCTGGTCCCAATTGCATATCCAACGACAGCGAACAGGAAACCAAGCCAGATCATCGTGCCCCAGTTGGTCGACCAGAGAAAATCGAATAACGGGTCGCGAACACGGAAAGCCATGATGACGCCGACAACCATGGTTAACCAGGCGGTCGAATGCAAAAGAATTGATAACGGCTTGACCATGTTGGTCATGAGAGCGCCGGAATGAGGCGGTCCGGTTTTGGCGAGGGCTGGCTGAAGCACGAATGCGAGGAATACTGCGCTGCCGACCCAGATAACTCCGGGCACGATATGTAGAAGTCTCAGTATTACGATCTCTGCGTCCATAGCTCCCTCATCCCGAATTAATTCGCATGATTCTCACGCAGACGGTGATTTCCAGGCGCAGATTACCATGCAGTCTTCACGAAATTGAGCAGGTTCCGGTCGTTGCGGGCTGCAGACCGGATAATTTCTCCACGGCAGCCTGGCAGATCAGCGCGGATGAATGACGCCGGCGGGTTGAGGGTTGGCCAGGTCGGACGGAGGGGTTGTTTCCTGTTGGCCGTGGATCCTGAATCAGGTTGGCTCTGTTGACATCACTAAGATGAAGTTCGTTGTTGCATTGTTATTCTGAACTTGCCTGCCCTGAGCGGAGTCGAATGGGATTCAGAATGAAAGGGGTGCGAGGTTTGCGCCGCGGTCCCACCGCGACGGTCGGGAAGAGGGGACGCCGTTATGGCGAAAGTCGTTAGTCGAATGTCAGGCCGATCTTTACGGCCCCATCGACGCGGTTGGTCGCAATCTCGAATGCCCGGTCTATTTCAGAAATGCTGATACGGTGCGAAATGATTGGCTCAACGTCAATCTCGCCTGAGCTGATCAGGCCGACTGCCTCGACGTAACTCGTCAGTCCAGGCTCGTCCTGTGACCCAAGCACCGTGAATACGTGGGCGCGGCTCTTGAACATCTGCGAATAGTCGAACGGCACAGGCTGTTCGGACTCCGGCAGACCGAACAGCACAACCTGCCCTTCGTCACGAACGAGATGGAACGCCTGCGAGAGCGTCTCGGTCGTTCCTACGGCCTCGATAACCAGATCGGCCCCGGCTCCGTGGGTCAGGTCTTTTACAGCCTGCGTAGCATTTTCACCGGTAACATCGATGGAATCGTCTACGCCGTATTTTTGGCCGAGTTCGCGTCGCCACGCAAGCGGCTCGATCGAGATGATCCTCTCCGCGCCGAGCCGGGTCAGGATGAAGTCCCAGAACAGTCCAGCGCTGCCCTGCCCGACCACCAGGCACGTCTGTCCTTCAAGCGACCTGGCAAGCGAGCCCGGAAGGCGCTTTGCCGCATAAACGACCGTCCCCAGCTGCTGGGCAAGCGTAACAGTATCTATGTCTACGTCCGGATCCAGTTTCAGGACGTGGGCGTCATCCACAGCCTGGTAGTCGGCGAAGCAACGCGCGTCCCAGATATGGGGAGTCGTCAGGACGAGGTCGCCCTCAGAAAATCGTTCTGAACGTGACTCGACGACCTCGCCTACGGCCTCGTGTCCCGGGTGACCGGACATTGCTGGAAAGGCGGGGATTCCCCAGCCGGTATTGACCATGTGAAGGTCGCTGCCGCAGATCGAAGCTGCCCGCGTCCGCACCAGCACTTCGCCCGGACCTGCCTGTGGGACCACGACCTCTTCGCAGCGAAGTACGGCCCGTTCGAGGGCGACGGCGGCCCGCATGAGGCGTTTCGTCGCACCTGGCATCATGCGTATGCGGCCAGTTCGGCCCCGTGGGCGGCCCACATTTCGTCAAACATTTCTCTGATCTCGGAGAGCGACAGGACTGCCGAGGTAAGCGGGTCGAGCGCGACGGCATGGAAAGCGGCCTCGCGGTCTCCGTCGAGAATGGCCTGGGTCGCAAGTTGCTGGACTGCCTGGTTCGACCGGCTGAGCGCCGCAAGCTGCCCTGGGATTTCACCCACTGCCATAGGGTGGAACCCGAGCTTGTCGATCAGCACAGGCACCTCGACACAACTCTGGTCCAGCAGGTTGTCGATAAGACCCGAGTTTGGCACATTCGCGTTTATCACTGTTGGTTTGCCTGTTTCCATCGCCTCGATGATTCGGCACGCATATTCCTCGGACCGCTCGGCGGTGAGTTTTTCGTCGGAATTGACATCATCGAGTAGCCGGGTGTAGTGGTCATCGACCCTTGCGGTGCGACGCTGCAGGTCCTGCCGAATCTGGTTGAGGTTGAATTTGTCGATCACCTCTTCGTTCGTGCGGAAGTACGGCGTGTACTCCGACATGTGCCTCGTCGACTCGGTGACGAAGTACCCGAACTGGCGCAGGATTTCAAAGCGCACCGTGTCTTGCGAATATATCTCCGGGTTTTCCATCGCCTCGAACAGCCTGGGGTAGGCGTCCACGCCGTCCTGTTCGAACCTGAGGAACCACGCCAGGTGGTTGATCCCGGCCACCCAGCCCGTGACTGAATCTCGTGGCGCGCCAATGTAATCGGCAAGGTCGGCCGTCGTGTGCTGGACGCTGTGGCAGAGGCCGAGGGTCGGCACATCGGTGGCGTCGGCAATCGCCCAGCAGGCAATTGCCATCGGGTTCGTGTAGTTCAGCAGGGTGGCGTCTGGCGCAACGTCCTCGATGTCGTGGCAGATATCCAGCAGAACGGGTGCGGTCCGGAGGGCCTTGAATACGCCGCCCGGTCCGACCGTGTCGCCAACCGACTGGTCCACTCCATACTTCAACGGTATCGCTATATCGCGCTCAAAACTGTCGCCGACCCGGATGGTTGTCAGCACATAGTCGGAACCGGCGAGCGCTGCGCGTCTGTCGCTGGTTACCTCGATCTCGATGCTGGTGCCGGTGTCACCCGCGAGCTTTTTTGCGAACTTCCCCATCAGCTCGAGTCGTTCCGCGTCGGTGTCCATCAGTGACACCGTCGAGTCCGAAAGTTCGGGTACACACATGATGTCCTGGAGCAACCGGCGGGCGAACACGACGCTGCCGGCTCCAATGAGTGAGATCTTTGCCAAGTGCTTTATTCCCTATTTCATGTAATTCCTTCCCCCTGGGGAGACGGGTGCCCCGATGCGATCGGGGCGCGGCTGAGGGGGACAATGTTTGACAACAGTGTAGTTGCCATTGGACGAGCGAACGCTACCAAGCGACTATCCCCTCACCCCAACCCTTCCCCCGGGGAGAGGGAGCTAAGTGGGCAAATGCACGTCATTCCCTCCTCCGGGAGAACCGAAGAAGAGGGATTTTTGAGATAGCTGCTAAGTCGCCCCCATCTCGGTCAGCAGCGCCATTCCGCGCCTCATCGCCCTGGCGTCGAACGTCGCTTTCGCATCGAACATGCCGCCCGACAAATTGTTAGCCACGAAGATATTTGCGTGGGGAAGTTCGCGTCTGAACCGACGAGCAAACTTGTTCGGCTGCGGCCCGTCGGTCGAAAGGAAATGAGCGTCTCCGATCCGCATCGCATGGATGCCCGTGACAACGTCATTTCGGACCGCAATCGTCACGTTTCGACGCTGGGTGGTATCTGCGGCGCCGTTGGCAGCCTGTGTGGCAAGCAGCAGGCCCATGGCCTGTACGTCCTCGGGTTTTCGTTCGGCGTGTGCCGGCTCTTCGTTTCCGTCCCACCAGTCGAACGGGCGAATGTCATGCGACGGTGCCTGCGAGAAAAGCGCCAGTCCGCCACCATTTTGCTCTAACGCCCACGATGCGTAGCCCGGGTAATCGGCAGTCCAGAGTGTGGTCGGGCCCGTGATCGTGGCCGGGCACGCGAAGTTCACGAGACGTGCGATTCCACTGCCATCGGCGCGGTCGATCGCAAGGACGAACAGCGCCGCGTTGCCGGGTCGACCGGGGCCTTCGACAAACGTGGACACGTCGGGCAATAGTGTTCCGGTCGACCCCATCGACGCAGGTTCCAACGATGCGACAGCAACCCTTGCCGCCCCGGCGACCTGCTGGGGTAAAAACGCTGCATATTGCGCGTACTGCGGGTCATCCCGCCACAGGGGCGGAGCGGTGCCGTTGCCAGTTACAGTGAGCCAGACAGAATCTTCCCCGATTCCAGCGGCTGCACCGGCCGCGGCCCTGATTGAATCAACCAGTCCGCCGGAGATGCCCCAGACGTCGAGGCTGACGAGAGCCACCCGTGTGGCTGCCGATTCGATGACGATCACCCGCGCCAGGAGATCGTCGGTTACACCGGTCGATTCGCGCGACCCGTGTTCGGGCCCGTCCATGACGAAACCCACTGGAGGTGTGATTACGACGCGTCCTGCACCTGCTCTGAACAGGCCCGGGTCGGTCTTGCCGGCCGTTTCCAGAGCCATTCGCAATCCTGTCTTCCGCGTTTCTATAAATTCAGGTAATTCAAGTTGATTTCTGGTCAGGCCGAGTTCCAGAAACGATTTTAGCTGCTCGGTCGGCCTGACTGAGTGCGAATTTCGTCTGCGGGTGATACGCTCCGCTCCGTTCTCAAGCCTGCCCTGGTCTTTGTGTTTTGGCTTCAGGCATGGGCGTCTGGAGTTTGGTTCGGTGATTTCAGGAGTCGGTTGCTTATGGCAGAATCAGAACAATTCGAAATATTCGACGACGAATTTCAAAGGATTCTGGGTCCGGACCCGAGCCTGAAACTGCTGGCCGATACGCTGACGTTCGCCGAGGGTGTCTGCTGGCTGCCAGACCAGAATAAGGTCATCGTCAGCGACATCCCGAACAACAGAATCGTGAGCTGGAGCGAGTCCGACGGCTTCGGCATTTACAGGGAGCCGTCGGACCGGGCCAACGGGAACACCGTCGACCGGGAGGGCCGCGTCGTGTCATGCCTCACCAGTGGCAGAGCGGTCGTTAGAGAAGAGCACGACGGCAGCATGACTACTATTGCGGACTCTTACGATGGCGGAAAACTGACCTCCCCGAACGACGTTGCGGTGAAATCGGACGGTTCGATCTGGTTTACCGACCCGGACTACGGTTTCCTGGAGCTTGCGGTAGGTCATGGCGACAAGCCCGAACAGAACCGCAACCGGGTGTACCGGGTGGACCCCGACACGCTCGACATTGAAATGGTCAGCGAAGATTTCGACAAGCCGAACGGAATCGCGTTTTCACCAGACGAATCTGTGCTGTACGTCAGCGACACAGGGCGCACGCATGGCGAGTTCCGCCCGCACCGGTTGATGGCGTTCGATCTGGCCGGAGAACAGCACGACCGGCTCGAAAACCCACGGGTGTTCGCCGATATAGAGCCTTACGTACCGGACGGTTTCAGGGCCGACGTCGACGGAAATATGTGGGTGGCGTGCGGCGATGGTGTACAGGTGTTCAGTCCGGGCGGAGACCTGCTGGGGAAGATCCATACTCCCGAGGTTGCCGCCAACCTTTCGTTCGGAAACCGGGACCGCCAAACGCTGTTTATCGGCGCAACCAGCTCGATCTGGAGCATCGAACTCAACATCGCCGGGGCCACGCGGCCAACGGGCTAATCACAAAATCCGACCTCTAAATTCAGACTGAAAATGCTGGCTAACCCAGGATTTGGAAACACCAATTTATGACTGCAGAACCCAGGACCTTCCCGACTCACCGCACGGAGACCCCGCAGGAGGAGTTGCGCGAAGGAATCGAGGTTATCGACGACCGTTTCCTCGACCTGATCGACGCTGACGCCCGTATCGAAAAGCACTACACAGGTTGCGAGTGGGCCGAGGGCCCGGTCTATTTCCCGGAGGGCGATTACGTCCTGTGGTCGGACATCCCGAACAACCGGATGCTGAAATACGACGCCGGTTCGGGCGACACCACCGTTTTTCGGGAACCGTGCAACAACACCAATGGCCACTATCGTGACCAGCAGGGCCGACTCGTCTCATGCGAGCACGCAGCCAACCGCATTTCCCGCACCGAGGCCGACGGCGCGGTGGTTACCCTCGTCGATAAGTGGCAGGGAAATCGGCTTAATTCGCCCAACGACCTCGTGGTGAAGTCCGATGGCACGATCTGGTTCACCGACCCTCCCTACGGCATTCTTTCGGACCGTGAGGGCAACCAGCGTGATTCGGAGTTGGACGGCAACTTCACATACAGGCTCGATCCCGAATCTCCTGAAAAGGACGCACTCTCGATCGTCGACGACACTGGCGACCGGCCAAACGGACTGGCGTTCTCGCCAGATGAAAAACTGTTCTACCTCGCCGATACCGGAGAGCCGAGGAACATCAACGTTTTCGATGTGAGCGATGATGGCAAGACCCTGTCGAACAAGCGGTTGTTCGCGGAAGTCAGGCCCGGTGCACCGGACGGTTTTCGGGTCGATGAGCCGGGCAACATCTGGACCAGCGCCAGGGACGGGGTGCAGTGCTACTCACCGGGAGGTGAACTGCTGGGCAAAATCCTGATCCCCGAGCAGGCTACGGCAAATCTTGTTTTTGGGGGCAGGGACGGCAGGCGGATTTACATTTGTGGCGATACGTCGCTCTACTCGGTGCGGGTGAAGGTCGCAGGGTCGCACCGCTACTGGTAGCGAGCGCAAAACCGGGTACTCCGTGCCCGTCGCGGGTGCGAAATTGCCAGTTTGCACCGATATCATGTTTCACACGATTCCGCCCTTCCCTGGGCCGGGCTGGTCCAGAAGCTTCTGAATAGGCTGGAATGAAAATGAAAGTGGCGATCGGCGCGGACCACGGCGGCTACTCGCTGAAGTCCGACATGGTAAAGGTGCTGGAGGATCTCGGTCACAACGTGACCGATGTAGGCGCCCACGTCTACGATGCCGACGACGACTTCCCAGACTTTACGGCACCGGTTGCCAAAGCCGTTCAGACCGGTGATGCCGACCGCGGCATCATACTCTGTGGCAGCGGAGTCGGTGCCTGCATAGTGGCGAACAAGTTTCCTGGCGTCAGGGCCGGGCTGTGTCACGATACTTATTCGGCCGGCCAGGGAGTGCGCCACGACGATATGAACGTACTCTGCATGGGCGCGAGGGTCGTCGGTGTGGCGCTGGCCGAAGACCTCGTGAAGTCGTTTATGGGTGCAACTCTTGAATCACACCCCCGCTTCCGGCGCCGCCTCGATAAAGTTGTGGCAATCGAAAACGACCAGATCGCCCGGGCGGAAAACCGTTAGCGGGCCAGAGCTCGGAGACCAAAACTCGGAGAGAAGATATGAACAATATTCAAAAAGCGTTGGAAAACGGCCAGTCGATCTGGCTCGATTCAATTAGCCGGGACATGCTGCGGTCTGGCGAACTCCAGCGGATTGTCGATCTTGGTGTGACCGGTGTCACGTCCAATCCAACTATCTTCGACAAGGCTATTTCCGAGAGCGACATCTACGACGAGGCGCTAATCGAATACGCAAGGGACGGTGCGGACCGCCAGACGATATTCGAGCGCCTGGCGGTGGAAGATATCCGGGACGCCGCCGACGTGCTCCGTTCCGTGTACGACGCAGCTGGCAGACGCGACGGTTTCGTAAGCATCGAAGTGTCGCCTACCCTTGCGCACGACACGGACGGCACGATCGCCGAGGCCCGCCGGCTCTGGGCAGCGATCGACCGGCCCAACGTGATGATCAAGGTCCCGGGCACGCCGGCCGGGGTCCCTGCGATCAAAACCCTGATATCCGAGGGCATCAACGTCAATGTCACGTTGCTGTTTGCCATTAAGGCCTATCTGGCTGCGGCAAACGCTTATATCGAGGGTTTGAGCGAGTTCGCAAAGACCGGGCAGGGCAATCCCGGCTCGGTGTCCTCGGTAGCTTCGTTCTTCGTAAGCCGAGTCGACACCGCTGCCGATAACGCACTGCCTGAGGGCCATGAGCTCCGTGGAAAAGTCGGGATCGCGAACGCCAAACTGGCTTACGCCGAATTCAATGAGATGTTCGACCGCAAGCCCGGGGGCGGCGGCTCGTTCTTCCCGCTCCACACCGCCGGGGCGCAGGTCCAGAGGCCGCTGTGGGCCTCGACAGGCGTCAAAAACCCGGACTATCCCGACACCATGTACGTCGACGGTCTAATGGGACCTGACACCGTGAACACGGTCCCTGAGGCCACGATGAACGCGATGCTCGACCACGGGAATCCCGGCGCTGCATTGACCGAAGGGCTGGAAGGGGCGCGTGCGCAGATCGACGCACTCGGGCGAGCCGGGGTTTCACTCGACGCCATCACGAGCGACCTTCTGACCGCGGGAGTTAAGTCGTTCGCCGATTCATATGAGACCCTGCTGGGCCGCATCGAGGCAAAGCTGGGCTTGCTCAAGGTCTAGCGGAAGGGATGGGCCTTTGACAACGTCAGCCGTTGTATCCGACAAGGTGTTTAACCCACACCCGCGCCCAAAGGGCACCCGTCTCCCTGACAGGGAGAGGGAGCGGACCAATTCTCCCTCCGCTGGAGGGAGGGAGTTAAAGGGTGGGTCGGAGCTGAACACGGAAACAACAATTTGACCGCAGACAATGACCAGGATTCTGCTGCCGAGGCGTTGGACCGCCTCATTGCCAAGTCGTTTGCGTCAAGGTTGTGGCGGCGCGATCCCTCGCTCTGGCCTGAGCCGTCGCCCGGCGGAGACCCACCTGGCCGCACGCTCGGGTGGCTCGATCTTCCGGCAAGGTTGCCGGCGCTCGCCGAGGATTTTTCGGGGCTTGCCAGCAAGCTGACTGGCGACGGGTTCACCGACGCAGTGGTGCTCGGCATGGGCGGCAGCAGCATGACGCCGCTAACCCTGAGCGATATTTTTAAAGAGTCAGGCCCGGCGTCAGGACACGCGGGGGGAGCGGACCAGCCGTCGTCATCGCCATCGAATGAACCGCGGGCACCGGGACTGCGTCTTCGCGCCCTCGACACGGTGAATCCGGAATCGATAGCCAGCCTGACCGGTTCGCTCGATCTCGCCAGGACGCTGTTCTTTGTTTCGAGCAAGTCGGGCACGACTGTCGAGCCGCTTTCGCTTGAATCTCATTTCCGATCGAGTTTGTACGCGATTGCAACTGCGACGGGCTCGGGGACCGGGCCAGGCCCGAGCTCACCTGCGCCAGGATCCGGGGCTGGCAGACGGAATTTTGTTGCCCTGACCGACCCGGGCACGCCTCTCTCGGAGCGAGCAAGGGCCGGTGAGTTTGGCACCTGGGTGGCAACCCCTGAAGACGTGGGCGGACGGTTTTCGGCACTTAGCGCCTTCGGGATGATGCCCGCCGCGGCGGCAGGAATGGACCTCCACAGGTTCGCAGAATCCGCGGCACTCATGGCGCAGCAATGCCAGGGTGACGCAAAGGGCAACCCCGGTCTTCAACTGGGGGCGTTTCTGGCGGCAAATGCGCTCGAGGGACGCGATAAGGTCACCCTCATCACGCCTCCCGAACATGCGATTTTCGGGATGTGGGTCGAACAGTTACTGGCCGAATCGACGGGCAAGGGAGGCAAAGGCCTGGTCCCGATTGCCGGAGAACCCCTGCTCCAGCCTGAAAGTTACGGCAACGACCGCCAGTTCGTCGTGATTGAGACGGCCAGAAGTGAGGAACTGCAATTTCAACAGACGGCCGGCGAACTCGAATCGGCGGGTCATCCCGTGCTGGTCGTAAAGGCATCGGGCCCGGATAAGCACGGGGTCGCGGGCGAGTTCTTCAGGTGGCAGTTCGCAACAGCCGCCGCCGCTTCGCTAATGGACATTTACCCGTTCGATCAACCGGATGTCGAGGCGGCCAAGATCAGGGCTCGGGAATTGCTCTCCGATCTCGACCAGGACCTGGATACCGTGCCACTTGCCGACGCCTTGCGTTCACTTGAAGATATCGTACCCCCCGCCTACGTTGCATTGATCGCGTTTTTGCCCGAATCGGCAAACTTGACCGGGGCCTTCTCGTCATTGCGCAGGGCCATATCCGAAAAGACCGGCGTGGCGACAACTTTTGGCTACGGACCCCGTTATCTTCACTCAATCGGCCAGCTCTACAAGGGAGGGCCACGAAACGCTGTTGTACTGGGCTTCGTATCAGGGAAATACGATGATCTGGCGGTGCCCGGCGCAAGTTACACTTTTGGACAGTTGTCTTTAGCACAGGCGGGTGGCGATTTTGCTGTAATGGCCGAACGTGGTCAAAAGGTAATGCCCATTCGACTCGGGGACAGCCGGACCGAAAAACCATCCAGAGAACTTATAGATGCCACAGAACAAGTTTTCGGCTAAGAAACTATCTCAAAACCCCCTCTCCCCGGGGAGAAGGAATTAATCACACATGCTCGTCTACCTGCTGATACCTTCGCCTGTCAGCGTATTTTGAGATAGTTACTAAGACGGGACTCCCCCTGGAGAGCACCATATGAACGACTCATCAACGGATTCGAACCCTCTCTTCATCGTTGCGCTCGACGATCGGGTCGACTTCTGTGCAGAACTGCTCAACACGTCCGGCGAGCCGTCGGCGGCGGAGCGCGAACAGGCGTCGGACCTGAAACGCGTCGTTTTCGAGGGCATTACCGCCGCCGTCGAGAATGGGCTGGCAAAGTCGAGCGTCGGGGTGTGGGCCGACAGCGACCTCGGTGAATCCGTACTGCTCAGGGCCAGGGCCATGTCGATGGCTACCGTCTCATCTCCGGGGAGCGGGGCGCACTCCCTCGGCAAGCTGAACGTGGATTACACCGGTGTGCAGTTGACTTTAAACCCGGATAGCCCGAAAGAGACGCGTAACGAGCTCCTCGGGCGGTTGAAAATCGTTTCGGATAAGGCACGCGACGAATCAATGCCGCTGCTCATTGAGTTAGACGCGGTCCCGACACCGACACAAACCGAGATGTACGGCGGCGAGCCCGAAGCACGCTCGATGTTGCTGCTGGCCGCCGTCCAGCAACTCCAGGACTCAGGCGTCGATCCAGCAGCCTGGGTATTCGAGCCGGTCGCAGACGACACGTACACCGCAGCGCTCGCAGCGCAGGTACACCTTGACGACCGGAGCGACACGAGAATGTTGTTGGTGGTATCAGGCGATCTGGCCCCGGGACAGGTCGGAATGGGCCTCCTGGCAAACGAAAAGAAAGTCGTCAGGCTGGCTGCGCGAACTCAGGGCGTCGATGGCCTGCTGATTGGTCCCGGCGCGTACTACAGGCACCTGGTGCGGTTCAACGAGGGACTGATCGAACGCGTTGAGGCCGTTGATGCGATCGCCTCGCACCTGAACGAATCGAACGACATATTCGAAAAATCGCGTGCCGCTTCGAAGGCCCTGTAGCTGTCTCGCGCATGTCTGCCCAATCTGCTGCAAAGGGTCGGGTCCGAGCGTTCATTTTCGACCTGGACGGGACTCTCGTTGACACGGAGCGACTCAAAGCCCTTTCATACGCCAAGGTCATAGGAGGTCTCACCGGCGCAAATATCCCGGACCACCGCGCGATCGAACTGTACGAGCGAATTGTCGGGTCGACCGACGAGATGGTCTGCCGGCAAATGATCGACGAGTTCGACCTCGTGGAATCGCTCGAACCGCCAGGTCCGGACGGGGAACTCTGGAAAGGGCTGCACCAGTTGCGGATGGACGAGTACCGCGAGAACCACGGTGCGCCCGAACACCTCCTGGCAAACGTCTACCAGCACAACGTCGACCTGTTGCGCCACCAAAAGTCGATCGGACGGACCATCGCGGTCGCTACTTCATCGTTTACCGACGAAGCCAGGCGCGTGCTTGATGTACTTGGTCTCCGTGTGCTGCTGGACGATATTGTCGGCCGCGACCTGATAACGAAACCCAAGCCCGATCCAGAAATTTACCTGCAGGCGATGTCCCGGCTTGGCGTTGCCCCGGGTGAAGTTGTAATTATCGAAGATTCGCCGATCGGGACGAAGGCAGCCATTGCGTCGGGCGCTGCATGGATATGCGTGAGCACCGTCTTTTCACGCCAGGCCATTGAGGCGGCTTCGTGGATCGACAGGCAGTGGATCGTGCACGATCCAGCTAAACTCAGCGAAACTGTTAACCGTAGGATTGAATTGATAGAACGAGGGTGAACGGCGCTAACACGACGGTTGCCGCGTTACGGAGCACCAGTAAGCACTGCGGAGCACTTTGATGAAACTCGGGATGGTTGGCCTCGGCCGCATGGGCGGCAATATGACTGAAAGACTGCTGAACGATGGACACGATCTTGTTGTCTACGACCCTGATTCTTCGGTGGTCGAATCGCTTGCAGACCAGGGCGCTTCACCGGCAGGCTCGCTGGCCGGTCTCGTTGAGCAGTTGGAGTCCCAGAGGACGGTCTGGGTGATGGTCCCGGCGGGCGACATCACCGAAAAGACCGTGAACGATCTCGTTGAACTGCTCACTGAGGGCGACACGCTTATCGACGGCGGAAACTCGAACTACAAGGAGTCGCAACGACGGGCCGAACACGCGGCGGCGAGCGGTGTCGACTTCCTCGATTCCGGCACCAGCGGCGGCGTGTGGGGCCTTGCGAACGGCTACTGCCTGACGGTCGGCGGAAGCCGCGAGGCCTATGACCGGAACCGGCCGATATTCAAGACACTCGCTCCGCCCGATTCAGACGGCAACCTCTACGTAGGGCCCAGCGGCTCGGGTCACTATACGAAGATGATCCACAACGGCGTCGAGTACGGCATGATGCAGGCATATGCCGAGGGTTTCGAGCTGCTCGCTGCCAAAACGGATTTCGAGCTCGATCTCGGGGCGATAGCGGAAAACTGGCGGAGGGGCAGCGTGATCCGGTCGTGGCTGCTGGACCTGATCGCCGATGAGCTGGAACGGGAGCCGACGCTGGACTCGCTCAGTTCCTACGTCGACGATTCCGGTGAAGGCCGGTGGGCTGTCGATGCCTCCATCGAGTTGGCGGTCCCCGCGCCGGTGATCACCGCCGCGTTGCAGGTAAGGTTCAGGTCGAGACAGGCCGATCCCCTGGGCGGTAAGCTGCTGGCTGCGATGCGCAGGGGGTTTGGCGGCCACGCTGTAAAAAAGTCAAGCGAGTAGTATTTGCCTGGACGACCTGGATCAGGTCACGCAGGCCGACGGTGATGCGCCGGCACAGGACAACCAGCACTTTGCCGGTACGTCGAGAATTCAACGATGGCCAAAAAAGAGTTCCCACCACCGCCCGATTACCAGAGTATCGATACCCGGATGATGACCGCGCGGGAACTGCGGGAAACTCTCGACGATCTCTGGGAGTGGGTGCACCGGGCCGAGATGGCCCCCGAATCCGACGCGCCGTCCGATCATTTAATCCAGGAGATACGGCAACTCATGGCAAGAATCATCTCCGAAAGGGTGGAACGCCACGCCGATGAGCCCGGCCGCTCGGCTGAATAGCTACCCCAGTAATTTTGAGTACAGCTTCGCCTGACGCTCCCGGGCGCTCGCGTAAATGTCTGAGTTCGCGGGGTCAGGCACGTAAGTTTCAGCGATCTGGGCCTGGTGGGTGTCGAGATCGTCCCAGACGCCAAGTGCGTTCAGCGCAAGGATCGCCGTTCCGCGACTGGTGTCCTGCTGCTCAGCTGAAACGCCGACCGGGACGCCAAGCACGTCGGCCATTGTCTGAAGCCACCACGGGGAGTTCTTGATGGCCCCTCCACTGGCAATCATTTGATACCCGGATTTCACGCCGGGCAGGAGCAGGTCGGCGACCAGTGCAAACCGATAGGCGACCGACTCCAGCATCGCCTGCAGGACTTCGATGGGCGTTGTCGATACCCTGACGCCTTCCAGCACGCCGGTCGCCGACGTCGACCAGCCGGTAGCCCGTTCACCGGCGATAAACGGCAGAACGTTTATCCCGTGTTCGGCCGGCTTGAGTTTCGATAATTCTTCGTTCAGCTTTTCGACCGGCGGGAGTCGCAGGTTGTCGAGAGCCCACTGGACGACGTTCCCACCTTCCGAGAACGAGCCACCGAGCAGCGTGCGGTCTGTGCCAAGCCGGTAGGCCCACAGGCCTGTTGGCACGTCCGGCGCCGGTCCCCTGCTCAAGACCCGCATGGCTCCCGTGGTACCTACCGTAAGCGCTACTTTGGTCTCGTCTATGCACCCGGTACCGACGTTTACCGCGGCACCGTCTCCCACAGCCAGGAAAAACGGCAGGTCGCCGAGGGCGGGCCACCGATCGGCATATTCGGCCGCAAGTCCACGTTCCGGCACGTTCCATGAAGCTAACTCAGGCAGGTTCTCCTCCGCGATGCCGAGCCTGCCGAGCAGGCCGGCATCCCAGCACATTTCGTGACGGTTCAGCATTCCGCTCCACGACGACACACAGTAGCTCGCCTTAACGTCCCCGCGACCGAACCACCTGGAAAACAAGTAGGTCGATACGTCGACGTATTTCGCTACACGGGCCGCGATTTCTGGCCGTGTCCGCCGGAGCCACCTGATCCGTCCCGGCACATACGACGTGTGCTGCATGACACCGGTCCGGTCGTAAACGATTGGGACGTTGATTTCGTTTCGCAGGCGTTCGACATCGGGGGCGGACCTCGTGTCTGCATAGGTGTAAACGGGGGTAACCGGGTCTCCGGCGGCGTCCACTCCGAGAATGGTGCTCGCCATGCTGTCGAAACCCACACCGGTTATCCCGGAAGCCAGCCCGCCCGCTTTCGCGAGAACGCGGTCGATCGCCTGTTCCACGGCGTTCCTGATCTGGTCCGCATCTTCTTCCGAAGTCCCGTCGGTCGCGACGGTCTGGCTGTGAGGGACCGATTCTTCAATGCCGGGCACACTGCGGGCCAGGGCGTCGAACAGCCCGACTTTCACCGATGAACTGCCGATGTCCACGGCGAGCACAAACGGCGACTCGTATTTGTTCAAGTGGTCACCCATACCCTCTGTCAGGAAACTTGATATTTTTCGACCAGGGACTGATCGATCTCAATCCCGAGACCCGGTTTGCCGGTCACCTCGAAATAACCGTTGCTCGGGCCAAAATACTCCGCAGTGATCGCGTTTTTATACTCGTTTGCGTGATGGCTGTGCTCCATGATCATGAAATTGGAACAGGAAGCCGAGTATTCGACAGTTGCCGCAACCGACAGGATTCCTCCGCCGCCTACATGAGGTGCGACCGGAATGTTGTATGTATCGGCGATAGTTCCGATGCGGTGGCCTTCGGTAATGCCCGTGCGTGCGATATCGTGCATTACGATGTCGAAGGCCCGCCTCTCGAACGCCTCTCGCATTTCATAACGCGTCCGGTTCCACTCGCCAATCGCCACCGCCATATCGAGCGCGTCTGCCAACGCTGCAGCGCCCGGAATGTCGTCGGGAACAAGTGGCGATTCGAGCCAGGCGAAATCGAGTTTTTCGAGCTCCCTTCCGAGCT
Organism: Chloroflexota bacterium; assembly: GCA_022564545.1. Taxonomy (GTDB): domain Bacteria; phylum Chloroflexota; class Dehalococcoidia; order Lucifugimonadales; family Lucifugimonadaceae; genus Lucifugimonas. The sequence goes on along the minus strand of JADFLG010000004.1, from coordinate 20,179 downwards.
TGATGGCACTCGCAACCGACTGCCTCATGTGGACATCGCACATCAGCATGACGCCGGGCCCGACGCGTTTGCGCACCGCCCGGGCAATTTCTGCCACGCCGTCTGCATCGAGCAGCAGGTGGAGCTTCAACGCCTGGTAGCCGTAGCCGACGTGTTCCTCGGCGATGTCGGCAACTTTTTCAGGGTCGATGCCCCCGATCCCGACGTAGAGCTTTATCCTGTCGCGATATCGACCGCCGGCAAGTTTGTGAACCGGTTTGCCAGTTGCCTTTCCGACGATATCCCACAGGGCGATATCAGTCCCCCCGATAGCGTCGACATAAAAGCCGGTCGGATGCCCGCGCTCCCTCATCGCACCGTAGTTGCGGGTCCAGATAGCCTCTATGTCGAACGGGTCGCGTCCCAGTATCAGCGGACGTACCAGGTTCTCGATAATCGACCCGGTCGTCCCCGGCGAGACGGGTGACTGCGCTTCGCCCCACCCGACTATCCCGGTATCGGTCTCGACCTTTATCACCGTCGTTTCATGGTGCTTCGAGTAGATCGAGGTGAAGGTCTCTGCGTCGACGAAGTAGTCGCCAAAATCGATTACAGGCGGACGGTGCGAGAGCTTGCCTTCGGCGGTCTCATTTTTGGCGGCGGTCTCATTTCTGGCGGCGGCCCCATTTTTGGCGGCGTCGGCGTTCTTGGCGTCTTCGTCCTCGCGCGGGACCCGTATCGGAAACGCGGTTATGTCTTTTATCTTCAAGTCGGGGAGGACTTCTCTCTGGTTGCGCTCATAAACCGGTCGCCGTAGCGCTGCCACAGCATGAAGGTTATTCGTCCTGCATTTTCGCAGGGATCATCATCTCGAAGAATTCGATGTGCTGACTGACCACGCTTTCACGGATTTCCGCTCCGAATTCGCGCGCTTCTTCCGGCGCGCTTGCCCCCTCGCGGTACGGTGAGTCGATGGTCTCATCAGTCCATTCCATGTAGACACGGTTGTTGTCGCCGGGGACCGTGCCGCCGTTGAAGTAAACACGCACTTCTGAACGCTGGCCAGCGGAAGAATAGGCATCACCTTGCTGCTTCACCAGCGTCGCCACACGCCGTGCCGTTCCGGGTTTCACTTCGTACACACGTCTGATCACATACATAGGTCGCTCCTCGAAATGCTGGGATATTTCCACCATTCAACCCGATCGGTGAGGGCGGTAAATATTGGACACCGATAAATTACAACTACAACCCGTAACACGTAAGTGTCTCGACACGGATTTGATGGCAATTACACACCAGTGCGTCCACTGCCCGAGATATCATCAGACGGTTGTCGCCAGGCGTATTTTGAGCGAACCAAAATTATGTTCGACTGGAGCAGTGAATGAAGATCGGCGCCCCCGGGGAGTCAGATCCCAACGAGCACCGTGTGGCCCTGGTGCCAGAAACGGTTGAACGTCTCGTCAAGGCGGGTCACGAGGTATATATCGAGGAAGGCGCCGGAACCGCCGCCGGATTTCCAGATTCAACCTATGCGAAGGCGGGCGCTAAATTAGCACCGGCAGGCGAAATCGCCGGGTCCGTCGACATTTTCGTTCACGTCCAGTCCCCAACATCCGACGAACTAAACGCGCTGAAAAAGGGCAGCGTTGTCATTGGCCTGCTGGACGCCCGGACCGATCCTGCGGGGGTTTCCGCGCTTGCCTCGGCCGGGGTGACGGCACTTGCCATGGAACTGGTCCCACGAATCGCTCGCGCTCAGCGGATGGACGTCCTTTCGTCCCAGGCCTCCATTGCCGGTTACAAGGCCGTACTGCTGGCGGCAAATTCGCTGGGCAAGTACCTGCCAATGATGATGACAGCCGCGGGAACGATTCCCCCGGCGAAGTTCCTGGTGCTCGGGGCTGGCGTTGCCGGTCTCCAGGCGATTGCGACGGCGCGTCGCCTGGGGGCAGTAGTTGAGGCATTCGACGTCCGTGCCGCGGCTGGCGAGCAGGTTGAAAGCCTGGGCGCAAAGTTCATCCAGCCCCCGGCTGCCGAGGATGCCGAGGCCGCCGGTGGGTATGCACGCGAACAGACCGAAGATGAGCAGGCGGCGCAACGCGAGTTCCTGAAGGAGCACATTGCCAAAGCCGATGCGGTGATTACCACTGCCGCGATTCCAGGCCGCCCTGCCCCGCTCCTGATGACCGCCGACATGGTGGAGGTGATGCAGCCGGGCAGCGTGGTGATCGACCTGGCAGCAGAGTCGGGTGGGAACGTCGAGGGAACTGTCGCGGGAGAGATCGTCGATGTAAACGGGGTGTCGATCAACGGGCCGGTTAACGTCCCCAGTTCCATGCCGTTCGATGCGAGCCAACTCTATTCAAGAAACATCATGGCGCTCTTCGACCTGATCATCGACAGGAAAGAGGGCACGCTCATCCTCGATTTCGAGGATGAAGTGATCGACGCGATCTGTGTCGCTCACGAAGGTGAAGCCCGGCACGGGCTGGGTGATTAGCGAATTGGTATTGCCATTCCACGACTGGTCAGACCCAGAAGTTGCTGCGGAACGCAAGGGTGCCGGACCGGGCAAAGGCACCGGGCAAGGGCACCGGACCATACAAGGGAGCCGCTGGTAAATGTTTGACGCCGAAGCGCTGATTATTGCGCTAACCGTGTTCACGCTCGCTATTTTCGTCGGGTACGAGGTGATCACCAAGGTGCCGCCGACGCTGCACACCCCGCTAATGTCAGGCTCGAACGCCATATCGGGCATCGTCATCGTAGGGGCGCTGCTGGTGGCCGGGCAGGCCGACGGGCTGCTGGGCCAGGTCCTCGGGGCCATCGCAGTTGGGCTCGCCATGATCAACGTGATCGGCGGGTTCATGGTCACCGACCGGATGTTGAAAATGTTCAGGCGAAGTGACGAGCGCAAGTCATGACCACTGAAGCACTGTTCAACATCGACTTCACTAATGCGGCTTACATCGTCGCCGCGATACTTTTCATCCTCGGCCTCAAGAAACTGGGCTCGCCAGCCACTGCCCGTAACGGCAACCGCCTGTCGGCACTCGCCATGCTGGTGGCAGTCCTGGCAACCGTGATTGGCAACGACATAGCGTCCTGGGAATGGATCCTCGGCGGGGTCATCGTTGGTTCGGGCATAGGCGCTTACTCGGCCCGAAAAGTCCAGATGACATCGATGCCGCAGCTCGTGGCGATCTTCAACGGTTTCGGTGGGGCCGCATCGGCCGTAGTCGCGGCTGCCGAGCTGATTCACCTGATCGACACGAAAGTCGATATCGCCGAGAACGTCTCGATCACGATCATGGCCTCCGTCATCATCGGCAGCGTGACACTCACGGGGAGCTTCATCGCATTCGGGAAACTCCAGGGATTCATTCCATCGCGACCATTGCTGATCCCGATCCGCAACGTGATCAACGTCGCGCTTCTTATCGGGTTGGTTGCTTCGACCGTATGGCTTGTGACCGACCCATCTCTCACGCCGTTCCTGATTGCCGCCGGAATAGCGTTGGCCCTCGGAATTCTTGTGGTGGTCCCGATTGGCGGTGCCGATATGCCGGTGGTCATTGCCCTGCTGAACTCCTATTCAGGCATCGCCGGGGCAGCAACCGGGTTCGCCCTTGGCAATACCATCTTGATCATCGCCGGCTCACTTGTGGGTGCTTCCGGACTGATCCTGACAAGGATTATGACGAAGGCCATGAACCGGTCCCTGGTAAATGTGATGCTCGGCGGGTTCGGTGTTGAGGACAGTACCGGAGTCGGTGGTGGCGGCGACGACGACCGTCCTGTCCGCTCGATTCAGGCCGAGGACGCGGCAACCATCCTGGGATACGCCCAGTCGGTGATCTTTGTGCCGGGCTATGGCCTCGCTGTCGCCCAGGCACAGCACCAGGTCCGTGAGCTGGCCGACCTGCTGAAAGACCGCGGGATCAGCGTGCGTTACGCCATTCACCCGGTAGCGGGCCGAATGCCGGGCCACATGAACGTGCTGCTCGCCGAGGCAAATGTGCCATATGACGAGTTGAAAGACCTCGATCAGATCAACTCCGAATTTCAACGGACCGACGTTGCCGTTGTGATCGGTGCGAACGATGTCACCAACCCGGCTGCACGCACAGACAAGTCGAGCCCGATCTACGGAATGCCGATACTGAACGTCGACCAGGCAGCGTCGGTGATCGTGATGAAGCGGTCGATGTCGACGGGGTTCGCGGGTGTCCAGAACGAGCTTTTCTTCCTCGACAGGACGATGATGCTGTTCGGCGACGCGAAGGACTCGGTCGAGAAGATCCTGGCCGAGGTAAAGGACCTTTAGGGCGGGCCGGAGCTGAGACAGCGCTGGCAGGTGCACGGGGACCCCGTAGATTGCCGTCATTGCCAGGAGTCCGCAGCCGTACTTCCCATAGAGGTTGTTTACAGATTGCAGGGAAGCAAGTGGCACCAGCGCGCGTCCCTTTGTCATTGCGGGCTTAATACTCAATTAAGTGTGATTTACCTGGGTGCAAAGTGGAAGTACCAGGCGAAGTAATTCGACCTCCTGTGGGGGCTTAGACCTCGGTGCTGACGGTAGCGGGTCTTCAGGCGAGAGAAGTACCCTTCCAGCCCGTTTGTAGTGGTCGGGATGTTGGAGTCGTTGATGTAGTGAAACATGTCGGGCAGAGCACGTAGAAGCATGCTGCGGGCACGTTTTATGTCGCTGAAAACCCGACCGGTTTCTTTACGATCTGCTATCTCGGCACCGTACCGATCTTCCCAATCGTCGACGAGGTTGATAAATGCATCTCGATCTGCAGCAGTAGTGATTCCGATGACCTTGCGGAAGATCTGTCGCAACTGGCGGCCATAGGCCGTTTTCGGGAATCTCCTGCACCAGTTCAAGCCCTGCCGCTGAATATGAACCAGGCAGCGCTGGATGACCGTATCCGGCCAGAGGGCTTTGAGAACCTTGATCACCTGCGGGTTGCCGTCCACAGTGAAACTACGAGGGCGCAAGCCCTCACTGATCATCGGTTTGAAGAACGCACGCAGCTCCGGTGGGGAGTTCTCGCGGACGCCGAACTGCCCTCGCACCAGTGTGCGAGTCTGGCCGTCCATCAGGACGACGATGCTGTTAGGTCGGTGAAAGAATGTCCCGTCGAAGAGGAGGTATCGGGCGGTCTGAGGATCCAGGGTCGGTGTTGGGGGTGCATCGGCGAGGAAGCTGCCGATCAGGCGGTGCAACCAGGGTCGGCTGTGCCCGCTTTGCTGCACCAGTTGGCGGACCGAATACCCTTCCACCATCCACCGCCGAAACCATGCCCTCTCCCGTCTGCGACGTGCTGCTGGATCGCGCCAACTAAACGAGTGTCTACAAGTGCGACAGAACCACCGTTGGCGACCGCTCACATAGTGGCCGTTCCGTAGAGCCATAGCCCCACACTGCGGACAGTGTTTTTGGGGGACATGACACCTTCATCCTTAAACTGGTTTATGGATCGCAGTCACATCTTACGTTTGTGCCAAACTGAAGACGAGTCTGCAAAATCACACTTAATTGAGTATTAAGCCCATTGCGAGGAGTTCGACGACGTGGCAATCGGTATCCAAGTCAGGATGACATACCGAGCCTGCCAGCACTGCCCTTGCCGAGGATTGAGATGTCCCTACCGCGCTTTGGAGGATTGCCACGTCGTCGAACTCCTCGCAATGACAAACGGACGCGCGCTGCTGCCACTCGCTTCCCTGCAAACTGTAAACAACGTCCGTGGGCAGTACATCTAACTCCCTCCCAGGACGGAGGGATAATTCTGCCTCCACATGTTGATTGCCACCCGGGGCTTTACGGAATATCCAGGTCGGTTGTTGGGGTTTCGGCCCAGTCGTCTTTTGAAAGTCCGTCATAGTCGAAACGCACCGTTCCGTCTTTGATGGTCAACTGGTTGATCAGCCTGCCCTCGGCCTTCATGATGCGGTAGCCGGTGGGGCCGGAGTCTGAAAGTCCGCTGGGCCGGTCCTGGAACTCGAGCACCGTGATATCGGCGGGCGCGCCGGGAGTGAGCGTTCCCAGTTCGGTGTGATTGATCCATTTTGCCGGCTCCCAGGTCGAGCGTGCCACTACCTCGGCCATCGGCATGCCTATGGCCAGGAACTTGCTCATGACTTCGGTCATGGTCGCCCGCGATGTGTGCAGGCTCATGCGGTGCATATCGGTCGAAATCGTGTCGGGCGGGAAGCCCTGCTCGATAGCGGGAACGGCCATTGAGAACGAGAAGCTGTTATTGCCGTGGCCGACATCGAACTTGACGCCGCGTGCGCGGGCTTCGATGTAGTGCGGCTTGACCATGCCGTCGTTGCCGATCATTGGCTTGCCGTAGCCGAAGCAGTGAGTCACCCCGTCGCCGGGCCGGAGGCGTTTTAGCATCTCGTCGAACGGGCGTGTTGTCTTTGCGTTCTGGTCGACAAGACAGAACGAATCCGACAGTCGTGCTGCTTCGACTCCCCGGTCGACCGACTCCCACCCACGACCCTGGTAGTGGGCAACTTTTACGCCAACTAGAATGTCCGACCTTTGCCTGATTTTGGCGGCGGTGGCTTCCGCGTCCATGTCGTCGATGTTCTGCTCGACATCGCCTTCCATGCCCTGGCCGACGATGTTGAGGAGTGCGAACACCCGCACCTGTGTCTTCATGATCACATCGTTGTTGAACTGGTCGAACGTCCTCCAGCCCGAACCTCCGCAATCGACCATGGTCGTTACGCCGTACGGGAAACACATTTCCTCGGGGAACATCGCTCCGGAAAACCCGGTCGCATGGGCATGAATGTCGACGAGGCCGGGGGTGACGTAGAGGCCGGATGCATCGACGACGCGACGGGCCTCTGATTGGGGGATGTCTGGTTCGACCGCGGCGACAACACGGCCCGCGACGGCAACGTCCATCACGCCGTCAACGTTGTTTGCCGCGTCGATAACGTGGCCGCCCTTGATGAGCAGATCGTAGCCTGGCATTGGTCGTTACTCCTTTTTCTGATGTCGGGCGGTTTGTTTGAGGGTAATCATGTTGAGCGGGTCCCAGATGCGGACCCGACGAGCATGCGTGGGCAGTTCCTTCTCCCTCGGGAGGAGCACAGGTTGAGGGAGAATGCCGTCGGCGACAGAGTTGAGATTGTCGAAGGAGGCTTGGCCACTCAGCACCACTCCTCTTCACCCCAACCCTCTCCCGCGGAGAGGGAGTTCATGAGACAGTTTCTCAGTCGGCCAACTGGCGCAGTCGTGGGTCCATCCGGTCGCGAATCCAGTCGCCGAGGAAGTTCATCGACATTACAGTCAAAAAGATTCCGAGGCCCGGGAAGAACGAAATCCACCAGGCCTCGTCGAGGGTGTCGCGACCGTCGCTGATCATTTGTCCCCAGGACGGTATCCGCGAGGGGATGCCAACCCCGAGGAAGCTGAGAGCAGCTTCTGTGAGGATCAGGCCGCCGACCCGGAGGCTTGCGAGCACGAGCAGGAGGTTGGACACACCCGGCAGGATGTGCTTGTACATGAGTCTTATATCGGATGCGCCGGCTACTCTGGCGGCCAGCACGTAGTCGCGGGTTTTCAAACTCAGAACCTCCGCGCGCACGTTTCTGACGAGGCCGACCCAGGTGAGCATTATCAAAAGCACCATCATGATCATTACGCCCTGGCCGACCGTTATCGAAACGACCAACGCGATTAACAGGAACGGCAGCGCGTTCCAGACGTCGACGAACCGCGTCATCAGCTCGTCGAAAAGGCCACCGTAAAACCCGCTGGTGATGCCGGCCCATGCCCCCAGTATCGTGCCGCTTGCCATTGAGACGATTGCGACTGCAAGCGACACGCGCGTGCCGAATACAACCCTGCTGAAAACGTCGCGACCGAACTTGTCGGCCCCAAGGATGTGGCGTTTTTCCAGCTTCTGGCCGAGCGGGTCGGTCTCGTAGTACTCGTTGTACCAGAATGGCCGGGCCAGGCTTCTCCTCAGGTTCTGGTGGTTCGGGTCGTTCGTTGCGATCAGCGGTGCGAATACCGCAAAGATAAGAAGGACGGAAAGTATGACCACGGGAATAACGGGCCAGCGACGAATGAACCGCCAGGATGCTCTGGGGATCCTTGTCAGTGTGAACCGGGCAGGGACGGTGGTCGAATCCGTGCTTTCGGATTGCGAGATCATGCGTAGCGGATCCTTGGATCGACGACTGTGTACAGGAGATCGGCAACGAGGCTCATAAAGAGGTAAAGCGCCGTAAATATGAATACTGTGCCGGTTATGAGCATGAAGTCGTTCGAGTTGACAGCTTCGACCGCAACGCGTCCGACACCGGGCCAGGCAAAGATCACCTCGACAAGTACGGCACCGTCCATGAAGCCCGCGAGCAGTAGGGTGGCGATGGTGAGTGGCTGAATGATGGCGTTCCTCAGGGCGTGCTTCCAGATGACAGATCGTTCAGAGACGCCCTTTGCGCGGGCCAACTTGATGTATTCGGAATCAAGTACTTCGAGCATTGCCGAGCGTGTGATGCGCATGTACCCGGCCATCGGTCCCCAACCGAGCACGAGCACCGGCAGCACGTAGTGCTTGGCCTGTTCGAAGAAGGGCAGGCCGGCGCCACGACCGAAGACAGGGAGCCAGCCCAGGTAGACGGCGAATATCCAGATGCCGACCAGGCCCACCCAGAAGGCGGGCAATGATTGCCCGAACAGGGCGAAGCCGCGCGCGAAGTAATCGGTCGGCGATCCTCGTTTCAGTGCCGAGAGGATGCCGAGTGGGATCCCCGTGATCGTTCCGAATATCCAGGCAACGATCGCGAGCTGTGCGGTCGCTCCCCATTTTTCTCCGACGATTGTGGTGACGGGCCGACTTTGCTGGACGCTGTCGCCCAGGTCGCCGCGCAACATGTTCCCGGCCCATGTCAGGTACTGCAAGACAAGCGGCTTATCGAGGCCCCATTTTGCCTTCAGGGCGGCAAGTGTTTCGGGGGCCATGAAGTAACCGGGCTGTATGAACAGGTTGATCGGGTCTTCCTTGGCGTGGGCCAATCCGAAGACCGCCATTGATGCGACGATCATAGACAGCGCGGAGAACATCAGGCGGCGTGCCAGGAAATTTCTCATCGATCAGGAATCCGTTTACCCCGACTAGAGTGATAGAGACAAAAACATGGAGTGCGGGGGCGCAATCAATGCGCCCCCGCACTCCATGATTATTTCGAACTCACACCTTACTTGAGTTTGATGAACTCGGGATGGTGCGTTGCAGCTTCACGAATGTTCAGCGGCATGTCCCAGGATTCAAGCTTGTTCGGGTTGGCAAGCGCCACGTTAGGTCGTGCGACTGTGCCAATGACCGGCATCCAGAACGCAAGGAACTCAACGTTGGCGTTCCGCAACTCGATGCGTTTGGCAATGTCACCCTCGGCGCTCATGGCGACGAAGAACTCACAGAGTTCGAGAATTTCGATACCAATGTTGAATCCACCGCGACCACGGGAACACTCTGAGTTACCCATAACCGGCCAGTCCCAGGGAGCCTGGGGGCTTTCGGCACCCGCGGAGTGAATCCACGGAGCGACAGCCGTCCGACCGACGAGGTTGGGCCTGTACGTCTGGTACTGGGCCTTCCATTCCTGCATGTCCACGCCGAGTTCTCGCCACATGCCTACGACGGCAGTGCCAATTTCCTCGTCACCCCGACCGATCCTGATGAAGAACGGCATTTCGAACCGGATCCCTTTGTCGTTTTTCGGGTATCCGGCCTGGTCGAGCAACTGACCTGCAAGGACCGGGTCGTACGGAGTCGCCCACTTGTCCTGCCAGTTCGGGTTGTTGATGTCGGCACCGTATACGTAGTTCGGCCACGCAGCGCCGGCAAACAGGACTTCCGAGATCAACTCACGGTCGATCGCAAGTGAGAGAGCCGTTCGCACGAGTCGAGCGTTCTCCATTTCCTCTTCATGTTCGCCGTCATTTCGAGCCATCCACGGGGAATCGTTGAAAGTTCCGTTGCCGAAGGCGGAAGGCAGGGGTTCACCGGTGATGAAGTGCTCACTCTCCCAGTAGTTTCCTGAGAACGAGATCGAGTGGAAGCTTCCTGCCCCCGCACCGATCACGATGAATCCGGCTTTTTGCATCGCGGTCATGTTGCGAAGCGGAACTTCCGAAATGTCTACTGCACCGGTCTTCAGCGCGGCTTCTGCAACCGCCTCGTCCGGGATGGACCGTGCTGTGTAGAACTTGACATCCGGGGTGATCCGCCAGTGACCTTCCACTGCCGAGAGCTCCAGGATGTCGTCACGAGAGTAGTTGTCGACCTTGAATGGCCCGGTGCCGATCAGGTTCTCGCGCGCCCAGTCTTCGCCCATCTGATCGAAGGCCGCCTTGCTGTTGACTGCCAGGCTCAGGCCTGACTGGCCAAGCAAAAACGTGGCCCAGCGTGGGTCGAACGTTGCGATCGTGAATTTCACGGTGTGAGAGTCGATTGCGACTACTTCGTTGTTGCCAAGGAAGGAGATCCAGTTCGACCCACCGTCAGTGACCGATACCGGGTTGGTCCCGGGGTTGCCACGGTTGTACGACCATACGACGTCGTCTGCCGTCATCTCTCCGAAATCACCGTGGAATTGAACGCCCTTCTGCAGGCTGATGGTGAGCGAGGAGAGATCGTCAGCAAGCACCCAGGATTCTGCAAGCAGGTTTACTGCGTTTCCACCTTTATCGGTGGTGAAAAACTTTTCGACTATGCTCACGCCCAGGCCGCCACCTTCTTCCGGTAGACCGGAGATGCGGAGCTCGAGCGGTGCGCGGACGACGATGGAACCCGTAGCGGATTGCGGTGCCGGCGCGGTGCCGACATTTTCGGGCACAACTGGAAGTGGCAGGCCGAAGAAGGTTTCCGCTTCAGGCACTGGCGTCGCCACAACGATGACCGTGACCGGGATGCCCGCTTTTGTCACGACGACCGTGCGGTCGACTATAACTTCGACTTGTCTTTCGACGATCACCGTTCGTTCAACGATGATCTCGTCCCCTTTGATCGCCCTCTCGACGATCACCGTCTGTACGGGTCCGGGAACTTCTCTTTCGATTTCGACGATCACCGTTCGTTCGACAATCGTCTCGGTCGAACAGGCCGCTATTACGGCAGCTGCCAGAGCAGCAAATACCAGCAGGCCGACGGTCCGAATGTAATGAGATTGGTGCATATTTCGCCCCTTATTGGCACGTTCCAAAATCAGTGTCAAAAAACTGCGCGCCCCCGTGCACCGGGTATCAACAGATGCTGGCTGCACACCGTCCCAGACGTGGCGCACCATACATGGGTGCCGAACGAGGTGTCAATCGAGAACGAGACGTACTGACGCCAAGTTGCTACGGTTACGCCACTCGATATTCAGCGAGTGCCTCCCTGTTTATCTCTATGCCGAGTCCCGGCCTGTCGGGCGCGTATACACGACCGTCTTTTATTTCCAGTTCATCCTTGTAGATCTTCCCGTGCATCGGATCGACCGAGTCGCGGTAATACTCCAATATGAGTCCGTTTGGTATCGCGGCAACAAGGTGGATATGGACGTACTGATTGCCGTGCGGCGCTATATCCAGGTCGTTTGCCTGCGCAAGTGCGGCGACCTTCATGAATTCCGTTATGCCGCCCAGGATCAAGGCGTCTGGCTGGAGAATGTCTACGGCCCGGTGGTTAATCATGTCCCGGAATCCGTACTTGGTGTACTCGTTCTCACCGGCAGCCACAGGAACCCCCGTTGCCCTGGTGATTTCGCGCTGGCCAATGTAATCATCGGGCTCTACAGGCTCCTCGAACCAGAACACATCGTACTTCTCTACCTTCCGGGCAAACTCGATGGCCTGGTAGTGACGATAAGCGTTGTTTGCATCGACCATTACCTTCACGTCAGGTCCGACAGCTTCTCGCACCGTGCGCACACGCTCGACGTCTTCATTAATTGGTACACCGCCTACTTTCATTTTTACAGCAGTGGCGCCAAGCTCAATGTTGCGCTCCATTTCGAGAGCCAGTTCACGGAGTCCTTTGCCCTCTTCGTAATAGCCCCCGGCGATGTAGGTGTCGACTGAGTTAGTGAATCCACCCAGTAGCTTGTACAGCGGCATTCCAGCGATCTTCGCTTTGAGGTCCCAGAGGGCAATGTCAATCCCGCTGAGCACGCGCGTCGTGATTCCGCGACGCCCCACCAGTTTGGGGCGCCACATCTCATGCCAGTGCCGTTCTATGTCCAGGGGGTCCTTGCCGATGATGTGCTGTTTGAGATGCTCAAGAATCGCCACGCCAACCTTGGGGGCATCCTGAATCCCTGATCCCAACCCCACTCCGGTTACTCCCTCATCAGTTTCTATGAAGACCGCGTTGATTCCGGAATGGGTGTACGTGTACAGTCCATTCGTGATGGGCGTGCGCCGGGGCCAGCGGTAGACTTCAGCTCGAACATCTGTGACCTTCACGATAATCCTCCCTTGGTATTTGCGAATCTGCCCCTCAAGTCGCAGGCAGACGTGTTATTTCTGGTTTCTGGCTATTCCGGGTTATTCCTCGTTATTCCAGTTGGCGTAGTCGCGGATCGAGGTGGTCGCGCAGCCAGTCTCCGAGGAAAACCAGTGAGGTAACCGTGAGCCCTATGGCAATGCCTGGGAATGCGCTTACCCACCATGCGTCGGTGAGATACAGGCGGCCGTCCGCGATCATCCCGCCCCACGACGGCGTTGGTGGTGGGACTCCTACCCCAAGGAAACTCAATCCTGCTTCCGCCAGGATCACCGTGCCTACCAGGTTGGTCGAGACAACGACGACAGTGCTGAACAGTCCGGGCAGGATGTGGCGATAGAGGATTCGGCCGGTGGAGGCTCCCCCCACCTTTGCCATATCCACATAATCTCGCTCCTTGAGACTCAGCGTCTCAGCCCGCACCTGGCGCGCGAAACCCGGCCATAGTCCCACTGACAAAATGCCAAGCAAAAGCCAGAAACTCTGCCCGACCGCCACCGCGAGTACGAGCGCGACTAAAATCACGGGGATGGCGTTCATGGCGTCGACAAGGCGCATTATCGCCTCATCAATCCATCCTCCATACCAACCCGAGATGAGACCCAGTGTGGTGCCGAACGACCCCGCGATGAGTATTGTGCCCACGGCGATAATCAGTGAAACCCGGGCTCCGAAAAGCAACCGGGAATAGATGTCTCGACCAACACTGTCCGCGCCCAGCAGATGGCCTCCTTCACCGCCAAATATCGCCGGTTCCGCGTGCCGGTCACGCAGCTGCCCGTACCGCTCAGGGAACGGAGCAATCCAGGAAGCAGTCACCGCGGCAAATACGAGGGTTGAAAGAATCACAACGGAAAAGATCGGGTAAGTGCGCAAGAATCGCAGGTATCGCAGATGGACTCTGAATTTGCGACTCGGCGGCGCCCCGGTCAGCACGTCCACGGATTCGAGATTTTGGGAATCATCCATAACGGATTCTCGGATCTGCCCAGGCATAAATCATGTCGACTGCGAAAGAAACAAATAAATAGAAGAACGTGATAAAAATCATCACGCCCTGCAGAACGGCGTAATCAGAAGACGTAACTGCATTAATTGCCAGCAATCCCAGGCCCGGCCACGCGAACACAGTCTCTGTGATGATGGCACCCGTGATAAGGCCTCCCAGAGTCAACCCCGCAAAGGTGAGAGGTGCCAGGATGGCGTTTCTCAGAGCGTGCTTGAAAATCACACTCTCCTTGGTCACGCCTTTGGCACGGGCCAGCATCACATACTGCGAATCGAGCACCTCGAGCATCGCCGAGCGAACGAGACGCATCTGACCGCCCGCAGCCGCCCATCCCAGTGCAATCGACGGCAGGATGAAATGATCGAATCCACCATCGCGAGAGGTAGGCAACAGATCCAGCTTCACCGAGATGATGAAGATCATCATGATGGCAATCCAGAACGACGGGAGCGCGTGACCGAGGACCGCGAACATACGGCCCGCCAGATCCCACCCCGACCCACGCTTGACGGCCGAAAGTACACCCAGTGGGACACCGACAGCTACCGAGAACAGGAATCCAGCGGCGGCCAGTTTTGCCGTGGCTGGAAGCCGCGCGAGCACGATATCGAATACTGGCAGGTGCTGGTGGATAGATTTCCCGAGATCACCGACCGCCACTTTTCGAATGAATATAAAGTACTGATAAACAAGCGGCTTATCCAGACCAAGTTCCGCTCCCAGGGCATCGTATGTTTCTTTGGACAGGTTCTCGTCTGTGTATAGCGTCCTGGGATCACCCTGCAGGCGGGCCAGAACGAATATTACGACCGTTACGATAAATACCGCGATCAGTGACGTAATCAATCGTTTTCTCAGAAATGAGAGCAACGTAAACCGCCATGTCGTTCGTAGTTGCGGGGTCCTGACATAGACATCGGACGTGTACGACCGATTTGAAAGACCATATCGGCCACGGCCCTGCCTGGAGGACCGCAGCCGACATATCACTTACTGTGGCACCTGAAGTTGCCACAGTTGTTAGTTCAACTAACGAGGCTTTTGCAGGTGCTCAAAGTCCATCAGTTCCGACGCGTGACCATTGAACGGTGTTCTCGGCCACTCTCCGATCTTGTCGGAGTTGACGGCGTAGATTTCGTTGAATTCGATCAACGGGACGTTCAGCTGTTGATCAAACGCCCACGCGTACTGCCTGTTTCGAATCAGGTCGAGTTGGGCTGGCGTAGTTGCGAGGGCCGCCGCAGCTACATGTACCAGCAACCCGGGAACTTCGTACCCGGAGTTGTACGCCGACAGCGGATTTTCACCGAATCCTCTCGCCTCTGGAATCGGTGTGACGCCAGTCCCGACGCCGATCCTGATCCCGTTGAACGAACGGTCAACCAGTTGCACGCGGAGCGCGTCATCGGCTATCCGTTGAATTTTAGGCGTGAGGCCGATGGCATCCCACATCCCGGCTACGCTATCGCAGAACTCGTTGAGCAGCGGGTGACCAGCCGAACTGCATACGAGCTGGAAATCAAACCCGTTAGGGTACCCGGCATCCGAGATGATCTTCATGGCACCTTCGGGATCGAAAGGAACAACCCAGTCTGGCTGCATGTAACGGTCGGCGAAGAAGCCCTGCAGCATCTGGACGTAACTCGGCCGGCCTTCACCGCCCGCGATCACGTCAACAAGAGCCTGCCGGTCGATAGCCATGGACAAAGCCAACCTCACCTGTTTCGCCGTCTCCAGCGAGGCAGGATCGTTGCAGTCGCCTACCCATGGGAGAGTCGGATCGTATCCAGGCCGGGTTGGTATCGTCTCCCCCAGGTACTCGGTAAAGCAGAACTGTCCGGAAACGGTGAAACTCGCAAAACCGAGCCCCGCACTGCGGACCTCAAGCCCGTCGGCCTCAACGCGGCTGCGCTGGGTTACCGCCACCTTTGAGGCGTCGATCTCGCCAGTCGCAAGGGCGGCAAGGACGGTCGATGGCTCCGATATCTGGACGATTTTGATCGTTTCGTACTCGGGTTGATCGCCCCAGTAGTCCGGGAACGCCTTGATCACGATCTCGTTATCGGATATCCACTTGTCAACCATGTACGGGCCGGTACCACCGTCCGGCAGTTCTGTCTTAGCCGCTTCGACGCCCAGGGTATCCACCCGGTTCTTACTGTAAACCGCGAGTGCGACGTCATCACGAATGCTGCCGTAGTACTCCTTGAAGAACGAGTTGGGCGTGTTCAGAACGAACTCGATGGTGTACTTGTCGATAATCCTCGTTTCATCAAGGTAAGTCGTCGCTATAAACTGACCACCGTGGTTGGAGGTCGGTTTCCCCTGCCACTGGTCGTCTGCCGTCCACTTCCAGTCTGCAGACGTCATTTCGCCCCAGCCCCCATGGAACTGGATACCCTGGCGGAACTTTACAGTTTGGCGAAGGCCGTCTGTCGAGATAACCCAGCTCTCAGCAAGATGCGGGACGATCTGAGCGGCGGCATTCATGCGGTTAGCAGTTTCGTGTATTCCAAGCCACACAAGACGCTCACCCTGCCGTCCCCCATTCGCCGATGGAATGCCGACGAACGAGAAGACCGCTGGCCAGGCGACCGTTAGCGTGCCCGATGGCGCGCCAGGTGGCGCAACATCACTGGCGGGACCAGGAGTAGCGGTCACTACGATCGTATCGCCTTTTATCGTTACTATTACAGTCTCGACGACCCTCTCTCCAGGAATTTGTTTTTCTACGATGACGGTCTCGACAATCGTGGTGGCGGCTTCACCCCCACAGGCCACGATGGCCAGCGTTGCCCCGGCAATTAATGCGGGGAGCAACCATTTGAATTTCAATCTACTGATCTCAAATCTCATTCTTAGCCTCCCGTGTGCCTCATCACGATGTGTGAATGCGTCACTTTTCAGATCCTCAAAGTATCTGGTGCCGTCAGATCTCTCCAAAAATAGCCTTCCATTGCGCTGCTCACCCAACCGGAACTGTCCGATTGCATCAATGAGAATCAATGGCATTTTGCGGGACTTTATCACGTGTGCAGGCCAGCAGCAAAAGTGGTACGGATTTCAGGCCTGAAATAAGAGAGAGATCGGCGTGTTTGAGCTCCCTGGGATAGATTCCAGATGAAGGAGCGAGACCGTGCCCGAGAACCATACCGCTGACCGAACCACGTCTGCCGATGAGCAGGCCGAGGAGCGGACCCACGCACCGGTTGTCAACAGATGCTGGCTGCACACTGCCCCAGACGTGGCGCACCATACATGGGTGTCGAATGGGGTGTCAATCGACAACAAGATGTGCTGAAGCCAGATTCAAAGACCCGCAAATTGTTCGAGGTTCGCCGTCAGACTGCTGGCACCAACATAGGTGTTCTCCGGTTGTGCGGACGATGGCAGACATGCGGGCGTCTTTTTTTTTGGGGGGGGGCGTCTCCGACCGGACCGGAAGAGCTTTCAACTGTCGGGCTCACAGTTATCTGGCCAGCCGTGATGTTGCGATGGCAAGAACGGTCGACATCACGTTTGCTCCGAGTGCAGCGCCAAACAGCACGGCCTGCGAAAGGCGCTGATTGAGGATGTACACATCGGGGTGGTCGATGTATCTGTCGCCGATGTAGTACGCGGCTAGAGCACCCAGCACTCCTCCAACGACGGCCACCGACCATACGAGCAGCGCGCCGCGCTTCGATTCGAACAGGTTGAACCACGCAATCATTGCGCCTGTAGCGGCGAACGCTCCGATAACGGCCATTCGCGCAAGGAACGCCGATATATCACCCGGGACGGGGGAGGGAACCGCAATGCTGTTAAAGATGTTGCCGACGAAACCGGCGACCAGGCCAATCGGCAGGCCAACGATGATGCGCACCGCCAGAATCGCAGCCGAGGCTTCGGACGTGCCGGTCTTGTACAGGAACGCTTTTCGATTGGCGTCGGTCAATTGTTTACCGCCTGCAGAGCCGCATTGATGTAGCCGTAACAGTATGCGAAGCCGACTCTTCTTGCGTTGTCGCCTGCGATGCCGGGTACGTGGTCGGGCATCAGCATGTATTTGTAGCCTACCTCGCGATAGACATTGAGGGCCTTCAGCATGTCTATGTCGCCCTCGTCGGGGAAGACCTCGGTGAAGTCGAGAAATCCGCCTTTAATGTTGCGGAAATGGACGTTGAAAATCTTCTCTCGCTCGCCGAAGTATCGGATTACGTCGTAGATATCCTCACCGGGGTCCTCGAGCATTTCCGATACTGTGCCCTGGCAGAAGTTGAGGCCGTGAAACGGGCTTTCGTGCATCGATACAAACTTCTTTAGCCCTTCGACCGTCCCCATCACGCGCGCAACGCCGCGGTAGAGCCTGTCGCCGATGCCGGGGTCCTGTGGGTGACACGCCATCTGTATTTTGCTCGCTTCAGCGACCGGGACCACCCTGCCCAGGAAGTGGTCTATGCGCCCCCACATTTCGTCAGCATTGGCGGCACCGCCTTCGAACTCTCCCAGCGATTGGTTCAGTTTCGAGTAATCGAACGATGAAAGCTGCGCCCCGCCGCGCCCGTACCGGGGCTCGGTCCGCATGTGTCCGAGGATAGTGATGTTGTAACGGAGCGCCCTGATTCCGGCGGCGCCCGCGGCTTCAACCAGCTGGCAGATCTGGTCGATCTCCCGATCTCGTTCGTCACTCGGGCCAAGGAACACGTGAGATGCGTCGTTCTCGAACGCGGCGCGCGAGCCCAGCGGCATCAGCGACATGTCCAGCTCTATCCCAAACCCGGCAAGACGGTCCCGGTGGGCCTCGAACGCCTGCCGGTCCCACGTTGTCCAGTGGCCTGGCGGGTCGGACGAGACGTGATTGACGCCGAGCTGGCTCAGCACTTTCAGTTCGTCTTCGTCATCAGGTTGCCCCTGTGTTCCCAGATACATGTGCTCGTTCCTTACAGGTTAATTATTGGGCCGCGGGTGAGCGGGTGCTCCATATTCACCTGTGTCCCGGTCGGCTCGAAGGACCGGAGCGGCCCTGTGCTCAGGTGAGGATAACGCTGGTTTAGTCGATCGGGCTGCCGGTTTGGATAGCGATTGCCACGTCAGCCAGGGGCTTCCTCGCAATGACAGGGGTTTTTTTGGCGGTTGAGTAGTTTATGCCACGGTCGAAAACTTTCACCCGCGACCGCACCCACAAGTGGGTGAACCGCCCCGGGAAAGTTGGAGACTCTAATCCTTGAGAGGATGGAGTGATGACAAGATCGACAAGATACCCCGTAGAGCTGCGCGATCGGGCGGTGAGGCTGGTGCGGGAGAATCGTGACCGGTATTCCTCAGAATGGGCGGCGATCACCTCGATCGCATCGAAGTGCGGCATGTCTGCTGAGACGCTGCGCAAGTGGATACGTCGCGGCGAGGTCGACTCGGGTGTGCGTCAGGGCGTGACAACTGAGGAGAAGGAGCGGCTCCGTGAGCTTGAGCGTGAGAACCTGGAGTTGCGCCGGGTCAACGAGATCCTGAAGGCGGCCTCGGTTTTTTTTGCGCGGGAGCTCGACCCGCGACTGCCGTGATGACCGGCTTCATCGATGCCCACCGGGACCGTTTCGGGGTCGAGCCGATCTGCCGTGTATTGCAGTTCGCCCCGTCCACTTACTATGGTGCGCGGCGTCTGCCGCCCTCGGCGCGCCATGTCCGCGACGGGGCACTAAAGGTGGAGCTCCGGCGCGTCCACGCCGAGCAGTTCGGCGTCTACGGCGTCCGCAAGCTCTGGCGCCAACTGCACCGCGAGGGCGTCCAGGTGGCGCGCTGCACCGTGGAGCGGTTGATGCGGGAGTTGGGACTCAAGGGAGCGGTGCGGGGGAAGGCCAGGCGGACCACGATGTCCGATGATACGGCCGAACGGCCCGCCGACCTGGTGGATCGCAACTTCCGGGCGTCCGCCCCGAACCGTCTCTGGGTCGCCGACCTGACCTACGTTCGTACCTGGTCGGGCTTCGCATACGTGGCCTTCATCATCGACGTATTCTCACGCCTCATCGTCGGATGGCGAGCGTCGCGCTCGCTGCACGACGACCTCGCCCTCGACGCACTCGAGCAGGCGCTCTGGGAACGAGAACCAGACGATGGACTTGTACATCACTCAGATCGGGGTGTGCAATACCTCTCGATCCGGTACACGGACCGGCTGGCCGAGGTGGGGGCGGTGACTTCGGTCGGGAGCCGGGGCGACTCGTATGACAACGCTATGGCCGAGTCGGTGATCGGTCTGTACAAGACAGAATTGGTGCGTCGAAGGGGTCCGTGGCGGAGCCTTGAGAACCTTGAGTTCGCCACGCTGGAATGGGTCGACTGGTTCAACAACCGCCGACTTTTCAGTGCTATCGGATATGTGCCGCCGGCAGAGTACGAAGCCAGCCACGTCCTGAGCGAGTCGAAGGGCTGCTACAGTCCACCCGTCCCCGCACTGGCAGGGACTCAACAAACAAAGTCTCCATGAAACCCGGGGCAGTTCACCCGCCTCCCTGCGAGGGAGGGAGGACAGGACACTACTCGGCCAGGGCCCGCTTCACGATGCCGGCAAGTGACGGGTCATGCTTCGCAACGTGAATAGCCGCTTCGAGCATTCCGCCTGGATTGCCGGTATCAGCGTGGAACCCCTCTAATCTTCGAGCGTGTACCGGGGATTTGC